>CAWUJQ010000034.1:0-22590 GCA_963922445.1 uncultured bacterium
CGGCGATTCAGGTTCTGGTTTACATCGGCGCGATTGCCATTCTGTTCATCTTCGCTGTGATGCTTACGCGCAGTATGACGCGCATCACCGACCTGTTTAACCGACAGTGGTGGGTGGGTGCGCTGGCGGGCGGGCTGTTGTTCGTCGCGATTATGGTGGGGATTATCCTACCCGTGTGGGGGCCGAACGGCACCATTACAGCATCCGGCGAACTGCCCCGTAGTATGGACGTTGCGACGACCCGCGAAATTGGCCTTGCGCTGGTGGACGGTAACGGCTTTGTGCTGCCCTTTGAGGTGGCGTCCCTGCTGCTGACGGCGGCCATGGTGGGCGCTATCGTGATTGCCCGTGAAAACGAATAAGGCAAACAAACTATGATTCCCCTTTGGATGTATCTGGTTGTATCCGCATCGTTACTGTGCATCGGCGTTTTTGGTGTGCTGTCCCGGCGTAACGCGGTCGCCATCTTGATGGGCGTGGAGCTGATGCTCAACGCCGTGAACATCAATCTCGTGGCCTTCTGGCGTTACACCACGCCGGATGCGATCAACGTAAACGGGATGGTTTTTGCGGCCTTCCTGTTTGTAATCGCAGCGGCGGAGGCCGCCGTGGGTCTGGCGATTGTTATATCGGTATACCGTACCCGTAGTTCGGTCATCGTCGAAGATGTTGACCTGCTGCGCTGGTAACAGAGAGGGTTCGAACGAAAGATGAACTTTACAGACCTGAATTTACTCCCGTGGCTGGTGCCCGTTGGCCCGCTGTTGGCATTTGCGATTATTTCGCTGATGACCAACCGCGCCAAGCTGCTGCCAGCGACGGACCCGCACTACGGCGGGCATCACCCCGACTATGACGGTATGGACGTGCCGATTGTACGCGACAGCAGCCGGGTCATATCAATCATTGTAGGTATGAGCGGCGTTGTGATGGCGTTGCTCATAAGCTGGCGGCTGTTTTTCGCTGCGCTGGGTATCGACAATTTTGGCCAAGAAGTCCTCGGTAGCCAGTTTAATTGGTTGGCATTGGGTGATGGCTTCTTCCGTATCGGCGTATTGGTTGACCCGCTGAATGCGGTGCTGCTGTTTATGGTGCCGTTGGCCATGTCCATGATTTTCGTCTATGCCATTGGCTATATGGCCCACGACCCGCGCCAGTCGCGCTTTTTTGCTATCTTGAGCCTGTTCGCAGGCGCGATGCTCATCCTGACTATCTCAGACAACCTGCTGTTTTTGTTTGTCGGCTGGGAGGTCATGGGCCTGTGTTCGTATCTGCTAATTGGCTTTTGGTACGAGAAGGAAAGCGCTTACAAAGCAGCGATCAAGGCGTTCACCACGACGCGTGTTGCCGACGTGCTCATGTTGCTGGGCATTGTGTATCTATTCTCACTCTCGGCAGAGTTTTACGGTGCCTGGACGCTGAACTTTCGCGATTTGCTGTTTAACGACCCCTTCCTCGAATTCCTGGAAGCAACACCAGCGATTTTGTTTGGGGGCACGCTCAACTCGGCGGAACTGGTGGCTATCTTCTTGATTATCGGCACAGTCGGTAAGTCCGCGCAGTTCCCGCTGCACGTTTGGCTGCCAGACGCAATGGAAGGCCCAACGCCCGTTAGCGCGATGATTCACGCGGCAGCGATGGTTTCCGCAGGTGTGTACGCCATTATCCGTATGTTCCCCATCCTGGAAGCAGGTTTTAATCCGCACGCAGGCGAATTCGGTGCGGGTACGCTGTTCATGGTGTTTGCTGGTGGGTTCACAGCCCTGTTTGCAGCAACCATCGCCGTCGCACAGTTCGATGTAAAGCGCGTGCTGGCCTACTCTACCATTTCGCAGCTTGGCTTTATGGTGGCTGCGCTGGGCATCGGCGCGTATGTGGCCGCTGCATTCCACCTGATTACTCACGCCTTCTTTAAGGCGCTGCTGTTCATGGCTGCTGGTGCAGTGATTCACGGCATGGAACATGGTGAACACCATGTCCACGAACACGCACATGGTCACGGCCATGACGACCCTCACGACGAGCATCATGAAACTGCCGCTGTTGGCGACGAAGCGGGTGAACATCACCCGGCAGAGCCGACGGCAATCACCGAAGACCCCGGCCAACACCCTGAAGCGCACGGGGAGCATTTCGACCCGCAGGACATGCGCAACATGGGCGGCCTGTACCGTCAGATGCCCGTCACGTTTGTGACTTTCCTGATTGGCGGACTGTCGCTGGCGGGCTTCCCGCTGATTACGGCGGGCTTTTGGAGTAAAGACGAAATCCTGGCCGATGCTTGGCTGGGCATGAGCGAAGGATTCGGCCCGCAGGCGTTTGTCTTCTGGATGTTGGCGCTGGCCGCCTTCCTGACGGCGTTCTACACCACCCGCCAGATTGCACTGACGTTCGCCGGTGACAATCGTACTGAAGAGGCCGCACACGCTAGCTTAGGTGAACCGATTGTGAACTTCACGATGGTTGCGCCGCTGGTCGTTTTGGCGTTCTTTGCAGTGTTTGCCGGTTTCGTCGGCGTGCCGCCAGACTTCCCGATCCTGGGTTGGATTTTCTCACGTGATGGCAACCCGTTCTTCAACTTCGTGAACGCGTCGCTGTTGCACCCGATTCCCAAGCCCTCCTTCGTGGATGTTTGGCCCGCTGTGCTAACGTCGTTCGTTGTTGCGCTGGGTGGCATCGGCCTGGGCTGGGTTGTGTATGGTCGTGAACCGCTCAAAGCAGGTGAAGAAGACCCGCTGGTAAAAGCCCTTGGCCCGGTGTGGGGACTGCTCGAAAACAAGTACTACATTGACGAACTCTACCAGATTGTGTTCATCCGCCCGTCACAAGTCATCGCCCGCATTACAGGTGAGTGGATTGACCGGGGCGTGATTGACGGCTTCCTGCATCTGGTGGCACGAGTCTTTAACTTCACGGGTGAACTTATCAAGATGTTCAATGCGTGGCTCATTGACGGCTTTGGTGATGCGATTCCCGATGGCGTGGGCGCGTTTGGCAACTGGTTCCGGCGCGTGCAAACTGGGCGCGTGCAGCAGTACCTGCTGCTCGTTGCGATTGCGATTATTATGATCGGGTTGGCGCTCGCCCTGTCGACCGGCATTTTGCAAGCCGCCCCATAAAGGAGAGAGCGAATGCAAACCCTTATTGTAGAAAACCTGCTGACGCTGCTGGTGATTTTGCCAGCCGTCAGCGCGTTGGTGCTGCTGCTGCTGCCAGATAACGACAACTTGCAGCGTGCTATGGCGCTGATCTTTTCAAGTGTGATCGGCGTGTACAGCATCTTTGTGTTTTACGGTTACACCGGGCAAGCCACAAACGGCGGCTATGCCTTTGAAGTGAACAATGCCTGGTTTAGTGGCATCGGTGCCAACTGGCACCTCGGCATTGATGGCATCAGCGCAAGCATGATTTTGCTGACCGGGATTCTCGTTCCGCTGTCTGTATTGGTCAGCTTTGAAATCCATGAGGGCGTCAAGATGCACATGGCGCTCATCTTGCTGTTCGAGGTCGGTCTGATGGGCGTGTTTGTCGCGCTCGACCTGATGATTTTCTTCCTGTTCTACGAACTCAGTCTGGTGCCGATATACTTCCTCATCAAGCAGTGGGGCGGCAAAAATCGCCTTTACGCCAGCACCAAGTTCTTCATCTACTCGATGGGGGGCACGCTGGGCATGTTGCTCGCGACACAGTTAATCGGCTGGTCAATGTCCCTGACAGCCCTAGGCGAACCGTCCTTCGACATCGTGGCAATTTCGCAGTTGTGGCCGAGCGTCCGCGCTGGAGAAACTCTGCTGGGTCAGCCCGTTGGCGTGATTAAGGCGCTGGCGTTCGTTGGCTTCTTCGTCGCGTTTAGCATCAAAGTACCCGTGTGGCCATTCCACACCTGGCTGCCAGACGCGCACTCCGAGGCACCGACGGCTGGCTCTATGCTGCTGGCCGGTGTAATGCTCAAGCTGGGGGCCTATGGCTTTTTGCGGCTAGTTGTGCCGTTCTTCCCTGGCGTATGGGTTGCCGAAATCAACTTCCTCGGCGCTTTCCAAACGGATGCAGCGACAATATTCGCAACACTAGCGATGCTGGGTGTAGTGTTAGGCGCTTTCGCTGCCTTTGGACAAAACGACATCAAGCGGCTTGTTGCGTACAGTTCGGTAAACCACATGGGCTTTGTTGCGATGGGCATCGCGGTGACGGCAGCCGCCTATGGGCGCATGTTCGTTGACGGCACCATCAGCGACGAGATGATGGGCCACGCGATTGTCGCCACCAATGGCGCGGTGTTGCAGATGTTTAATCACGGCCTTAGTTCTGCCGGGATGTTCTTGCTGGCAGGGGCCATCTACCATAAGACGCACACCCGCGACATGACGCAGTACGGTGGCCTGTGGGTGAAAGCGCCCATCTACGGTGGCATTTTCATCTTCACCAGCATGGCCAGCCTGGGCCTACCCGGACTCAACGGCTTTGTGAGCGAGTTCCTGGTGGTGCGGGGGGCGTTCCCGGTTTACACCGTGCTGACGGTGATCGCGATGCTTGGCCTCTTGTTCACGGGTAGCTACATCCTCAAGGGGATACGGGCCGTGCTGCACGGCCCGTTCAACATGCAATGGCAGGACACGAACCTGGAAATCGAGCGCCGCGAAGTGATTGCCATCGCACCGCTGATGGTGTTGATGCTCATCACGGGCTTGGTTCCCAACTGGATTCTTGTCTCAATTAACGAATCGGTCACGCTGATGCTGGCCGGCCTGATGGGATAAGTGACACCAATGACTTTTCCGATTATCAGTCTGATTATTTTCATCCCGGTCATCGCGGCTATCGCAATCCTGTTCATGGACAGCGAAGCCAAGATGCCGATCCGTGTCGTCGCGCTGATGACAGCCTTCACGGTGTTGGGACTTTCTGCCGCGTCCTACTTCAGTTATCTAGCACAAGTTGACACACTCAATGCAGAGCTAGACCAACTGGAGCAGATTGGCGCGCCGGGCTACCGCACAGCCATGTTCGACCGTCAGCTTGTACTGGAAGAGCGCTACTCCTGGGTCGATGGCCTGGGAATTGCCTATCATGTGGGCATTGACGGCGTGACCGCGCCGATGGTGCTGCTCACGGGGATGGTCGCCGTTACGGGTGTACTCATTAGCTGGCGCATCGAAGAGCAAACCCGTGAGTTCATGGCGTTTTTCCTGCTGCTGGTGGCGGGTGTGTTCGGTGTGTTCGTGTCGATAGACCTATTCGCGCTGTTCTTCTTCTACGAATTGGCTCTGTTCCCCATGTACATCCTGATTGCGGGATGGGGGTGGGTGGTGCTACGAGAATACGCTGCGATGAAGCTAACGATATATATTCTCGTTGGCTCCGTTTTTGCGCTCGTTGGTGCGATTGCGATGGTTTTCGTGGCCCGCAACTTCTTCCTCATGCCAGAAGGCGCGCAACTGTTCCAGGCGGCGATTGCTGACGGCGTCCTTCCTGCCGATTCAACTGAGTTTAGTTTTAACATGACGCAGTTGATGCTGGCTGCCGAAGGCGGTGCCTTTAGCCGGCCAGGCTTCTTGAGCATTGAAAGCCTGACGTTTGCCAAGCTGTGGTTCCCGTTCATCTTCATCGGGTTTGGTGTGTTGGCGGGTGTGTTCCCGTTCCACAACTGGTCACCAGATGGACACGTGGCCGCGCCAACTGCTGTTTCCATGATTCACGCGGGCGTGCTGATGAAGCTGGGCGCGTTTGCCGCGCTGCGCGTGGGCGTACAGTTGCTACCCAGTGGCGCGCAGGTTCACCTGCCCTGGATTGTGTTCTTGACGCTGATTAACGTGGTATTGGGTGCGCTTGTTGCCTTCCGTATGCGTGACTTTAAGTACGTCATCGGCTTCTCGTCGGTCAGTCACATGGGCTTGGTGAGCATGGGCTGGGCCACGATGAATGCGCGTGGTTTTTTGGGTGGCGGCTTGCAGATGTTTAGCCACGGTGCGATGACAGCCCTGTTCTTCGGCTGCGTCGGTATGGTCTACGACCGTGCCCACACCCGTGACATCCCCAGCCTGGGCGGTTTCATCAAGGTGATGCCGTGGGTGGCTCTGGCGTTTGTCGTCGGTGGTTTGACGAGTATGGGTATGCCCGGTTTCAGCGGCTTCATTGCGGAGTTCCCCATTTTCATGGGGCTGTTCGAGGCATCTGAGAACATCACGCTGCAAATTGGCAGCTTCACCCTGAGTAACTACTATGCTTGGATTGCGATTATTGCCGTGATCGGGATTATCGTGACAGCCGCATACGTCTTGCGCGTGGCGCATCAGGTATTCTTTGGCGAGTTTGACGCAGCCAAGTTCCCAGATGTAGGCAACATTGCGTGGTCTGACCGCATCATCCTGTTGCTGCTTGCCACCCCGTTGATGGTGATTGGCTTCTACCCGGACATCATGTCGCCCGTGGTTGAGGTGGGTATGCGTCCGATTCTTGCGATTCTTGGAGGGTAAACGTGACTGAATTCAGTCTTTTAGCAAGCCTACCCAGCATCGGCGTTGAAGTTGGGTTGGCGATTATGGCAATGGTGGTGCTGTTTTTGGATGTGTACCTGCCAAGCAGTCAGCGCCGCAACATCGCCTATGTGTCTTTTTTTGGCCTGATCCTGCTGGCACTGGTGCCATTGTTCTCACAACCAGACGGGGCACTTTACTGGGGTGGCATGGTACGCCACGACTTTTTGGCGCAGATTTTCAAGGTAATGATAACCGCAGCCGGTGCCATCACCTGCCTGATTGCCATTGATACCCATGACCTGGGCGAACGCGGCGAGTTCTACCTGATTATTATCGTTTCCACATTGGGGGCGTGCCTGGTAGCCGCCGCCGCTGACCTGATTATGGTCTACATCGCGCTGGAAACAATCTCCATCCCGTTGTACATCGTGGCGACGTTTAAGCGGAACGACCTGCGCTCGTCCGAGAGCGGCATGAAGTACTTCCTGTTCGGCTCGTTTGCCACCGCCATCATGCTGTACGGCTTTAGCTTACTGTACGGTTTCACAGGCGCTACCCGCCTCGACCTGATTGCGGAGCAATTGCCAGTTGTCTTTGAGCAGAGTGCAGTGCCGTTGCTGGGCGTGATGGTCATGATTGTGGTGGGCTTCGGCTTTAAGATTAGCGCTGCGCCGTTCCACTTCTGGACGCCGGACGTGTACGAAGGTGCGCCTACGCCCGTAACAGCATTCGTGAGCGTAGCCAGTAAGGCGGCTAGTATGGCCCTGCTGGTACGCTTCTTTGTTGTTGTCTTCCCGGTGGATGCGGTGGTGGGCGGTGCCGAACTACAAACGTACTGGGTACCACTGATGGCGGTGCTTGCCACCGTCACAATGACGGTTGGTAACGTGCTGGCGCTGTCACAGCGCAACATCAAGCGGCTGCTGGCCTACTCATCGGTGGCACAAGCGGGTTATACCCTCATCGGTGTGGCTGCGCTGCAAAATCAGACGGATGTAGCTGTGGCTGCTGTGGGCTACTACATGTTCATGTACACGTTCACGAACATGTTAGCCTTCGCCGTTGTAATCATCTACAGCGAAGCCGTTGGCAGCGAGTCCATTGCAGACTTCGCAGGCTTGAGCAAGCGTAACCCGTGGTTGGCTTTTACCCTCACAGTCGCGTTACTGTCGCTGGCGGGGCTACCGCCGACGGCGGGCTTCATTGGCAAGTTCTTCCTGTTTAACGCAGCGGTACAATCTGGCCTGACGTGGCTGGCTGTCGTGGGCGTCGTCAACTCGTTGATTGCGGTCTACTACTATCTGGTTGTGGTCAAGATCGTTTACTTCGATGAGGCTGACGAAAGTGTGCAACCTGTGCCCGTTACCACGTCTTACGCGTGGGTGTTGGGCTTGACGACAGTCATCGTCATTCTGCTGGGGACGGCTTTGGTCAACCCGGTTTACAACTGGGCGCAAGACGCCGCCACCGCTCTCCTGAGAGCTGGCGAAATGCTTTAGTGAAAACTTTGGCATTAGAGATTGCTTGTGATAAAATGCACAGCGCTTTTTCAGAGGTACCATGACGAGGCCTAAAATGTCTCGCAGGGCGAAAAACTTGCTGCTGGCGGGTACCGCCGGGTTAGCCGGGTTTGCCTCTGTTGTGATAATCTTCACGGCTTTTTTCTTGGGCCTATGGTTAGACAGCCTCACAGAGCGCAGGCCGCTGTTTACCATCAGCCTGCTTGTGCTAAGTATGCCAGTTAGCCTGTTTGCCATGCTCAAGATTGCAACGGGGGCAATTAAGCGGATTATTCCGCAGGTGCCCCCACACAACACGAAAGAAACTTTTACGCAACACGCACCTGACGAGGAGGTATCACGTTGAAATATGCTTTTATCCGTTTAATGAGGAGGAAACTCTGATATGGGTAACCCAAGATTACGCGGGTTGGTCTTCCTCGCAATTGGGTTGGTTTTGGCATGGCTAATTTGCGTTTGGCTGCCATTCACGGTTCTTCCCAATGCAGGTATTGCCCCTGCGCTGCCGGTGATTACTGTGCCGCCGGAAATTGTTGTGTATGGGGCTTTGCCCATTACCAACACCTTTATTGCCGCGATATTGGTTATCGCCGTCACTGCCCTGTGGGTTGGCATGATGTGGCGCAACACCAACGGTTGGACGAAGGAAATCCCCGACCGCTGGCAAGGTCTGACGGAAGTCTTCGTAGAAACCTTTTACAACTTCTGTGACGGCCTGGGCGGTGAGAAGTTCCGTAAGGCACCGTTCCTATGGCCGCTGGTTTCGTCGATTTTCTTCTTTTTGCTCATCGGCAACTGGATGGAAATCTTCCCCGGTGTCGAATCCATCGGTTACATGCACTGTTCCTACCCCAACACAAGCGGCTACGCCCGTTCCGAAATGGGTGTGCCCAACACCTGGAAGCTGCATGTTGACCGCACGCTAGACGCAGGCGTCACTGCTAATGATGAGCTGGAAGCCGACTGCATCCACTTCTCCAAAGTCACGGACAGCTACTACAACGAGTACGACCCGGCAGACTATGCCGTTGACCGTGCTGCGCACTGTTCTAGCCTAGCCGCCTTCGATGATAACCTGCCCGGTTATTGCGAGGACATTGCAATCGAAGAGACCTCGGCTGACGTGCAGACGCTGTTGATGTCCAACAGCTTTGCAGAAGAAGTTGAAGAGGAAGCGGCTGAGGAAGAAACGGCTGAGGAGATTCCTGCGGACGGCTTGTGTGTTGTTCCGGGCCTGAACGATGAAGCAGACGCAGAAACTGCCGCCGAAACCGAAGCAGACGACGCGATGGAAGGTGAAGACCACAGCGATGAAGCCGCTGAGGACGACGCTGCCGACGAAGGTGATGCTGAAGGCACCGACGAGCCTGAAGCTGCCACCGAAGAAGCGGCTGAAGAAACCGCCTCCCTGCTGCTGATGGGCAATAGCAACACGGAAACCGTTGAAGAGGGTGACGAAGCGGCAGCCGAGGGCGAAGACGACCACAGCGAAGAGAAAATCGAGCGCGTCTATGTGTTTGGCACACCTGACCAAGTCGCCGTTGCTTTTGCTGAACTGGAAGAAGCCGAAGAAGCATTTGCTGCTGGTGAAATCAGCGCGGGTGCCTTGGAAGAAGCGAGCTGTGAAGCCACGCAGATGGTTTACCCCAACGCGGTCTTCCCGATGTCTTCTAGCGAGTTGGAAAACAACCGCATCTTCCCATACGTGTCGCACATTACACCGTTCGTGCGTGTGATTGCTACTGACCTGAGCCTGAACTTTGGCTTGGCTATCTTGGCCATCCTGGCGGTACAGGGTTATGGTATATGGGCGCTCGGCCCCTCCTACTTTGAAAAGTTCCTCAACCTGTCGGCTGTTGGCAACATTGCAAGCCGTCCGATTGGCGGGGTTGACTTTGTCGTCGGTATCATCGAAATTGTCTCCGAAATCGGTAAGATCGTTTCGCTGGCCTTCCGTTTGTTCGGTAACATCTTCGCTGGCGGTATCGTGTTGATGGTGTTCCCGTTCCTGTTGGCCTTCGTCGCACCGGGCATCGTCATCGGCCTGGAGATCATCATCGCTTTCGTACAGGCGCTTGTATTTGCTGTTCTAACGCTCGTGTTCGCTGTTCAGGCAATGGAAGCCCACCACGGCGACGATCACGGCGATGAGCATCACTAATTTAATTACGAACAAAACCCTAATTTCACGCATCTCATAAGGAGCAAAGATCAATGGAAGTCGGATTGAAAGCAGTAGGCGCAGGTTTGGTTATGTTGGGCGCAATTGGCCCGGGCATCGGCATCGGTTTGCTGGCCCAGGGTGCTATGCAGGCCATCGGTCGCAACCCGGATGCAGCCGGCGACATTCAGACGAACATGATTCTGGCAATCGTGTTTACTGAGGCTATCGCTATTTACGCGCTGGTGGTTGCGCTCATCATCCTGTTCGTTCTTTAGTCGTCGTGAGAGGTGATTTTATGCGTAACATGAAACGCAACGCGGTCATCCTCACCGTGCTGGCCCTGTTGATCGTCGTCCCGGCGGCGTTCGCTGTGTCTGAGGAAGCTGGCCCAGCGGGTCAGTTAGGTATCAACCCTGGCTTTATGCTGGCTCAAACGGTCAACTTCCTGATTGTGGCTGGCCTGCTCACTTTTGGCTTGATTGGCCCGCTGGGTCGTATGCTCGATGAGCGCACCAACCGCATCGAAAAGGGGTTGCAGGACGCTCAAGAGGCTGCAAGCGCCCGTCGCAACGCAGAGGCTGAAGCCGAGCGCATCCGCAACGAAGCGCGGGCTGAGGTGCAAAAGATGGTTGAAGAAGGTCGCCAACGTGGTGAGGAACTGGCCACTGGCATCCGTTCCGAAGCACAGGCTGAAGCCGAAACGATTCGTAACAACGCTCGTGAGCAAGCCGCCACTGAGCGCGAAGCTGAACTGAGCGACATGCGCAATCAAGTAGCCAACATCTCTGTCGCGCTGGCCAACCGCCTTATTGGTGAGTCCCTGGTTGACGAGAGCCGTCAGAAGGCCCTTATCAGTGACTTCTTCTCCCGCGTGCCGGAAGATGCGCGTCAGCTTGCTGGCGACGTTGAAGTCATCAGCGCCATGCCGCTCGATGACGAAGAGAAGAGTCGCATTGAAGGTGAACTAAGCGGTGCCAACGTCACCTATCAGGTTGACCCGACCATCCTGGGTGGTCTGGTTATCCGCAGCGAAGAGCGTGTGGTTGACGGCAGCATCCGTAGCAACATGAACGACATGGCAGCACGCCTCAGCTAGGTCATTCACTGCATTAAACGCTGAAAGGGCGTAGGGGTTACCTGCGCCCTTTTTGTTTTTCACTGGTCACCCCGTATGGACTTCTGTACACTGCGCACGCACCAACAGAAGGAGCGGACATGCTCACACTCAGTCAACTTGCAAACGCCCTCAATCCAGAAGACATCATCTCAATCCGTGGTGACTGGCAAACGCAAATTACAGCGCCCATAGAAGAGTCCAGCCTGGCCGTTCAGCCGGGTGGGGTTTTCGTGGCGCGGCACGGCCTCACAACAGATGGTCACCAGTACATTGCTGACGCCATTGAGCGCGGTGCAGCGGCTATCGTATGTGAGCGTGAGCTTACCGTGGATATTCCCTACATACAGGTGCAGGACGCGGGTCAAGCGCTTGGTTACCTTTCGGCAGCGTATCATGATTACCCGTCGCGCAAGCTAACGGTGATTGGTGTGACGGGAACAGACGGCAAAACCACCACCGCCACACTCATCCACGCGATCCTTCAAGCATCGGACAATGCCAAACCGGGGCTGATTAGCACACTCGCCGCTGATTTCGGCAATAAAGAGCAAATAGACACTGGCTTCCACGTGACCTCGCCAGCAGCCCCACAACTCCAATCAATTTTGGCGCACATGGTGGCGCTGGGCCTGACCCACGTCGTCGTAGAAATGACGAGTCATGGGCTGGCTCAAGGGCGGCTCAACGGCGTTGATGTGGATATTGCCGTACTGACCAACATCACCCACGAACACCTGGACTATCACGGTAGCTGGGAAAATTATCGTGACGCCAAAGCACGTATGTTTCACATGCTGATGGCCTCGGAGCGTACACACGGTCAGTCAAAGGTGGCCGTCATCAATAACGATGACCCATCGGCAGACTACTTCGCGTCAATCCCAACAGAAGAACTTGTGCGTTACGGCATCGAAAGTGGCGATGTGCGGGCGGCAGATATTGACTATGCGCCGTCACATACCGAATTTGCAATCGACGGCACGACGTTCAAACTGTACCTACCGGGTGAGTTCAACGTTTATAACGCACTGGCTGCCATCTGCGCGACACGTTCTGGCTTGCGGATGGGGGTTGGCACAGTACGCGATGGCATCGAAAGCGTGACGGCTATCAGTGGGCGCATGGAACGTATCGACGAAGGCCAAGACTTCACCGCCATCGTGGACTTTGCTCACACCCCCAACGCGCTCCGGCGAGCGCTTGAAGCGGCCCGCACGATGCTGGCACCGGACAAACAGCTCATCGCTGTGTTTGGCAGCGCGGGTTTACGTGACCGTGAAAAGCGCCGACTCATGGCAGAAACATCAGCCCAACTGGCAGATTTCACCGTTCTCACAGCAGAAGACCCACGCACCGAATCTCTGGATGCGATTCTGGAAGAGATGGCACAGGGTTGCATGTCACAAGGTGCCATTGAAGGTGAGACGTTCATTCGGGTACCTGACCGAGGGCTGGCAATCTATGAAGCGTGCCAACGCGCCAATGCTGGCGACATTGTCATTGCCTGCGGTAAGGGTCACGAGCAGAGTATGGCGTTTGATGAAATCGAATATCCCTGGGACGACCGTGACGCAATGCGCGCTGCTCTACAAGGGAAGCCACTTAAATCCCTGCCTACGGCTGACGCCTGAACCAGATGAAACTCGCTGATTATGGCATTGCGCTGGCAATTTTGCTGCTGGGCGCTGCGCTCCGTTTGACTGGCATTGCCTACGGCCAGCCCAACCCTGCCTATGCCCCGCAGGATGTTGCCCTCAATACGACGCATGAGAACATCCCCATCCACCCGGATGAGTTCCTGTTCGTGCAACGCCCACTGCGGATGTTGCTCACCGGGCAGCTAAATCCCAAATTCTTTCACAACCCGTCCTTACTGATTAACACGCATCTCGCCGTCTTCTGGCTGACGGGTGAGCGTCAGCGCATCGACTGGGAAAGCCGCGCCGAATTCAGTGCCCGCAGGCACACGCCATTTCGCCTGTACATCACGGGGCGGGCGTTTTCTGCGTTAGGGGGGATGCTTGCCATAGCGGGCGCATACAGTGCTGCACGCTTAATCACGGGCCGCGTTGGTAGCGCGGCAGCAGGCGCGATTGTTGCCGTTAGTGTGCCAATGGTGCAGCACGCTCACTACACAACGACAAGCAGCCTCGCTGCCGGGTTTGTGATGCTGTGCATCTGGGCGAGTTGGCTGTCGTTGCGGCGGTTCGTCTGGTGGCGTTTCGCACTCGCGGGGATTTGTGCCGGTCTCGCCGCCGGATGCCGCTACAATGCAGCCGCAGTATCCATTGTGGTGTTTGTGGTGGGGTTAGTGAGCCTGTATCGAAATTGGACAACATTGGGATTAATTTGGGTTATTTTGGGATATATACTGTTCCCGCTCACGTTCGTCTTCACGACGCCACATGTCATTTTTGATACAGCTTTCGTGTGGTCAGAGTTTCAAAGCATCACAAACCAGTATATTGGCAGCGAAGCGTCTCCCATGAACACGTCGCATTGGCTGGGCTTTGGGTACGAAATACGCTATCTGGCGGTGTTCGGATTAGGCTTGCCCGCCGCGCTTATCGGTGTCGTTGGAACGTTAGTCAGTTGGCGTGTGGGGCATCGGTTAGCTGTATTAAGCGTGCTGGCCTTTCTAATTCCGTATGCTTACGTGGTGCTGCGTACCATTCGCCCGCTGGGGGCTGACCAGATGCTTGTACCAATCATCCCGGTGGTGGCGCTGTTTGTCGGCGTCGGCGCTGAGTACCTGTACAGGAACTTGCGCTGGCGGACGTGGGCAACGGCTTCGCTGTTGATTGGCGTCATCATCGTCGCGCCACTGTATGCGTCGTTGCACTTGCTCCGTCTGTTTACCCAACCGAACACGCGCTACACCGCACAAGCATGGATACATGACAACATTCCACCTGGAGCGGTTTTCCATCTGGATGGGCCTTACAATGTGCCGCTTGATGAAACGCTTTACCCCTGGACGCAGACCTATGGCGGTCAGCAGGCGGTTACCGTGGACGAGTTGCGAGCGGGTCGTGCGGACTACCTCATTGTGTCGGATGCGTGGTACTGGCAGCACCAGCGGGCCGGGTTTATAAATTCGGCAGTGCTGGCAGCGATGGCAGCCCATCTGACTGAGATTGAAGCTGCTTTTGAGCAGGTCTACAGCGTGCAGCGCCCGCAAATCGTTGGCACGGACGCGCCCATGCATTCCGCTACGTATTGGCACCAACCCGGTATCACAATCTATTGCATCCGGGATTGCAGCGTGAGCGACGTACAGTAAGCGGCTTACTTAGCCGTCATGACATTCGCAGGCGCAATTCTATGTGTTAGAATGCGGCGCGGCCAACCGTGGAGGACGTATGCCGAAAGACCTTGGAATTGTCATCGTCAACTGGAACACAAAAGACTTGCTGCGCCGCTGCCTACAAACGGTAACAGCCAGCACGGGCGACTTCACCTACGAAGTGATTGTTGTTGATAATGCGTCCAGTGATGGCAGCCCCAATATGGTGCGTGACGAATTCCCACAGGTCAGGCTCATTGCCAGCGATACCAACGGCGGCTTTTCCTATGGCAATAACCTGGGGCTGCGCGCACTTGGCTTTCAAGATGAGGGCGGCGCTCTACCAGAAGCGCCCCGCTACGCCCTACTGCTCAACCCAGATACGGAAGTGCCGCCGAATGCGCTGTGCAGCATGGTCGCCTATATGGACGCTCACCCTATGATGGGCGTAGCCGGCCCTAAACTTGTGTTGCCAGATGGTAGCCTCGATTTGGCTTGTCGGCGCAGCTTCCCAACGCCAATGGTGTCTTTCTATCGGTTTAGTGGACTGGCGAAGCTGTTCCCAAATAGCCCTCGGTTTGCGCGCTATAATATGACGTTTGTCGATGAGAACATCGAATTGGAAGTCGATTGTGTGGTGGGTGCCTACATGCAAGTACGGCGCGAGGCCATTGCGCAAGTCGGGTTATTAGACGAAACATTCTTTATGTACGGAGAGGATATCGATTGGGCGTATCGGATCAAACAGGCCGGATGGACAATATTCTACAACCCGGCGGTGACAGTGAAACACGTCAAGCGGGCAGCAAGCCGCAAAAGCAAGCGCGCCCAGCAGGAGTTCAGTCGAGCGATGCTTATCTTTTATCGCAAACACTACCGGAAGACGACACCGCTGCCATTGCACGCGCTGGTGTTAACCGGGCTACTGCTGAAGGGCGGCCCATCGCTGTGGTTGGAGGTCAAGACCCCCACAACGTAAGCGTGCCCAGGCGCAAGTCCCGCAATGTGCCGGGCATTAAGGCGTTTTACAACGTTATGGTGCTGGGCATGGATGCCGCTATGCTCACGGCAGCGTTTGTGCTAGGCTACTATGCCCGCCTCAATGTGCCGCTGTTCGACAGGCCAGACGTCGCCCCTTCCCTTGGGGAATACATTGGCGTGGTTGTCATGCATGTGATCGCCATCATCGGTGTGTTTTACCTATCGCGGATGTATCACTTACCCCGCACTATCAGCCGCATTGATGTAACCCGCAACGTGGTTGCCCTGGTTACGGTTGGGTCTGTATTGGCTTACGGCACATCAGAGCTACTGTTCGAGGACACGCCTTTAAGCGTAGAGTATCCGCAAACCCTTTTCTTTTATGTGACGCTGTTCAGCATTGCGCTCACGGGCACCGGACGTGAACTCTCACGCAGCCTACGGATTGGCTTGCGTTTGGCCAAGGTGGACACCGACGAGTTGATTATCATTGGGGAGGGGCGCGTTGCTGAAGACATTGCGCTGCGTATTCAGAACAGCCCTTCACTCGGCTACAACATCGTCGGCGCAGTGACAAAATCCGGCAGCGACGCAACATCCCTTGGGGGTATTGCTGTCATCGGTGGCTACGATGATGTGGGCGACATCATTGACGCGTACCATGTTGAACAGGTGATTATCGCGCTGCCCGAAGCGCGCCGCATCGAACTCGTGGAACTTATTAGCCAGTGCCAGCGCGGCCACGTCGATGTCAAAGTCTATCCAGACATTCTGTCGTATATGGCAGGTGACCTCAACATGGATGACCTGGGGGGCACACCGCTAATTACGGTGCGTGATATTGCCCTACGCGGTTGGCGGCTGAGCCTGAAGCGTGGCCTAGATATTGTCGGCGCAACTTTTGGGCTGATTTTCCTGTCACCTGTGATGATCCTGACGGCTATCGTCATCAAAATGGAGTCCGATGGGCCAGTGTTTTACACCCAGGAGCGGATGGGCTTAGACGGCAAAAGCTTCCACCTCATTAAGTTCCGCTCTATGGCTGTAGATGCGGAGGCAGTTGGGCCAGGATGGACAGTGCCCAACGATTCCCGCGTTACGCGCTTTGGTCGCTTTTTGCGTTCGTCCAACTGGGACGAAATTCCACAGCTCATCAATGTCCTGCTGGGTGAGATGAGCCTCGTTGGGCCACGCCCAGAACGCCCTGTGTATGTTCAGCAGTTCCGCCAGAGCATTCCGCGCTACATGGAGCGCCATCGCGAGAAGGCCGGTATGACAGGCTGGGCGCAGATTAACGGCCTGCGTGGGGACACGTCTATCGCTGAGCGCACCACTTATGATTTGTGGTATGTGGAAAATTGGTCGCTGTGGCTAGACATCAAGATCATTATTCGCACCATCTTCATGACGCTCTCAAGACGGTCACGTAATGCCTACTAACCCAGATATTGACAAAGACAGCCTGCGCGAACTCACCGAGGCCATGCACCGGTTTGTGCAGGAAAAAGGCTGGTACGATGCCGATTCCCCCCGCCCGCAAACCCCACGTAACCTCGCCATTTCTCTGTCGTTAGAAGCCAACGAAGTGCTAGAACACTTCCAGTGGAATGACACCCCGGCTGATACCGAAGCCTTCGCCGCCGAACTTGCTGACGTGATGCTGTACCTGATGCAAATTGCAAGCGTGACAAATGTCGATCTCGGTCAGGCCGTCGTGGACAAGTTAGCCATAAATCACAAACGCTCATGGGATGATAAAAATCCCGAATAATTCCAGACTTTCACCTATGAACCCCGCTATACCAGGACTATACTGAGAGTTCTGTCTATGCAGAGGCGCTGCGCGTCCCTCCTACCCCACATCATTGGCTGCAAGTTGTAACCATACCAAATCCATATCGTGCTGGGGGCTGCGAGGACATACGGTGCCGCGTGTATACGCTTGATAGCGTATATCTCGTTTGTTAAAATTTGCACAGTTAGATTAGAACAAAGATACTGTACCATCGCGCTAGATGGACAGGTAAATCGAGCAACCAAAAACGAATACATTCGCTCCTGCCAAGTATGGGCTTAGTGAAATTGATTTTTCCACCTGCGTGCAGCGCTGGGTGATATGTCGTTTATTCCAGGATAGATAATGGCTGCATACTTAATCGTTGATGTTGATGACCTGGTCCTTCAGTTTGAATCACGCGGAATTTCGGTTGATTTTCAAGAGTTAGCCGTCGGCTTGCGGGGTGGGGCTGCGCTTGCCGCTGGCCTAACAACGCCTGAATCACTGCGTGCCGTCGCCGTTGCGAACTGGGATGCCCACGATGCGAAAGAAAGCACCCCGTCGGTTGACCCCAAGTTCATTTTTAAGGCGGCAGGTTACGACACATTCAATGTGCCTGACCGCAACAGCCTGGCAGACGCGCTTATCATTCACTACTTTGCCTTTGACCCCGACCCAGTAGATGAATTGATTATCGTTACCACGAGCCAGGACATGATTCCGTTGGTGCGGCGGGTACGGACGACGCGTAACGCCCGCGTCCGCGTTTGGGGGTCGCGTGATGTGTTGCAGGGGACTGAGTTTGCCGATCAGATCATCTTTCAACCGTTTGAGTCGCTGCTTGGCATTCAGACTAAGAATGTGAGCGTTTACATTGACTTTGAAAACATCGCCATTAGCCTGAATGAACAGGGCTTTACGGTTGATCTTGACCATCTGATTGACCGATTCGTAACGCAGGCCAAAGCCCACGGCCAAGTCATCAAAATGGCTGCCTACGCGCCGTGGGGCCAGCGCGGTAGCCTGCCACCACTGGTAGACGTAAACGGCCGTGAGGTCACAGAGGAAACCCCCAGCCGCCTGATGCTGGCCAACATTGAGCCAGTGTTTACGCTGCCGGGTAAAAACAGTGCGGACATCCGCATTGCCCGTGATGTTATGGCTGACGCCGCCCGCCCCGGTGCGGGAGATGTGTTTATCATGGCTAGCGGTGACCGCGACTTCAACGATGTTCTCAACACGCTGATTTCTAACAGCAAGCAGGTGATTGTGTGGGGGGTACGCGGCAGCACCAGCCGCCAATTAGAAAATAACCCCGGCATCACCGTTGAGTTCATTGAGGACTTCACCAGCCTCAAATCACACTCGTCATTTGGCTCGGAACACTCGCTGAACGGCACAGAACTCGCGGCGGATGCCTTTACCCCGTCGCAGTGGTCAAGCGTGGTGATTCAGTTTGACCGCTTGGCCGACGAACGTGAGGTCAATGTGCTGTCCACGGAATCGCTGATAAACCAACTCGAAACCGTTGGGGCGGTCGTTTCATCGTCACGCGGTGAAGACCTCGTCTCACAGGCGCTGTCCTTGGGCATCTTGAAGCCGGTATCGTCTTCTGGTCGTATTACCCTGAGTTCGAATCATCCTATCGTAGAGCGAACGCGCCTCATTCGTGACCGGGTGCTGCTTCGCGTGAAAAACACGCTCCGTGTGCGTGGATGGGAGTACGTGAATTACGGCTTCCTGCTTAAGGGGTTGGCCATGGATCGCGAGTTGGAGCGACCGGGCATGAACTCGAACGACCAGTGGCGCTCTCACTGGATTGATGCCTTGGTACGGGAGCAGGTGCTTACACGCCAACTGGTGCCACATCGTCACAATCCAGATGACCTTGTACCCGTGATAAAAATGCGCGATGACTACGACCCGGTGGCCACAAGTGAGCATCCCGTGGCAGGGCATGTTGACGACGACGATGTTACGTGGTCTACACTGTCTGTAAAAGATTTGAAGCACCGCGAACCCGAAACCGCCAGCATGGTGTACCGCATTGTCGTTAGTGTAGAACAGTTCACCAGCTTTCGTGGGTTTGCATGGTGCCCATTGGGTAGCCTGCACCGCCGCCTGCGCGATTATGACAATGCCATGTCTTTCCAGCGGGCAGTGGAATACCTGATGGAAAATGGCGCAGCAACCGTTGATGAGTATGCCAACCCGCAAAGCCAATTCAACACCAAGGGCATTTCGATCATCGAAGACAGTACCATCAGCTCGCGCATCTTACATAACCGTGATGAGTTTATTCGGCTGCTGTTGCAACTCTATGACCAGAACATGCTGATTTCCGAAGGCAACGTCAAAACCTACCTCGGTGACAGCCATTGGGATTTACCCCTGTGGTTTTCTATCATGGAAACAGAAAACGTTCTCAACCCGATTCCCGCCCGTCCGGGGCAGTACAGCCTCTTCCGCACGCATCACACCGTGAATTTGGTGGCAGAAGCGATGGAAGACACGTCACCAAATTAACGCCTTTTTTCGCCACAAGCCGTCTGATACAATGCAACGGTTCAGTAGATAGGTACCACGAACTGGTGCATGGCACGAGTTCGATGGCGAAAAGGGAATAGCATGACACTAGATAAAACGCTCAAGGCGTCGCTAATCGAAAAATACGCTCGCCACGACGGTGACACCGGATCACCCGAAGTGCAAATCGCCCTTCTAACCGAGCGCATCCAGCAGTTGACCCGCCATATGCAAGAACACTCCCACGACCAACACTCCCGGCGTGGCTTGCTGAAGCTTGTTGGTCAGCGTCGACGTCAGCTGAAGTATCTAAGCCGCACCAACCCGGACAGCTACCGCCAACTTATCAAGGAGTTGGGCCTGCGTCGCTAGGCGCTGGGTGGGCGCAGGCGTGTTTGCCGCCATTCGTGGGCCAAATGCCCTAACATAAATATTGTGTATTGCACGCTCGGTGAGGCAGGAATTGGTGAGTGGTGCCCGTCATGACAAGGCAGGCACTAGTGACCAGTCCCTGTTTGCGGAGCGTGCGCGCGTTATAGGAGAAGAACAAAACAGATGGTCAACCAGTTTACGATTGATCTGGGTGGTGATGACATCATCCTAGAAACAGGCCGATTTGCAGAGCAGGCCGGTGGTGCAGTTACGTTGCGCCACGGTGACACCATACTATTTGCTGTCGTCACCATGAGCAAATCCCCCCGCGACATCGACTTTTTCCCGCTCAGTGTGGACTATGAAGAGAAGATGTACGCTGCCGGACGTATTCCCGGCAGCTTTTTACGCCGTGAGGGGCGTCCCGGAGAGGGCGCAATCCTCATTGCCCGTGTAACTGACCGTGCAATCCGCCCGCTGTTCCCCAAGAACATGCGCAACGAGGTTCAGGTCGTCCTGAATGCATTTAGCCACGACCAGGAACACCACATCGACATTCTGGGGATTACGGCTGCCAGCGCTGCCCTAATGGTTTCTGACGTACCATGGGATGGCCCGGTCGCGGGCGTGCGCATCGGGATGCTCAATGGTGAACTAGTCGTGAATCCCACGATTACCGAGATGGAAGAAAGCACGCTTGACCTGCGCGTTGCAGGGACGGCTGACGCGATCAACATGGTTGAGTGCGGTGCCGAAGAAGTTGATGAAGACACAATGGTAGAGGCGCTTGCGCTGGCTCACAAGTCCATTCAGGACGCGATTGCGGTGCAAATCGAGATGGCCAAAGCCGTTGGTAAGCAAAAAGCCGAAATCATCCAGAAGGAACAGGACGAAGCCCTCACTGCCGAAATCGCAGAGTCGATTCGGGGCCGTGTACGCGAGGTCATCGCAACACAAACCGACCGAGACGACCGCGGTGATGCGCTTAACGCGTTGAAGGATGAACTTGTGGCCGAGTACGAAGGCCGCAACGCAGACCTGCCCGAAGACGAGCAGACATCCCTGAAGCTTGTCATAGAAGCGCTCGACAAGGTCGTCAAAGAAGAAGTGCGCCGGCGTATTATTGACGATGGCATACGCCCCGACGGGCGCGGCTACTCCGACATCCGTGATCTGTCGGCAGAGGTGGGTTTGTTCCCGCGTGTGCATGGTACGGGTATGTTCAAGCGTGGGCAAACGCAAGTCCTCACGGTTGCCACGCTGGGCACGCCACGGGACTCGCAAAACCTTGACGGGTTGTACCCTGAAGACACCAAGCGCTACTTACATCACTACAACTTCCCGCCGTACAGCGTCGGCGAGACGGGTCGTATGGGCAGCCCCAAGCGCCGCGAGATCGGTCACGGTGCCCTGGCAGAAAACGCCCTGCGCCCGATGATCCCAGATGAAAAGGAATTTCCCTACACCATCCGCCTCGTTAGTGAGGTGATGAGTTCCAACGGCAGCACCTCTATGGCGAGTGTGTGCGGTAGTACGCTAGCCCTCATGGATGCAGGCGTTCCGATCAAGTCGCCAGTGGGTGGCATTGCAATGGGTCTCATCAAGGAAGGCGACAAAGTCGCTGTCCTGACAGACATCCAAGGGCTGGAAGACCACCTCGGTGATATGGACTTTAAGGTGGCTGGTACCGAAAACGGGATCACCGCGCTTCAGATGGACATCAAAATTGCTGGCGTAACGGAAGACATTTTGCGGCAGGCGCTGCAGCAGGCCCGCGATGCCCGTATGCAAATCCTCAACGTGCTTCAGAACGCCATCCCGGAATCGCGCAAGCAGCTTAGCGAACACGCTCCCCGCATGATTACCGTCAAGATCAACCCGGAAAAGATCGGTATGGTCATTGGGCCGGGTGGCAAGACGGTGCGCGGCATTCAGGATCGCTACGATGTGAAGATCGACATCGACAACGATGGCAATGTGTTTATCGCAGGGGCCGATGCCACAACCGTCTCTCACGCTGTTGACGAAATCCAGGCACTAACAGAAGAGGCCGAAGTCGGGCGCATCTACACCGGCAAGGTCAAGCGCATTGAAGACTATGGTGTGTTCGTGGAGTTCTTACCGGGCAAGGACGGTATGGTTCACATCTCGCAGCTTTCCGACCATCACGTCGCGTCTGCCTCTGATGAGGTTAGCATCGGTGACGAGATCATGGTCATGGTCACCGATGTGGACAACAGCGGCAAGGTTCGCCTCAGCCGTCAGGCTGTTTTGGAAGGCTGGACTGCCGAGGAAGCCCGTGAAAAGGATCGCCGCCCAAGCGGTGGGCGCGGTGGCAACCGGGGCGGCAGTGGCAACCGGGGCAGCCGTG
>CAWUJQ010000035.1:0-22458 GCA_963922445.1 uncultured bacterium
GCATCGCGCCGCCGCGCACATCGGCCAAAGGCGATGCATGACTGACCACGGCCCGCCGCACCGCCCGCTGTACCGCCGTGAA
The DNA here is from genome assembly GCA_963922445.1 of uncultured bacterium. Taxonomy (GTDB): domain Bacteria; phylum Chloroflexota; class Anaerolineae; order Aggregatilineales; family Phototrophicaceae; genus DAOTTY01. The sequence continues at coordinate 83 of CAWUJQ010000035.1, forward strand.
TACGGCATTCGGGTCACGGAAGCGGACTTCGGCCTTGGTTGGATGTACATTGACATCCAGTTCAGCCGGGGGCACCTCAATCATCAATACCGCAACCGGGTAGCGACCATTCATCAAAAAGGTGTGGTACGCCTGAATAACCGCATAGCTCACTTTGCTGTCTTGCACGGCCCGCCCATTGACGAACAACAGAATGCGCGTGCGATCACCCCGGCTGAAGTCCGGTTCACTGGCATAGCCGCGCACCGTCACAGGCATGCGCCCACTGCGGGGATCAGGTTCTGCGTCAACTTCCACCATCCGCTTGAAGTCGTCCACACCAAACAGCTTCACCAACGCATCGGAAAGATACCCCGTGCCGTCGGTGTGCAGCGTCTCGCGTCCGTCCTGCTGCAACGTGAAGCGCACCTGCGGGTAGGCCAACGCATAATTCATCACCACGGTAGTGATGTGACGCCGTTCAGTGTTATCCGCTTTGAGGAACTTAAGGCGGGCGGGCGTGTTGAAAAACAGCCCCTCCAGCGTAATGATGGTGCCCTGCGGCGCACCCACTTGCTTGAGCGAACGCACCACGCCACCTTCTACGCGCACCTGTGACCCCACGTCTTCGTCCGCGGTGCGCGTGAGCAGGGTCATTCGGCTAACGGCAGCCATGCTAGAGAGCGCCTCCCCGCGAAAGCCCAATGTCAGGATGCGTTCAAGGTCTTCTACCGTGCGCAGTTTGCTCGTCGCGTGCCGGGTGAGCGCCAGTTCCACCTCGTCGGTGCGGATGCCACAGCCATTGTCACTGACGCGGATTAATTGGCGTCCCCCGCCCCGCGCCTCAATGTGGATATCCGTTGCACCAGCATCCAGCGAGTTTTCGACCAGTTCCTTCACCACAGAAGCAGGCCGCTCGATGACTTCACCGGCAGCAATTTTTGCAATCACATGATCGTCAAGGGGTTGAATGTGCATGGGGCACCCGTCGTCGCGTTATCGGCTTGCAGGGGCGCATTGTAGCACATTTGTTTGCCCACGCAGACGGCGAGGTTATTGTGGGGTAGCGACCAGGTTGGCCCCCTTCAAGGGAACCGTAATGGAAAAGGTTGTGCCTTCACCCAACACGCTATCAACGCGGGCATTACCACCGTGACGCTGCGCGACACTGCGTACAATAAACAAGCCCAGGCCAGTGCCCTTGACCTTTTTGTGTTCCTCACGCGGGATGCGGTAGTGGGGTTGGAACAGCTTGCGCTGGTTTTCTTCACTGATGCCGTAGCCGTCATCGCTCACGCTAATTGTCACGTTTTTCTCGTCACGCTTGATGGCGACCAGCACCCTGCCGCCGTTGGGGGTGTACTTGATTGCATTATCAACCAGATTGGTGACGGCACGGGTAATCATGTTCTGGTCAGCATTGATGATGGGCACATCATCGGCAATATCCATCGCCAACGACAGTTCTTGCTTTTCCGCCGGGATGATGTAGTTTTGCACAATTTGCTTGGCAATCTCGCCCAGGTCAGTCGGTTCGCGCTGCATTTCGTAAAAGCCCGTTTCCGGGTCAAACCGTCCGGCATCGCCAATGTTTTCGACAATACTTGACATCTGAGCAACGCCAGAAAGAATCTTGTCCACGAAGTAAACTTGCTTCTCGGTCACATCGCCAACCATGCCCATGCGGATCATATCGGCAAAGCCCTGCATGGACGTAAGCGGAGAGCGCAAGTCGTGCGAGACAACACGCATAAACTCATATTGATTGCGGTTAAGCTGCTTAAATCGCGTCACGTCGCGCAGCGCCAGCACCCAGCCGTTCGGCAGGCCGTCTGGCGTCTTTACCATAGAAAGCAGCGGTAAGAAGGTCTGTTTTGGCTCACCGGGCGTTGACCACTCCGGCGGACGCATATCATCTTCAACCGGGTTCTCAATCAACGCCATCAGGCCAGGGGTGTTGACGACCTGCGCCAACGGCTTGTTTATGGCGTCTGCGTTTGTGGTATTGAAAACACCTTCCGCAGCCGGGTTCATGGCCACCACATGATGATTTTCATCAAGCACAAGCAGCGGGTCGGCAATGCTGTAGATTACAGAATTCGCCAGCAGTTCAGCCCGTTCATGACGCTTGTCAGCAAGGTAGCGGCTGGCAACCAACAGCAGCACATCAATGAATGCGGAAATCGTCGCCAAATCGGTGCTTGGTGAGTCATCGAACCACAAACACACAATAAAGCGCTCTGGCAGCACATACGTCAACCAATTCGACGCCTGTGGCTGAAAACCCCGCTGGGTGGGCGCATTTTCTGCCAAACCCAGCGGCAACTGCCCAGCCCAACTAATCAACGCATCCACGTCACGCAACCAATCCGTTACACTACCAGCGGCAAAGTGCGCCTTTATGTCGCCCAATCCAGTCACGCTAGCGCCATCCGCCCCGCACTGCGTATGCAGCGTCTCAAGCGCGTGCCGCAATGCAAGTTGTGTGTCTTGCATAGTGACCACATCTTCAAGCAGATCAGCGATGGTGGAATACGTGTCGGAACCCGTTCGCATGGAGCCCATTGCCTTGGCAACTTATACCTTCACCTCAAGAATATACCACAAAACGCCAGCCCGAAACATTTAGCAGATAAACACAATTTATACGAAGCCTGAACACTCCACCCCATCTCGTCTGCTTGCCACCTATTTTCTTTCATGCTACACTTCCGCTTGTTACACTTTGCTACACTCCCTAGACAAAGTATCCATTGATGGCAGAAAAAATCCTCATCGTCGATGATGACATCGACAGCCTCAAACTCATTGGCCTCATGCTTCAACGCCACGGCTACGAAGTTGCTGCCGCAAACGCTGGCAACCAAGCGGTGAATAAAGCAGCCAGTGATGTGCCTGATTTAATTATTCTTGATGTCATGATGCCAGATATGGATGGTTACGAGGTCACGCGGCGCTTGCGCGCGAACCCAACCACGCGCAGCATCCCCATCATCATGTTCACCGCCAAAACGCTCATTGACGATAAGGTGAAAGCCTTTGAACTGGGCGCGGATGACTACCTGACCAAACCCACGCACCCAGCGGAGTTGGCCTCCCGCGTGAAGGCCATCCTATCACGCAATACCGCTCAGGACGGCGACGAAGACGGTAGCAAACGCAACTCAACGGTGTTGGGCGTGATGGGCGTTAAGGGTGGTGTTGGCACAACCACCATTGCCGTCAACATGGCCGCCGCGATGGTGCAGTCTGGCGAAACGCCCATCCTGGCAGACTTCTGCCTGGGGCAAGGCACGGTGGGGCTATCCCTCGGTCATGGTCAGGCATCTAGCATGGCCACACTGTTAAGCCGCGCACCCAATGAGATCAGCGCGCGCGCTATTGAAGGCCAACTTGTGTCGCATCAAACGGGCATCCGCCTGCTCATGGCTTCTACCCGGCCTAAAGAGGCATTGCTCAGCTACGCCCCTGAAACCGCGTTAGAAATCGTCAACACACTCCGCTCCCTGTCGACCCAAGTTGTGCTAGACCTGGGCAACCACCTGAACATGGCCAGCGGGCGTGTGATGCGCACCGTTGACCAGCTCCTCATTGTCATTGAACCCAACCGCGTTGCCCTGACAATGGCTCGTGAGCTGTTCCAAACGCTGGATGCCGAAACCATCGACCGGGCGAAGTTAAACATCGCCGTGATGAACCGCTCACAGTCCAGCATACAAACTCCCTGGCAAGAAATTGAGCAGGCATTGGGCCAAGAAATTAAGGCCATCATATCGGCAGCACCCGATTTAGCCTTCCAAGCCGTTGAAGCCAATGTACCCATTGTTTTGTTCCGCCCGAATTCGATCACAGCCAGCCAACTTAGCAAACTGGCCGAAGACTTCCGCGTCGGGTGAACGCAGGTATGACAAATGAAGACTAAAACTCACTCGCAAACTATACCCACTGTTTTGAATCGGACAGGTACACTATGAGTGACCGGGACACAGCAACTAGCGACAAGCTCATTGAGCGCTACGAACTCATTATAGACATTAGCCAGCGCCTAAACAGCACCTTTGATTTGCGCTCGTTGCTGGAGGCCATCATTGAAGCCGCTCGCGAATTAACTGGCGTTGAGGCAGCGTCAATCATGCTGCTTGACCCAGGCAGCGGCGAACTTCGTTTCGAGGCAGCTTCCAACATCAAACCGCACGAAATGGATCGCATCACCGTCCCGATGGAAGGCAGTATTGCCGGGTGGATCGCCACGCATGGCGAACCCCGTGTGATTAGCGATGTGTCGCAGGAACCCGAATTTTATAGCGAAGTCGATCAGGAAATTGAGTTCAAGACTAATGACCTGCTCGGCGTGCCCATGCGTGCCCATGACAAGATCATTGGCGTACTCGAAGCCATCAACAAACTTGACGGCTCACACTTTACCGAAACAGACATCGAAACGCTCACTGCGCTAGCGGGTCAGGCTGCCATAGCCATCCAAAATGCCCGCCTCTTCCAACAAAGCGACTTTATCGCAGAGATGGTTCACGAAATTCGCACCCCACTCGCTGCACTCAAGGCCAGCACGGTGCTGCTGCAACGCACCGAACTGCCCCAGGAAAAGCGCGAGGACATCATCGTAACCATGCAGGGCGAAACTGAGCGTCTCGTTCGGATGACAAGCGAATTCCTGGATTTAGCACGCCTGGAATCGGGCCGCTTTCAACTGGAAAAAGCGCCCTTTGAGTTAGACAAGCTCATACGCGAAAGCGTTGATGTGGTGATTCATCAAGCGAACGACAAAAACGTCAGCTTTCACCTCAACATCCACCCCATCAAGGTCATTGGTGACCGGGGCAAGATTAAACAGGTGATCCTCAACTTATTCACCAATGCGATTAAGTACAACCGTGATAGCGGCCACATCTACGTGCGCAGCCGCGAGATTTTGGAAAACGACGCCCCATTCATAGAAATTTCAGTGAACGACACCGGCTTCGGCATCTCGCCAGACAACCTGAAAAACCTGTTCACCAAGTTCTTCCGCGTGGCCGACACCGCAGGTCACACCCAGGGTACCGGCCTTGGCCTGGCGATTACGCGCCACATTGCAGAAGCGCACGGCGGCAGTGTGTGGGCAGAGAGTGAGTATGGCAAAGGCTCAACGTTCTTCGTCACCTTACCCATCTCGCAATAGGGCAAAGCGGGCTAAACCTCAGCCCGCACCGTTTCACTCGGAATGGAGTAGCCGCCCTTAATAAACGGAATCTCACCCTGTTCCCAGGCCACCAGCAGCGGCACGGCGATAAAGATGGACGAATACGTCCCGGACAGCAGGCCGATGAGCAAGATGGCGATAAACTGCTTGACGGACGCCCCCCCAAACAGCAAGATCGCAATCATCACGAAGAACGCGTTCAACTGCGTTGCCAGTGATCGGTGGATGGTTTCTAACACGCTGCGGTTGACAATCGTCTCGTAGGGTTCACCAATGTAGCGCGGGATGTTTTCGCGAATACGGTCAAACACCACAATCGAGTCCTGCACGCTAAAGCCGACCACCGTCAAAACCGCCGTCAGGAACAGCGCGTCAACTTCCCAGCCAAAAAATAACCCCATAAACGACACAACGCTCAGCATTATCATCACGTCGTGCGCCATGGCCGCAATCGCGCAAATGCCATAGCGGAAGGCATTCGGCACTTTGCGAAAGGCAAAGATGATGAACCCGGTTACCACAACCGATGCCAACACCACTGCCAAAAACGCCGCACGTGTCACCTCCGCCCCAATCGTCGGGGACACCTGCTCGGTGCGCACGGTATCGAAGTCAATCGGTGCTTGCTCGTTGAGCGCTTCTAGGGGCGCGAGGGCTTCGTTGCCTTCGATAGTGCCCGCGCGAATCGACCAGCTATTCTCACTGGGATCACCCACGCTTTGCACAACGATGTTATCAAGACCAAATTCCGCAAACACATCTCGAATATCCTGCTCGTCAACACCATCTTCGGTGAAGGTGAAGTCGTAAATACTACCACCCACAAAGTCGATACTCAGCAGGAAGGGTGTACCGTTGGGTGAGTTCAAGGCGGAGTAAATCATCGTGGCAATACCCAACCCAATGATGATCCCGGAGGCGATAAAGTACAGTTTCCGTCGTTGTGCCAGTTGGAACATGAATCAGTGCTTTCCTATGTCAATTGCAGCGCTAAACGCCCAGCGTCCACGCTTTTTCTTGTATGTAATCTCGTGAGAAGCTCACAAGCACGGCCAGGAATGTTTTCGTCACCACAATTGCAGTAAACAGGTTCAAAAACAGGCCCAGCGCCAGCGTCACAGCGAATGCACTCACGATGCTGGCCCCCGGCGTTTGACCGAACAGGAACAAAATGCCGCAGATGATAATCGTTGAGATGTTCGAGTCACGAATGGAGGCAAACGCACGATCAAAGCCCGCTTGTAAGGCATCGTCCAGCGGCCTGCCGTCACGCAGCTCCTCTTTGATGCGCTCAAAAATCAGGATGTTGCCGTCAACTGCCGTACCAATCGAGATCAAAAAGCCCGCGATGGCTGGCAGCGTCAGCGTTACCGGGATCATCTTGAACAGCGCCAGGTTCAGCGCGATGAACACCAGCAGCGCAAAGTCTGCCGCAATGCCCAGTGCCCGGTAATAAATCAGCATGAACGCCAGTACGATAATCACACCAATGATGCCCGCCTGAATGCTCAACCGCACGGATTCCTGGCCGAGCGTTGCCCCCACCTGTTGCGTGCTTTCCACACGCAGCGGAATTTGCAGCGAACCGGAGCGCAGTTGCAGTGCAAGTGTTTCGGCTTCTTCCTCGGTAAAATTCCCTGTGATGACACCGCCCGTCGGCAACTGAGCCTGAATTGTCGGCGCAGATATCACTTCCCCGTCCAGCGTAATGGCCATTGGCTGGCCGATGTTGTTGCGCGTATACGGCCCAAACACATCGCCACCCTCAGATGTCAACTCGAATTCAATCAACCACCTACTCACGCTCTGCGCGTCAAGAACAGCCGCCGCTGCCGCTAGCCCGCCGCCTGTCATCACCGTTTCAAAGGGCAGCCCCGTCTGCGGATTGACATTAAGGCCAGCGACCAGGTCTTCGATGTTTTCATCACCCGTTTGTGCCCGCTGCCTGAAGATTTGATCCTGCTCTGTAGTGAGGATGCGCGTCCCCACCAAATCGTTGACCTGCGCCACGCTCAACCCGCTAAAGTTGACAAACTCTAGCAGCGCCGTCTGCTGAATGGTGTCAATGGCCTGCTGCGGGTCGGTCACCCCCGGCAGTTCTACCAGGATGCGGCTGTTACCGCGTGTTTGTACCGTGGCTTCCGTCAACCCAAGCGCATTCACACGGCGAGACACACTGTTAGCCGTCTCACGCAGTTCCTCTACCGTAAAGGCTTCTGTTGGCAACTCGGCTTCAAGCAGCACACGCAGCCCACCCACCAAGTCCAGGCCCAGCGGTTGACCAATAATGATGTCCGGTTCACCGTCGCGGTTGAGGTGTATCTCTGTTCCATTGGTAGACGGCAGCGCCATCCAAGTTGCAAAGACGGCCAGCACCACGATGGTGACCAGCCAGCCATATTGTATTTTCATTGCGATTCGCTTTCCTAATCGTTCGTTTGCGACTACGCTTCCACTTCTTCAGGCTGACGGTCCGCATCTAAGCCACGGTTGGCATTCGCAGCAACTTCTTCTGGGTCAAACTCACCCACAATAGACGCCGCCACACATCTGATAACCACGCCGTCGGCAATTTCCACGTAAACCAGCCCTGCCTCACCGTCAATATCAACCACGCGGCCAACCATACCGCCGAACGTCACCACCTCGTCGCCCCGGCCCAGTGACCGAACATACTTTTGACGTTTGGTAAACTCTCGTTGGCGCGGGAACACGAAGAATGACCAGTACCCGGCCATCAGTAGCGCCATAATTGCCAGCAAAAACCCGAACTCACGCATCCGCTTTCGTGTCCTTTTTCACAACCTGCTTGCAAGCCCGCACATCATAGCACTCGTCCGTCTGCTTGACCACAACACGATTGAAACCTAAAATACAAGCCGCGCAGCGTGACGGGCTGATCCAAACTATTTAACTCATATTTGAGGAACTCCCATGAAGATGACCGTAAAACCCCACACGATGGTTTTTTCCCTGATTGTCGGCCTTATCCTTGTTCTTTCTGGCTTGCCAGCCGCCGCTCAGGACGGACGCGTCATCCTGAACAACAATCGGGGCATCGAGAACAACATCTGGCAAATTCAAGGCGAACGCACTCTCGTCATGAACGGCTTCGACCTGACGACGGGTACCCTGGCGTTACCCGTACTCATTGAAAACGTATCCATTGATATTTTCGAGCCGCTCCCAATCACCGATGCCACCAACCGTGTCGATGTGGTCGTTTACGGAGATGCAAACGGCGGGTCACCCGTGGATGCCACCCTATTAGAAACCCAACAGGTTGTCTTCCGGCAGGCGGGCATCAACACCGTCCAGTTTGATGAGCCAGTCATCGTCAATACGCCTGTGGTGTGGGTAGGCTTTTACATGCCCGTCGGCACCGAGTTTCGCGGCGACGACCAGGGGCCATCTGTCCTCACCTACTGGGCCTGGACGCCCGGTACAGAGTTCAACATCCGTGACCTGAGTACAGCTCAGCAGTTCGGCCCCAGCGACGGCTCCGCACCGCTCAACTTCAACATCAACGGTGTAGCGCGTATCACAGCCACGGGGCGCAGCGCCTTCCTGGAACAGGTGGAAGAAAATAGCTTCCTCAACGAGGTCAACGAAACGAGCATCCAGGAACCCCAGGCCCAGGCCGCCGATGTGCTGACCAACTACAACCAATGTCCAGACCTGTTCTTTGACACAGCAGATGTAAGCGTTAGCCTGCGCAGTTCCGTCTCCCCGGCTTGCACCACCGTCGAATCGTGGAATGCGCCGCCGTCACCCGCTGGTTTCACCCGGCGCGGCGAACAGTTTAGCGTCTACGACTTGACGTTCTACAACGATGACGGTCAGGCCATTGCAGATCGGGTATTGGTGCCCGTGTCGCACTGCTTCCCAGCATCAGAAGCTGACCGCCCACGCGGCGTGATCGGTGTGGCCTATGGGTCACCGCGCACCTGGGACTTTTTCCCCTCGGCTGAAATTGGCAACCTCGTGTGTGCCGAGGTTGACCGCGGCGGCAACATTGCCCTGTTCGTGCGTGAACTCTCTTCGGAAGAAATTCAAGCGACAGCCAACGCCGCAGCGCCCCCGCCAACCGCAACCCCTGAAGGCGGCTCCTAGCGCGCAACTCAATTGAGCAATATTCAGAAGCTCACATTTCAGCGTGAGCTTCTGCCCATACTGATAAGGAATCCATACCGATTATGCGTGTAGAGACCAACGACCGCGTCATCAAACGCAACCGCCAAATCGCCCAATACTCGTTTTTTGTGAGCATGGGCGTGTGGCTGTCATCCATGCTCGTCACGTTCCCTGGCATCCTGGGTGACCGTGCCGATACAGGTGCATTTAGCATCCTAGAGGTGGGCCTCACGTTTGCCCTGCCCTTCGCCCTGGTGCTGGCTCTGTTTGCCATCCACATGACCAACCTGTGGATTCGCGAACCGCGCCCAGAGCAGGCCATCCGCGAGGGATTAAAAGGCGTTAGTAAAAAGAGCGTCCTCTATCACTACTATCACAGCCCGGCCAAGCACGTTTTAATTGCGCCACAGGGCGTGTTTGTGTTAATTGTTCGCTGGCAACAGGGGCTAATTGAAGTAGACGGAGACAAATGGCGTCAAAAGCGCAGTCTCGCCGCCCGCATCGGCGGTGCGTTTCGGCTAGACAACGTCGGTGACCCGATTAACGAATCCAAACGGGCGATTAACTACCTTGAGCGCGTACTAGAACCTATCGCCCCCGATGTTGACGTTCAGGCTATCGTCGTCCTCACCGACCCACGCGCCGAGTTGGATGAGACTGACAGCACGCTGCCCATTGTGTATGCGGACGAAAAAAACAAGCGCAGCCTGAAAAACTACCTGCGCAACCATCCCGACAAAAACAACGACTTCCCGCTCACGCCGGAGCAAATCACTGCCTTTGAAGAGGCAACCCTACCGTCAACCGCCAGCTAACATGGCACTGAATCGCGTCCGATGGTGGCTGGCAGCGCTGCTGCTGGTCGGGTTTGCGCTGCGCGTTGAGCGCCTGGGCCATTTTGACTATCGTGGTGACGAAGCGTTTACCGTTCAGTATTGGATGCTGCCCCCGCTCACACAAGCCGTACAACGCTACATCACGCTAGACCCACAACCGCTGCTGGCCTATGCCACCTACAACACGTGGGGCGGGCTGGCGGGTTTTACCGAATTTGCTGTACGGATGCTGCCCGCGCTGGTCGGCACGCTTGGCATTGCCGTCGCCTATCGCTTTGGCCAGCAGGCTACAGGGCGGCGTTCCGTCGGATTGGTAGTCGCATTGATATGGGCGGTTCATCCGTTTTTGGTTTGGCACAGCCAGGACGCTCGCAATTACGCGCTGTGGTCAACGGCCAGCCTGACGTCGTTGTGGTTGGCGTTGCGCGCCCTTGAGCGTGACACAGTGTTTGCATGGGTCGCGTTTGTGGCCATGTCAATTGTCACGGGCTACCTGTATTACCTGGAATTGTTTGTGTTGTTTGCGCTTTCGCTGTATGTGCTGGTCGCGTATGGGTGGCGCTGGCGCGTGTATTTTAAGTGGCTCGGTGCGATGCTCACCGTGGGGGCGGCCCTGGCCCCCTGGTACTTGCAACCGCAGCTACGCTCTGGTGGCTATGGCGGGACGACCACCGGCTTTGTGCCGGAGCGGTTGTTCATCGAGTTCCCTAACACACTGATGTTTGGCAACACGTTACCCGCGCACTTTAGCAACTGGCTGTGGATTTTGGTCTATGCTGTGCTGGCTTTGGGCTTGTGGACAGCCTATCGCAGCGAGCGCCGCTTGTTCTGGCTAACGCTGTTCGTCGGATTTGTGCCGCCGATACTGTTATCGCTCGTCGCGACCACACTGGATGTATTCGCACCACGCTATGTACTGGGTGTGCTGCCCGCCTGGGTATTGCTGCTTGCACTCATCACTGTGAATGCGACGCGCTGGCGCTACCTTACCCTGATTCCGCTGGTGGGGTGGGGTGCGATGACGCTTGTGTCACTGATGACGTACTACACCACCTACATCAAATCCCCAGATTGGCAGGCACTTATCAGCTACCTGGATGACACCGTCACCCGCTCAGAACTCGTCATCCAAACCTCCACCGACCCGTCTTTTGGCCTGTACTACCATCAGGTCTATCAAGTCGACGCCAATGAACAGGCGCTCCCTGCTGCGCCCAATCAGCCCACTGAAAACATTCATGCTCAGCTTGAATCCGCCCGTGAATCGTATGATGGCGTGTGGCTGGCCGCGCAGGGCTTCACCGATTGGCCCAGCTATGGTGTTGTAGAAGCGTGGATGGCGGAGAACATGCAGCTTGTGATTGATACCAACGCAGCGGGCCTACGTGCGCAAAAGTATATGCCCTGGGATGTACAACCGCTTGAGATCACAACCATGCAACCGCTAACAACCTTCAGTGACGTTGTAACGCTCATTGACGCGCATGTTGTTACGCCGCCGCAGCCTACCGGCGAACTCACCGTGTGGGCATACTGGCAGCCCCTCCGCCAAACGGACGTGCCGCTCAAGGCGTTTGTGCATCTTATCGGCCCGGTGAATCCAGATACGAGCACGCCCCTGTGGTCACAACACGATCATGAACCCCAAAACGGACGCATCAGCACTGCAACCTGGCAGCCAGATGCACGCTACCGGGACGTATTCCATCTGCCGGGGGTGGCTTCAGTGCCCGCAGGTGACTACACCCTCGCCATCGGCCTGTATGACCCGAACACGGGCGAACGCCTGCTCACGGCTGATGGTACCGACAGCTACACTATCCAGACGATCACCCTGCCCTAAATTAAAAAGCACCCGCATATGCAGGTGCTTGCTGTTGCTACACAGTGATGGCAGCAACAGCATTCAGTGTAGTTGCTCATCACTTGCAACAACGAATTTACATCTCAGCCAGGCGGGATTCCCACTTCTGGTACATGCGGGTGTAAATCGCTTCACTGATTTCGCCGTTCATCAGCTTCATATCCAGGTCATCCAAAATCGCCTGAACGTCTTCCTTCGTCTGCGGCTGGCTTGACGCGGCTGCGGGTGCAGCGGGGGCCGCCTGCTGAGGCATCTGCTGCTGGGGCATTCCACCGCCCTGCATCATCTGCATCTGCTGCATCATTTGCTGCATCATCATCTGCTGCTGCTGGAGCTGCTGCTGCATCATCTGCGTATTTGGGTCAGCGTAGCCGCCACCAGCCATTGCAGCGCCCACCTGCTGACCAACACCCAACCCAACGCCAGCACCTGCCAGTCCGCCTGCCAGCCCTTCGTTGTTGGCGGCATCACGGGCGATGTTCAAGCGTTCCATGCGTTCGATGCGGGCCAAAGCCTCATCGCTGACGTAGTTCGCAAGCTCATCCAGAGATGCATTCTTCGCAGTGAACGGCTTGGCCTCAAACGCCTTGATGCGCATCCCCAGCGCCTCAAACTGGTCATTGAGCATTGCCAAGGCCGCCCCTTCCAGGTCGCCCAGCAGCTTATTCGCATCCATGATGCTCTTGGCACCACTGTTCGACATCAACTGGCCGATTTCGCTCAACAGCATCGCCTGGATGCGCTCTTTGATGTGGCTGAGGTGAACCGCAGGCTTGCCAATCGCGTACTGCTTCGCAAACAGCAGCGGGTCGCTCACACCGATGTCAATGACACCGTGCGTAATCAGCAGCGCCACCCCACGACCGTAACCGGGCGTTTCTAGCACAATGGGCGGGTTGGTGCCCCAGCCCACCTGCGGCATGTCCTTCAGGTTGATGAAGTAAATATCAGCGGTAAACGGCGTGCGCCCGCTCGTTGCCATACCAATCACGCTGGAAAGGATGGGCAGGTTAGCTGTAGAAAGCGTGTGACGACCCGGCCCCAATACGTCCAGCGCCTGACCGCCGCGCACAAACACCGCAGCCTGCGATTCCGCCACAATCACCTGCGAACCGAAGCGCAGGTCACCGCTGCCCTGCTGCGGCTCACGCCAGGACAGTTCGTGGTCGCCCACGTTGGCGTGATCGACAACATCAATTATGCGTGCCATTGACTCTACTCCTTGTTGAATGAGGGTGTAATTTAGCGCAAAGCTGCCCAATGGGGCGGCTCAATTTACATATACTGATTGTTGAGATTGGTTAGCACATCTTCGCGCATTTCAAACGCGCGCATGGCTTCCTGTGCCAGGTTGTACACGTCCTGAATGGCAGCCTCTAAGCCTTCGCCAGACTGAGCCGCTTCTTCAAGTGCGTCTAGCTTGAGGTCAAACTGATCTAAATACCGCATCTGCGCCTCATCAAAGGCATACAGCCGCTCTAGTTCCTCATCACCAATCTTGACAGCCGCGAAAAAGCCGCTGTAGCCCGGTGCTGCTGCCTTCACCTTGTCGATGTACGTCTGGAATTTCGTCTTGGCCTCGCGGCTTTGGCTCATCAGGGCCATGCCACCAGACTGCAATATTTGCTTTTCAAGGCCCACAAACCGATCTAGCCGACCCTGCAACTGCCCCGCGATGTACTCGCGAATCATGCGGTCAGCGTCGCGTCGGGCACCCTTCTCCTGGTAACCGCGCAAGCCCGGAATCCGGTTCATCCAATTTTGTAGTTTGCCACGGTCAGCCACAATCTGATCGTAAAGACTGTTATTCATATTCGCTTGTCCTCCAGCTTTTGAACAATGTCAGATGATGCCACAAATAGTTATACACGGTTTAAGTTTATGTGTAGTCCCTAATGGATGGGGGGTTCGTCGTTACTGCGCTGGATCATCAACCAGCCAAAGGCAACCTGCACCCCCAGCACCAGGCTTATCGCAACAATCACCGGCCCAGCCTCGTCCAGCGGCAAGTTACTCATCCCAAACAAGTACACGGCAACAATCCCCTCAACCGCAATTGCCGCCCCAATTAACAACCAACCCAGCCGTTTTAATCCATCGAATTTCATGACGGAAAGTATATCACGCCTTGCAAATTTGCGCGCTTTGTTCGTGATGCAGCTAATTTGGCCTAGAATTGGCGTGCTGCGCTATAAAGATGTATAAACACGGGTGTAATCAGAGGATTTGCGGCTGAAGGCAGTTCGCTATCGCAACCTGAACAGGAGATTTGAATGAATTTGAAGCGCATTACAACACTTATTCTAACCGGGGGCTTGCTCCTTGCTGTGATGGCCGTGCTGCCAACTGCATTTGCCCAGGACGACACCGCCACTGAGGAACCCGCTGCCGTAGTTACCGAAGAACCCGATCCCGTAGTGACGGAAGAACCCGTGGCCACCGAAGAAACTGCCGCAACCGAGGAGCCGACAGCAACTGAAGAACCGGCCACTGGAGAAGCTGACCCCACCGAAGACCCTGCGGAAGACGTTAATGTAGACGTTGACCCACCAACCATCATTGCCAGCGGCGACGAGTACACGATCCGACCGGGTGACACGCTGTTCAGCATCGCACGCGCATACGACGTTAGCGTGGACGATCTTGCTGCGCTGAACAACATAGTGAACCCGTCTTTGATTTTTTGGGGCACCACGCTCGACATACCCGGCGATGACTTTGGCGAGGGCGGCCCCTCGACCGAAACCCCCACTCCATCACCGTCACCCTCACCGGAACCGCCAGCAGCGACAACCACCTACGTTGTGACCGAAGGCGACAATCTGTATCGCATTTCCCTGCGCTTCAACACGTCCATTGCCCGCCTACAGGCGCTGAATAGCATTGACGATGCCGATGTCATCTTTATCGGTCAGCAGTTGGTCGTGCCAGCCAACTAACGCCCCACCCACTTTACAGAGTGCCGCAGATGCAAGCGGCACTCTGTAAGCCACGCCATGAACACCCGTTACAGGGAATTCTATCAGCACACTCCTACGAAAATACCAACCCAAAACCAATCTTTGTATGAGACATTTAGACGGTTTTCTCATCTGCACGCTGTAGACTGAGTTACAATGTAAGCTCACCCACTAAACTTATTTGCAAAATCGCCTATCATTGATAACAAACTCACCGCAGGACATGGCATGGTCGACCAAAACGAGCAGTTCACCTCAACAGATTCCCTTCTCAGGCGCATTGATCGCTATGTTGTATCTGAACGGATTGGGACGGGAGGGATGGCTCGCGTCTATCGTGGGCAAGACTCCAAGCTAGATCGCGATGTTGCAATCAAAGTGCTGCACGAACACCTTGCGGACGACGACACGTTCCGGGCACGCTTTGAGCGCGAAGCCAAGTTCCTGGCCAGCTTTAATCACCCCAACGTCGTGCAAATCTTTGACTACGCTATGGTCAAGCAAGACGACCGCCACCTACTTTACATGGTGATGACGTACCTGCCGGGTGATAACCTTAAAGACATCATGGAAAAAAACATCCAGCATGACCGGCTGATGCCTCAGTCGCAGGTGCTGCAAATCATGGAAGACATTGCTTCCGCCCTGGACTATGCCCATCAGTTAGGCATGGTACACCGTGACATCAAACCGGCTAACATTCTGTTCAACGAGACGGGCCGCGCAGTGTTGACGGACTTCGGCATCGCCCGGATGGTTGTGGGGAGCAAACTCACCCAAGAAGACGTGGCCGTTGGCACGCCTGCTTATATGTCACCGGAGCAAGCCGCTGGAGAAAACGTGGATGGCCCCACGGACATCTATGCCCTGGGCGTTATTCTGTATGAACTGCTGGCGGGCGAACCGCCCTTCGGTGATGATGGCAGCCTGTCGGTCCTGATAAAACACCTCAACGAACCTGTGCCGCCGCTGACGCGCTACAATCATATCGACAACCCGCGCCTGGATACCGTCATTAATAAAGCGCTGGCCAAACGGCCAGAAGAACGCTATCAGGTCGCGTCCGAAATGGCGCAAGACCTTGCCCGTGCTATGCGCGGAGAAGACCCACAGGCAACGGGCTTTGTGCCGACCGCGATCTCTGACGTACATCCCAAAATCGCCCGCCCCACCTTGGATACCATCTCGCTGCCGAAAGTCACGCGTCAGAACAGCGCGCTCGGTATATTGGTCGTGGGCCTGCTTGTAATTGGCACCATTGTGATGGGCGCATTATGGCTAGACAATGTTGGCGTGAGTAACGGCCTGTTCGAAGAGCCTGCTGAGCAAGCTGCGGATGACACCTCAGTCGACAGCATGGTGCAACCGGACGACAACATCCAAAGCATGACGATTGGGGTCAATACCCCGTTTATGAGTGACTTCGACGCCGATGACCCGCTGGTTGGTACCTACTGGCCCATCGAAGTTGAAGAGGACAGCTCACGGAACGGCAACCTCATCCGCGAACTTGGCGCTAACAGCACCTACTCCTTTACCAACACCATCCCACAGCGCGCAGCGGCCACAATCCTTGCCGATTACCGCTACACAACCGCCATCGAAATTAACGCCACCGTCTTGTTAACCCCCAGCAGCCCCACTAGCACAGGCTATGGCATCATCTTTCACTACATGGATCGGGCCAATTACGGTGTGTTTGCAGTTGACGGCAACGGCAACTACAGCATCTGGTATCTGGAAGATCGACGCTGGCGCGAACTGCGTGGTCTGAGCGAATCGTGGTCACCAAATGACGCCGTTAATCCCCTGGGCGAACAGAATGAGTTGCGCCTGCAAATCGTAGGCGATATGCTCGTTGGCTACGTCAACGATGTGCAAGTGGTGCAACTCACGGATGGCACATTCAGCGAGGGCGGCGTCGGTTTGTACCTTGCCACCCCCCCGATGTCCGACGGCGAAGCGGCAACCGCCCTTGTCGATACCTACAGTGTAGACATCTACGACCCAAGCACATCGCCGTCAATGACGGCTGGCAGCGACACCGATACCTAGCTGCCAGGGAAGTAAGCCAAGTACACCAAATAATACAACGGCAGCAAACACGCGACAGAAATCAACGCCAGCACTGCCAAAATAATGGTAATTGCGTCCAGTCCGCTCGCTTCCTGGTCGAAGCGCGGCACCGGGCGGCTGGCCCCCGTACCGGTGCGTGCGTAAGCGCTGCTATCTGGATTGACATACCCCATTGACTGCGGCTGCTGAACAGGCGCAGGCGTGCCAGGGTAGTCCTGTTGCGGGCGCTGAGTGGCCGGGGCACCGCCCGGTGCTTCTGGTGCCATGCTGTACTTCTGGGTCGGTTCGGCTCCACCATCGCTTTGCACCGGTTCATAGTACAAGGGCCGATCTGACTGCCCCGGCGGCTTGAAACGCGCATCTGGGTTCGGCGGCAGCAGCTGGTTTTGCGGCGGCTGCTGGCGCTGGGGCTGCGCTTGAATCAGGTTTGGGTTGACAGCAGTATGCTGCTGGCCCCGGTCACGATAGTTGACCAAAATTTGGCCAAGCTGGTCGGCCATGCGATAGCGCTGTTCCGGCTTTTTGCTCATGACCTTATGCACAATGCGCGATAGGCCGTCTGGCACATGCGGCGCAACTTCGCTCAAATGCGGGACAGGCGTTTTAATGTGGGCCATCGCCAAATCTTGCTGGCTGGCCCCGGTATACGGCAGGTGCCCGCTGAGCATCTCGAACATGACAATACCAATCGAGTACACGTCAGACGCGGGGGATGGCTTTTCGCCCTCCGCCTGTTCTGGCGCAAAGTAGTGCGGGCTGCCCCACACAATTTGCTCTTTTTGTGCCGGCTGCGTATAAGAAAACGCCTGCGCAATACCAAAGTCCGTCACCTTCACCTGGCGACTGGACGTGAGCAGCACATTTTGCGGCTTCACATCCGCATGAACCAGACCCGCTCGGTGAGCAAAGCCAATGCCGGCACAAATCTGAATGGCCAGGTCAACCGCTACGTCCACCGGCAGTGCGCCATCCCGCCGAATGAGCTTTTTCAGGTCTGACCCGTCAATGAACTCCATCACGATAAAGTTCGTCTGGCCGTCGTTACCCACATCGTAGACCGTCACAATGTTAGGGTGATTCAGGTTAGCGACGTTGCGGGCTTCGTCCCGAAAGCGACTGAGGAACTCCGGGTCGCTTGTCAGGCTAGGGCGCAATATCTTGACGGCGACTGTCCGCCCCAATTCCTGGTCAATGGCTCGATAAATTACTGCCATGCCACCGGAACCCTGCTGGGCAATAAGGCGGTAGCGGCCTTTTAATAGGGTTTCACTCATGCTTTACCTGCTCTGTGTGCTGGCCGATCACAGGTATTCTATCAAACTGGGCTGTGAATGCGCCACACCCCTAAAACACTTCCGGGCGCGTGGACGGGTCAAACAGCCGCTTGTACTCCATGATGGCACCTCGGTCAGTCATACTCGCAATATAATCCGCCACCACCCGCTCCACCCCTGCCCCTGGAATCAGCGCTTGATCTGCTTTGGGTAGTTGGCGCGGCTCTTTGACATAGCTCGCAAAAATCTCTGTAACAAAACGCGCTGCCCGCTGCGACATGCGCACAATCCGGTAGTGATGATACATATGCTCGTACAAAAACGCCTTAAGTTCGCGACTGCCGTCTTCTACAGCCTTGGAGTAACAAACGACATTGTGTGTGTGCTGCTGCACATCTCGCGCTGATTCGATGCTTGCATTGTTCAGGCAAACCGTCGTCTCTCGAATGAGGTCACTGACCAGCATCCCCACCAATTCCCGAATCATGTGGTGCCGGGTGAGCGCGTCGAAGGCTCCACCGTCCCAGCGGGAACGATCAATCACTTGCTGCCACAAGGCCAGCGCGTTCAACTGATCTGGCACAATTAAGCCCGATGTCAGGCCGTCGTCCAGGTCATGCGCGTTGTAGGCCAACTCATCTGCTGCGTCGGCAATTTGCGCTTCCAAGCTGCCCCGCAAACTGCCAGCAAACGCGGGTATGGAGCCTACCTCAGCGTCTGTTTCGTGCTTTGCAATGCCTTCCAGTGTTTCATAGGTCAGGTTAAGCCCCGGCCAGCGCTCGTAGCGCTGTTCGAGTTCTGTCACAATGCGATAGCTTTGATGATTGTGATTAAACCCGCCTTTGTCACGCATGACTGCGTCAAGCACATCTTCCCCGGCGTGGCCAAACGGCGGATGCCCCAGGTCATGCGCCAAGCAGATTGCCTCCACCAGGTCTTCATTGGCACCGAGTGCCCGCGCTATTGTACGCCCAATCTGCGCGACCTCTAACGTGTGCGTCAGCCGCGTGCGGTAGTAGTCGCCCGCATCGTTGACAAAAACCTGTGTTTTGTACTCCAAGCGCCGGAACGCTGCCGAATGCACAATCCGATCCCGGTCGCGCTGAAAAGCCGTGCGATACGCCGGTTCCGCCTCATGATGCACGCGCCCGCGACTGCCAGAGCTCAGCAGCGCATATGGGGCTAGGGTGGCTGCTTCGGCTTGTTGTAATCGCTCTCGATTCGCGTACATAGTGCTGATGACATCCTGTTTGTTCACATGACTATGCGTCTATTGTATGCGGTTGCACCGTCCTTCACACATATCCCGGCTGTGATATAATCGCCAAACTTCACTTTTGAGACGTAAGTGGGATATAACATCCCGAAGCGAGGCCACTGTGGACATCAATCAGGCAGCAAAACTAATCGAATGGCTTGATGAAGAGCGCCGCCGCGATCGCGGAACGATTGCCAAACTGCAAGAAAACCTCGCTCTGCAACAAGACACCATCGACGCGCTCACCCGCCGCCTGAGTGGTTTGGAATCTGAGCAGACGCTGATTAGCACACAGGTGGAAACGCAGCAGCAAACTGGCCCCAACAGCCAACTTATGGATCAGGTGCGGACGGAGATGCGCAACTTGCTGGAACAGCAGGACGCCCGCCGCCTCACTGCCGAACGCGAGGCAGAACGCCGTCAGGAAATTGCCCGTGAGGGCATGATGCGCCCGGTGCGTGACCTCACCGAGCGCCTGCAAAACATCGAAGGGCAACTGGCCGACCTGCCCGGCTTCCAGCTAGAGCGTGAGCGCACCGGCGAAGCCGTTGCATCAGTGCAGCAGCGTATCGAAGACCTGTACAAGCAGTTAGAAGACCCCAAACGCCGCGTAGACGCCTTGGAGGAACAACGCCGCCAGGACGCACGCCGCCTCGGTGACATTCAGACCAACTTGCCAGAGATGCAGAAGCAAATCGACACGATCAAGCCCAAGCTGACCCTCATCGAAGAGCTGACGCTGCGCAACG
This sequence comes from uncultured bacterium, assembly GCA_963922445.1. Lineage (GTDB taxonomy): Bacteria > Chloroflexota > Anaerolineae > Aggregatilineales > Phototrophicaceae > DAOTTY01. The sequence goes on from CAWUJQ010000035.1 coordinate 20,413, forward strand.
AGAAGAAAATCAACGATACCCAAACGGCTGAGTCTGAACGGCGCGAGCAGATGCAGCAGTTCATTGACCAGCAAGTGCTCATGCTCCAACAGCGCGACCAACAGGTGCAGGCGCTTAGCGACCGTTTTGGTGAGCAAGACAGCGCCATGCAGCGCAACCTGGAGCGCTTTGAGGCCTGGGCCGAGACGCACCGTGCGATGCAGCGCATCATTGAGGACTTTGAGCGCATTAGCGACCGTCTGGAGCGGCGCATCAACGAGGTAGCCGAGGTGCAGCGCCTCAGCGAAGAGCGCTTCCGTGAGGAGTGGAACGACTGGCGAGGCGACGAGCAAAAGCGCTACAAGCAGTTTACACTTGCCAACGACGAGGTGTGGCGCAACCACGACATCGAATTTGACCGTCATGTGCAGCGCACCTACGAACTCGAAGCGCTCCTCCCGCCGCTACGCGAGAGCATCAGCCGCCTGTGGAACCTGGAACGTGCCCGCGCCGAACTGTATCGTGAGCGCTATCAGGCCCTGCTAATTGAGTACGATACGAGCGACAACATCAAAACCACCAAAACTACAACCATGCCCGTTGCCCGTGCCACAACAACGGGCAACCACCCCGCCGTTAACGGCATCAACGGCAACGACGAGAGCTAAATCGGCTTTGATTTCCCCGGTTGTAGCATACGCGGCAAATAGCGAGGCGGCGCTAACTGTCCCGCCTCTTTAAGCTGCCGCAGCCAGTCGAGCATCTCGAAAGACACCTTGCCGCTCATTAGCAAATCATAGTCCGCCGGGTGAGCGTGCAGGTGGTCAGTGACGCGCAAATAACCCTCAAGGTACACCTTATCTTTGATGTGCGCCCCCGGCTGCGAGGTGTCCGTAAAGCCACGCTTGGCGCGCACCGTCACCTTGAACGCCTCATCGAACCCTGTGTATTGCATCAAAAAGGAAATTACGTCGTAGAAGGAATGCGTGAGCGCCATATCCGCGGCCAGCACGCGCAGCGCATAGCGCCGCTTGGCCGCGTCATCTTGCACGCCATACAGTTTTTCATGGTAGGTAGCCAACCCTTCTTCCGCAACCACATAGCCAACCAGCCCATTCCGCAGCAGCCGCAGCGGTTGATTGCGACCATTCGCATACCGAAACACGTGAGTGCCCACCTCATGGATGAGCAAGCGGCGAATTCCCGCCCGTGAAAATCGCCGGCCCCTGCCCACATGCACCTCTTGTGCTGCCGAAGCGACCATCATGCGGGCGTTCATCGAATCATTGATGACCACCTGCCACGCATCCAAGCCAGCCACATCCAGCGCGTCGTTCATGTGATCGGCAGCTTTTACATCCGGGATGGTTTTCGGGGGCGGTGGGGTCGCGGGATGTTGCAGCGCCGCCCACGCTTGATCGACCAACCTTGGCGAGATGGCCCCGTGTGCCTCAAGGGTGACCGCTGTAATCTGCTGGGGGTCGTGCGTTGCTAATGATTGCAGACGGGCCAGCTCATGTTGAAGATGACGGTACAGCAGGCCTTCCCACAGATTGTTATCTGGGCGCACATCGCGCATCAACTTACGGAAAGGCACGTCCCAGTCATTGGGTGTTTTACGGAATTTGAACTGTGGATTGTATACGTCGCCGCGACGGTGCGCTTCTAGCAGTCTGGCCCGTTCCTGCTGGCGATTGAGGGGCGTGTTGTAACGGTAAGCCTGGATGCGCCGCTGGACAAGTTCCAGTCTATCGCTCAGCTTGTTTAAGTGATGCAACTGCTCGTTGTTTAGCATCATTCAGATGGGGTTCCCTACCGACGATAAGCGGTGCCTAATCTACCACACGCGCAAACCAAAAAGAGCGCCCATGAGCGCTCTTCTGATTGCAATTTGTTTGGTCAGGACACGTGGCACAGTTGTTGCGCCAAAACCTGTATATGCTTACACGTCCAGGTTGCGCACGTTCTTCGCGTGCGACTGGATGAACTTGCGGCGCGGCGGCACTTGCACCCCCATCAGCATGTCAAAGATGCGGTCAGCCTCGGCTGCATCCTCAATCGTCACCT
>CAWUJQ010000036.1:0-22356 GCA_963922445.1 uncultured bacterium
GCAGGCGATTATCGCAGGTGGCAACGGTGCCATGTTCAAAGCGGTTGAGGGCGCTGAAGACGACCGCGAGGCAGGTGCAGCGGCGATTATCGACCTGAGTGTGAGCGAAAACGATGGGGTTGTGGGCATTGCCGCCAGCGGACGAACGCCGTTTGTGCTGGGAGCGGTAGAGCAGGCCAAGCAGTTGGGTGCCGTAACGGGTGGCATCGCGTGCAACGCCCCTGCCGCGCTGCTAGACGCCGTACAGCACCCGGTTCCGCTGCTGGTTGGCCCGGAAGTGCTGACGGGTTCTACACGGTTGAAGGCCGGGACCGCTCAGAAGCTCGCGCTCAATATGATTAGCACGGCGACGATGGTCCGGCTTGGCAAGGTATACGGCAATCTGATGGTCGATGTGCAAGTCACCAATGCCAAGCTTGCAGCACGTGCCCGCCGCATTGTGGCTGAAGTGGCAAGCATCAGCGAAGACGAAGCCGCGACACTGCTTGAGCAAACCAACAACGAGGTCAAAACGGCGATTGTGGTTGCGCTCACAGGTGCCAACGTAAACGACGCGAGAGTGCAAATCGCGCAGCACAGCGGGCATTTGCGTCAGATTATCGGCTAGTCAGCGAGACATTTCACATATATTCGGAGTTCAATAATGCCAGAGACGATTCGTGCTGCGATTGTTCAGGCTAAACCTGTTTACTACAATTTGGCGGGGACACTGGAAAAAGCACAGGATTTGCTCAGTGACGCCGCTTCAAAGGGCGCGCAGCTCGTCACATTTGGCGAGACGTGGTTCCCAGGCTATCCGAGTTGGCTGGATTACTGCCCGGAAATGGGCCTGTGGGATCATGAACCGACAAAAGAGGTATACGCCCGCCTCGTTGAGAACAGTATCACCGTTCCGGGGCCGGAAATCGAGCAGCTTGCACAACAAGCGCAGCAGTTGAGCGTGGTACTTGTCCTTGGCATCAACGAAAAGGTCGCCAATGGCCCCGGCAACGGCACGCTGTACAACACACTCATCACGATTGATGCGAACGGCGACGTTGTGAACCGTCACCGCAAGCTGATGCCCACGCACACCGAGCGCTTGGTGTGGGGCATTGGCGACACGGACGGCCTCGAAGCGGTTGATACTGCCGTCGGGCGGGTGAGTGGCCTTGTGTGCTGGGAACACTGGATGCCGTTGGCGCGTCAGGTGGTGCATGATAGCAACGAGCAGATTCATATTGCCGTGTGGCCCACCGTTCACGAAATGCATCAGGTTGCCAGCCGCCATTACGCCTTCGAGGGGCGGACGTTTGTGCTGGCTGCGGGTGGGATACTGGCTGCGGCTGAATTGCCAAGTGAACTCAAGCTCGCGCCAGAGATCACACCACAAACGCTGGTTCAAAAGGGTGGCAGTGCCATCATCGCGCCGGATGGCAGCTATTTGGCAGGCCCGGTGTACGATGAAGAAGTGATCCTCACGGCTGACCTTGACCTGCGCCACATCACCAAAGAGCGGATGGCATTGGACGTAACCGGGCACTACAGCCGCCGGGAGTTGTTCACATTTGGTGTACAGTCCTGAGATAGGTTCCCCTCTGTCCCGCTACATCGTGCGGAAAACCCCACACTTCCATATCCATCCACAATTAACGATGCAGTATACAAACACTTATAGTATACTCCCTAGGGTGTAATCCTAATTGAAATCCAAGCAAAGCATTGGGAGTCGGAGACTATGAGGCTAGAGAATAAGGTTGCGATCATCACAGGCGGCTCTGTGGGCATTGGCAAACGCATGGCTGAACGCTTTACGGAGGAAGGTGCCACTGTTGTTATTGCCAATCGCGACGCCGAAACCGGGCAGCAAACAGCAAACGAAGTTGGCTGCACATTCATCCAAACCGATGTATCGGACGCAGCCCAGGTCGAGCGACTCGTCCATCAAACCGTTGAGATGTTCGGTAAGTTAGATATTCTGGTAAATAACGCCGCTATCACAGGAGACCAGGCCAACATTGCGGACGCCACGCTGGAAAACTGGCATCTGGTTACAGGAATCAACCTGGATGGCGTGTTTTATGGGATGAAGTACGCCCTGCAACATATGGAGCAACGCGGCAGTGGCGTGATTATCAATATCGTTTCGACGGTGGGCATGGTGGGCTTCCCCCATGTGCCTGCCTACGGCGCAGCAAAAGCGGGTGTTATCAATTTGACAATGGCTGGTGCTGCCGGTTATGCGCCGAAGGGCATCCGCGTGAATGCGATTGCGCCAAGTGTGGTTGAAACCCCGATGCTTTCCAACTTTATTGCCAACAGTCCAGACCCTGCCGCACGTCGTGCGGAATTTGCCGCATATAACCCGTATCCGGGACTGGTGACAACGGACGCCATTGCGGGCGCGGCGGTATTTTTGGCCAGCAACGATGGCGAATTTGTAAATGGCCATACCCTTGCAGTAGATGGCGGGTATACTATCGTTTAACGGCCAATTCAATCTCATCAGGAGGACACACCATGGCAGACACATATAAGGTTCCGAAGTACGTCGCTGGGGAGAATGCGCAAATCATCGGGTTTGCAATGCAGGCGTTTAAAAAAAGTGGTGCTGCTCCCCGCTTTGAGCCGACATTTGAAAAGTATATGAAGCAGTACGATTATGAGTCTGGAGAGATTGATACAGCGGCGTGGTATCCCCTTCAGCTTTATTTTGACATCTGCAAAGACCTGAAGGAACACGCCGAGGACTTTCTGATTCTGGTCTCTATTGGCACCAAGGTGATCGAATCAGCACAGTTCCCGCCAGAGATCAACTCCGTTGCGATGGGTATGCAGATGCTCATGGACACACATCATCTGAACTTGAAGAACGTACCTGACTACGATGGGTACCATTCCCTGGTGATTAAAGATAACAAGGTGAGCTTTATCGAACAAACCTCGTTCCCGCATGACGTCATGTATGGCTACATCTACGGGCTTGCCAACCGCTACAAACCGGAGGATAAGGTTGCCATCGTTGAACGGGAGTTCCTTGACCCGGACAATCCAGACGCTGATGGTGCCAAGTATACCGTCACGATTGAAGACTAATTTTTAATCGCTGCGGATTGCATGGGCGCGTTTTGCCCCCTGCAATCCTACGTGGTGTTGGTGACCTTTTGCAGGTGGCGTGGCTTGTCAAGCGGTAAGCCACGCGCCTGTGCCAGGGACATCGCAAACACTTGGCCCGGAATCACCGCCACAATCGGACTCAACCACTCCGGGGCGTTGGGCAAAGCCATCGCCCGGTGAGCCACCTGCCGCACCCCTTCGTCATTGGATATGACAAGCGACTCGGCTTCGCGTTCTACCATCGTGTTGAGCAGGTCGCGCTGGCGGTCGAAGGTTGCGCCAGTGGGTGCGACCAGCATCACCGGGAAGCCCGGCTGTACCAACGCGATTGGCCCGTGCCGGAAGTCTGCTTCGCTGTACTCCTCACCGGCGATGTAGCACAGTTCCTTGATTTTCAGGCTAATCTCAAACGCTGTTGCGTAGTTGTAACCCCGCCCGATGACCGCATAGCGATCCATGTAGCGGTAGCGTTCAACAAATGTCGGCACATCAGCAAAAGCCGTGTCTATCGTCTGCTGCACCCACCCCGGCACTAATTTGAGCGTTTGCATCCCCTCAACATCCCCCGCAACCGCTGTGATGAGCATGGCTGCCGCCGTCAGTTCGGTGGTATAAGTCTTGGTGGCCGCAACGCTACGTTCGGCTCCGGCATGGAGTGGAATTGTGTGGTCGCTCTCATTGGCCAGCGGGGAAGCATCGTCGTTAGTGATAGCAACCGTGAGCGCGCCCTGCGACTTTGCATCCCGAACGACCTGACGCACATCGTCAGACTGGCCGGACTGTGAAATACCAATCACGACGGCGCGGGATAGGTCAGGGGGGGATTGATACAACGTGTGGACAGACGGCGTAGCCAGCGCGACCATCTTGCGGGCGTGAGTGGCAAACAGGTACTGCGCATAGCGGGCGGCATTATCGGATGTGCCACGGGCCGCGATACAGATGAAAGCCGGGTCAAAGGCGTTGATGGCAGCGGCAATCTGCTGGGTATTGGCCGCTTCTGCGTTGAGCAGCGCTTCAATGACGGTGGCTTGCTCACGGATTTCAGATTCAATGTGGGTCATGGGTATTTCCTCGTTGCATGGCGGGGTACGCTCATATTATGCACAGCGTCGGTAATTTTCCGCAACAGGCCACACCCTCGCACATTTTGCATAAACATGACAGACTTAAGTAACGTTGGGTGCATTTCACTTCAGTGCGTTTGGCCCTCATCCCCCTAGCCCCTTCTCCCGACCGCCGCTTCGCGGCTAGGAGAAGGGGGAACACACCGCTTCGGGGGTGATTTTAGCCCCTCTCCCAGTGCCGCAGGCACGTTTGGGAGAGGGGATGGGGTGAGGGCCAAAAGGTGTTGCACCAACTTGAAATGCACCCAGCAACGTTTCATTCATTGCAGTGTTTTGGATTTAATGATGTTAAAACTCGGCAAACTCGAAGTGTTCGCAGTGGTCGCAGAAGAAGGCAGCTTTAGCGCCGCTGCCGAACGCCTTCACCTTTCACAACCAGCAGTCAGCCGTCATATTCAGGAATTGGAATCTGCATTGGGGATTCGGCTGTTCAAGCGGCAGCGGCGCGGCGTGACGCTCACACCCGGCGGCGACCTGCTGCGCGAATACACCGAACGCATTTTGTGGTTAGTGCGGGAAGCCGAAGGCGCGCTGACGGATGTGCGGCAGTTGGTGGTGGGTCAGGTGCGGCTAGGGGCCACACCGGGCGTCAGCGTGTACCTGATGCCGGGATGGACGCGCTCGTTTACGTCCGCCTACCCCAACCTGACGCTAGGTGTGCGCACGTCAACCACATCTGGGGTGATTGACGACTTGAAAACGGGGCGGGCTGACCTGGGCATTGTGGAAGGTGAGTTAGAAGAGCTTGCCGCCGAAGACATCGAAAGTATTATGTTGCAGGATATTGATTTGCTGCTGCTTGTGGGCAAAGATCATGCGTGGTGGGGGGAACCGGAACTCACCTCACAGGCACTGCATGAACAGCCCTTTGTCACCCGTCAACAGGGCAGCCGGACGCGTGTGTGGATTGACGGGATGCTAGAAGAGCGCGGCGTAGAACCACGTTACGTCGCTGAATTCGACAATCCCGAGGCGATTAAGGAAGCGGTGATGGATGGGCTTGGCGTGACCATCCTGCCAACGTATGCCATCGCACGTGAACGGGCTGCCGGGCTGTTGTGGTCGATTCCGGTTGCAGATATGCCGCTCCAGCGCCAGTTAAAGCTCATCTGGTATACAGGGAGGCCATTTTCCCCGGTGACGCGGGCGTTTTTGGCCCACCTCAGCAACCAGTACAATGCAATTCAGCCTATCGTCCCGCCCATTGCTGAAGGGGTATTCAGCGAGGGCTGATTCGCCCCCACTGAACGCCTATCACTGCTAGTTTTCCAGGGGCACCAGGTCATACCCGGCACCCTGCCACTGCATAATCCCGCCCAGGTCTAGCAGTTGATTGTGGCCCGCGTTGTTCAGGATGTTCACGGCACGGCGCGAGCGGTTGCCGCTGTTGCAATACACAACGACGGTTGCACCGGCAGGGATTTCGCTGATGCGTGCTTCCAACTGCCCTAACGGAATGTGATTCGCACCCGGAATAACGCCACGCGCTACTTCGCTGTTCTCACGCACATCAAGTAGGTAGTGATCGCTGTCTGCGTAGGACGTGACGTAATCAGCAGGTGGAATGACGGGGGCACTCGCAGCAGGCTGAATCGTGCTGCTCTCGGCGGGGGCTACGGGGTTGCTGGCACAACCGACGAGGGCGACTGCCAATAGGGTCGAACTCAGCAGAATCATGATTCGCTTCATTGGATGTTCCATCTCCCAGGATTTAGACATATGAAGGCTAAATATAGCGCTGGCTGGCGACGGCAGACAATGCCGAAAACCCTTGGGCGGGCTATAAGAAAAAGTGATGTTACTACACTGGAAAACCAGGGAGAGATGAGTACCGTGAAGGCACTCATCTGGGGGTGCAGCTAGTCGTACTTAATATCGACCATGCGGCCTGTTTCGGCGGATTCCGAAATGGCATCGCAGATCACCGCGTTGCGGTAGCCGTCTACAAACGTCGCACCGTAGGGGTCAACTGGCGTGTCATTCACAATCGCACGGAAGAAGTGATCAAACTCATGCACAAACGTGTGTTCCCAGCCAATCATGTGACCCTGCGGCCACCAGTTTTCCCAGTAGGGGTGATTGGGTTCACTCACCAGCACATTATGGAAGCCCTGCGTGGTATCAGGTTCATCACTCGCCCAAAACACCTCAAGCTCGTTCATGCGCTCCAGGTTGAACTTGACCGAGCCGTGTTCAGCGTTGATTTCGATCACATTGTGGTTCTTGCGGCCCTTGCTAAACCGTGAGGCTTCTACAGTACCGAGCGCGCCATTTTCAAACTCAATCAGCGCGGTATAGGCGTCGTCTACGTCTACAGTGCCCGTGCCATCACCGCTCAATAGCGGGCGCTCCTGGATGAAGGTCTTTGTCATGCCCATGACTTTGCTCGGCTCCCCGACGAGGTAGCGGGCCAGGTCGATGGTATGCGCCCCCAGGTCACCGAGTGCGCCACTACCCGCAGCGGACTTATCTAAGCGCCAGATTTTGGGGATGTTCGGGTCCATGATCCACTCTTGCAGGTACACCCCACGGAAGTGATAAATGCGGCCCAGTGCCCCGCTTTCGATCAGGCGTTTGATTTGCACAATCGCCGGTACGAAACGGTAGTTAAAGGCAACCATGTGCTTCACACCTGCTTTTTCGACCGCGTCCAGCATAGTTTTGGCTTCTGCTGCGGTGCGGGCGAGCGGCTTTTCGCAGAATACGTGCTTGCCTGCTTCTGCTGCGGCGATGGAGGGTTCGGCGTGCAGGTCATTTGGCCCGCCGTTATCGAATACGTGAATCTCGTCGTTGGCAATCATGTCGCGCCAATCGGTGTAGTAGTTGGCGTAACCGTAACGACGGGCCGCCTCTGCAACTGCTTCTTCATTGCGCCCGGAAATACCGACCAGCTTGGGAATCGCTGCCGGGGGGTACATCATGTAGGGGATTTTTTTGAATGCGTTGGAGTGCGCCTTGCCCATAAACGCATACCCCAAAATGCCAATGCCGATTTCGGGAGCCTCGCCCTCGGTCTTGGCCGCCGCCATACTGGTAAATCCGCCACCTTCAGTCATGATTGTTGTCTCCTATGAAATAGCGCTATTGGTGAATAAATGATACGGGGCGAACCCACGGCCCGCCCCGAAATTTTCATGATGTTGCGTGAGTCTACGACTCGTAGGCTGCGTCGAAGGCCAAATCGGAGGCCGGGAAGTCGTTCTTCTTCACCCAGGCACACGCTTCGGTTGCGCCGAACTCACGATCCATGCCACTGTCTTCCCACTCTACGGAAAGCGGGCCAGTGTAGCCGATGCTGTTCAATGCGCGGATCATACGGTCAATGTTGAGGTCACCATGCCCCGGCGAAACAAAGTCCCAGCCGCGACGTGAATCACCGAAGTTGAGGTGAGAGCCAAGAATGCTGCGCGTGCTGTCCAGGTTGACTTTGCTATCCTTCACATGCACATGGTAGATGCGGTCAGCAAAGGCTTCGATGACCTTTGCCGGGTCAACAAATTGGTGGATGATGTGGCTTGGGTCGAAGTTAAAGCCGAACGCCTCACGGCGGCCCAGCGCTTCCAGCGTCTTTTCTGAGGTGTAGATGTCGTAAGCAATTTCCGCCGGGTGGATTTCCAGGGCGAACTTGACACCCACCTCGTCAAATACATCCAGGACGGGGTTCCAGCGGTCAGCGAACTCTTTGTAGCCAGCGTCAATCATGCTGTCCGGTGCCGGGGGAAAGCGGTAAATCAGATGCCAGACGGGGCTACCCGTGAAGCCATTAACCACACTTTTGCCAAACTTGGCCGCAGCGCGGGCCGTGTTTTTGACCTCTTCCGCACAGCGTTGGCGCACGCCTTCAGGCTCACCGTCACCCCACAGGCGGGGCGGCAAAATGCCCTTGTGGCGCTCGTCAATAATGCCGTCGGCAACACACTGGCCAACGAGGTGCGTGCTAATGGCAAAGCACTTTAGGCCGTGCTTTTCCAGGATGTCGTGCCGGGTTTGTATGTAGCTGTCATCTTCAAGGGCTTTGTCTACCTCAAAGTGATCGCCCCAGCAGGCCAGTTCCAGGCCGTCATAGCCGAAGCCGGCTGCTTTTTCCGCAAGCGTTTCCAGGGGCAGGTCTGCCCACTGGCCCGTGAATAAAGTAACTGGTCTTGCCATTGTTGTAAGGTTCCTTTCAAGAGCAATAATTAGGTCATAACCGCCGGAGCGGTGTTGATCACAATTTTATACGTTAATTCGATTCAAGGTAAGCAATAACTGCGTCCGCGCCGTCTAGGGTGAGCGCATGAGCGGCAATTTGCTTGGCTTTTTCCGACTCCAACTCGCGAATGCGGGCCTTGACTTCGGCAATGGCAGGCGCGTTCATGCTTAGCTCGTTGAAGCCTAGCCCAACCAGCAGCGCCGTCGCCAGCGGATTGCCCGCCATCTCACCACACATCCCCGTCCAAATGTCCGCCGCCTGCGCCGCGTCTGTGATGTGCTTGAGCGCGTGAATCACCGCAGGCTGAAACGGACTCACCAACCCCTTGACCAGCGGATTGCCACGATCTGCCGCCATGACATACTGCGTCAGGTCATTGGTGCCCACGCTGAAAAAATCGACGTGTTGGGCAAGCTGTGGCGCGATCATGACGGCTGCGGGCACTTCCACCATGATGCCGACTTCCATATTCGCGTTGTATGCGATGCCCTCGGCTGTGAGGGCTTTTTGCACATCTGCCAGGAGTGCCTTAGCCCGCTGCAACTCGTCAAGCGTGCCCACCATCGGGAACATGACCTTGATGTTACAGTCTGCGCTGGCCCGCAAGATGGCGCGTAGCTGCGGGACTGCGATTTCTGGCGTATCTAGCCAGTAGCGTATGCCCCGGTGACCGAGGAACGGATTTTCTTCCTCGCCGATGTCAATGTAGCTGATGGGCTTGTCACCGCCAACATCCAGCGTGCGGATAATCACCGGGTGGCCGCCTAGATGCTGCGCGGCCTGCACATACGCCTCGCACTGTTCATCTTCGGTTGGTGCCTGTGCCCGATCCATGAACAGCAGTTCGGTTCGGAAGAGGCCGACGCCCTCCGCGCCTGCGTCTGGTAAGCCCATCGCCTGCTTGGGGTTGCCAATGTTAGCCGCAACTTCAATTTGCTGCCCGTCCTGGGTGATGGCGGGTTGGCGGCTGCCTTCGCGTAAGGTGCGCTGCTGCTGTAACCACGCCTCACGCTGTTCGGAAAGCGCATTGATTTGTGCATCCGTTGGGTTGGGCCACACATAACCGCTGCCGCCGTCAATGGCAATGGTCGTCCCGTCTGCAACCTGAGTCGCGCTGTTGCCTGCTCCCACCACTGCTGGAATGCCGAGTCCGCGAGCAATAATGGCACTGTGACCTGTTGCGCCGCCTTCTGCCGTGACAATCCCCAGGATGTGTGCGGGGTCAAGCTGAGCCGTATCTGACGGCGAGAGCGACTTGGCGACCAGAATTCCCGGCCCGTCAAACGCGATGGCCTGCGACTGCCCCGGCATCAGGTGACGCAGCACGCGCCGCCCCACATCTAGCACATCGTCAGCACGCGCTTGTAGGTAGGCGTCATCCATTTGGCGATAACGAGCGGCTAACGCTTCAATGGCATCCCACCAGGCCGCTTCTGCATTGTGACTTTTCTCGGCGATTGCCGCCTGTGCCGCTGCACTGAGGTCAGGGTCTTGCAGGATGAGGCGATGCGCTTCGAAGATACCCGCTTCTGACTTGCCCACCTTACGCTTGGTATCCTGGATCGTGCGCTGTAGATCATTCCCGGCAGCCGTGACTGCATCCGTGAGGCGCTGCTTTTCCGCCGTTCCATCACTGACGGTTCGCCGTTCGATTTGCGGTGTTTGGGCTTGCAAGTGGTTCGCCTTGCCTATAGCAATGCCCTTTGAAGCCGCAATCCCGGCGATGACACCCTCCGGCTGATCTGCGGGGTTGACGGCAGGCGTGGGCGCAGTGCCGTTTGTACTGTCAGCAGCGTCTACATCACCGAAGTTGTCATCAACGAGCGACTGAACCGCTTTAAGCGCGGCGTCAGCGTCGGCACCATCGGCAAAGAAGGTCAGTTCGTCACCGTAGCGCGCCCCCAACGTCGATACCTGCGAGATGCTGCGGGCATCGGCGGCGGTGTCACCCTTACGGATGGTCAAGGCAACATCGAACTGCCCGGCCAGACTGACAATTTTGGCGGCGGGCCGCGCATGAATGCCCAGCTTGTTGGGTACGATAATCGTCAGCGACTCACCCGCAGCGGTGGCCGTGCCCAGATCGGGTTCATGGCCGTTGGTGCCGATCACCGGGGCAAGCTGATTTTGTTTGACCTTGAGCGCGCCCCGTGCTTCCGCCAGGATTTGTTCAATAGAGCCATTTGCGCTGGCCTGTACTGCTGCGGCCAGTCCACCTTCAACGATGGCGGCTTCACAGAGATGCACATTGGGCTGCTGTGCGGGATCAAGGAACTCCAGTGCCATTTCTGCACTCATGATCGCACTGCCCAAGTCCATGAGTACGACGACACCGTCATCGCTGTAAACCGACTCAATGGCCGCGTGAACCCGCATGGGGTCAGTGCCGATGGGGTTTTCTGGGTCGTCAACGCCGCCCGCAGCCGCAATAGGAACCTTGCCCTGCGTCATTTGCTCGGCCAGTTCGCGGATGCCCTCAGCCAGTTTTGCGCTGTGCGATACGACCACCAATCCGATCATGGCGGTCACTCGCCTTGCTTTACCACATCGGCCAGCACACTTAACAGATAGTACGACGACGTGGCACCGGGGTCTTGGTGGCCAGCACTCCGTTCTCCCAAGTAGCTGGCGCGTCCCTTCTTGGCAACCATCGGGATGGTATCTTGAACGCCTTGTTCGGCAGCTTGCAACCCGGCATCAATGGTTTCTTCCACGCCCGCACCGCCATCGACCTTTTCACGCATGGCCTTAACCGCCGGGGTCATCGCGTCAATCATAGTTTTTTCACCCAGTTCAGCGCGCCCCCGCTGGACGAGTCCTTCCAGGCCAGATTCAAACAGACGCACCATATCGTCGCTATCCAGTTCATGCTTGGATGGCACGGCCTGCGCTGCCCGCATGAAAAAGGTACCATACAGCGGGCCGCTGGCACCGCCCACGCTAGAAATTAACGTCATGCCGGTGGATTTGAGAATGTTGCCGATGTCTGTGTCTGAGTATGACGGCAGTTTTTCCACAACTTTGTTGAACCCACGCGCCATGTTGATACCATGATCGGCATCACCCACGGCGGAGTCGAGTTCAGTCAGGTAAGCTTTTTTGTCGTTGAACACCTCAGCGCTGGTTTCTAGCCACTGGATGATTTGCTGTTTTGTAATCACGGTGTTACCTCCAATAGCGCCGTTGAGCGTACCTACCAATGTAGGGCAGGTGTATTGACGGGCGCATCCCAGTAACCGAGCATTTCGTCGTCAACCTTGACCAGCGTAATTGAGCAGCCCTGCATCTCAAGTGACGTGATATAGGGGCCAATCAAGTGGCGCACGATTTGGATATTGCGCGCCTCGCACAGTTCGGCCAGTTTGCGATAGACGGCATACAACTCAGAGAGCGGGGTGCCGCCCATGCTGTTAACCATTGCAATCACGCGGTCACCTGAACTGAGGGGTTCGTCGGTGATTTCGCGCTCAATCCAGGTGCCGTTTTCACGATCCCACTCGCGCACGGTGCGGGTGTAGGCTGCGTCATTCAGGATTTCGTTCGTGAGCGTTTCGGTAATGGCATCAACGGTCTGCACCTTCTCCCGGCGCTGGCCGGGTTCGCCGTGGATGCCGACACCAATTTCCATCTCATCGTCGCCAATATCAAAGGTAGGTTTGCCAGCGGCTGGCACAATACACGACGTTAGCGCCATCCCCATTGAGCGGCCATGCCGGTTCACCTTGCGTGCGAGGTCAGCGCAGGCGTCCAGTTTGTGGCCCTGTTCCACTGCCGCGCCGACGATCTTTTCCATGATGACAGTTGTGCCCACGCCACGCCGCCCAGCAGTAAAGGTGCTGTCTTTTACAGCCACGTCATCGTCAATGAGGATGTTTTGCACCGGGATGCCCTCCGCGTGAACCATCTCAGCGGCGGTTTCAAAGTTCAGCACGTCGCCCGTGTAGTTTTTCACGAGGAACAGCACACCCGCGCCGCTGTTGGCGGCTTTTGCTGCCTCGTACATCTGGTCAGGTGTGGGCGAGGTAAACACCTCGCCGGGGCAAGCGGCTGTGAGCATCCCCTCCCCTACAAAGCCGCCGTGTAGCGGCTCGTGGCCACTACCACCGCCAGAAATCAGCGCGACCTTGCCATCTAGCGGGGCATCCCCGCGCACAATGTAGCGTGGCTCTAAAACCACTTTGAGTTCGGGGTGAGCAACGGCCATCCCCTGTAGCTGTTCGTTGAGTACGTCATCGACTGCGTTAATTAGCTTTTTCATGCTCACCGCTCCTGGTGTGAGTGTAAAGAATAATTTTAAGATGCACTGAGCTGGGTATTCAGGCGTGTGCCATCTTCAGCGAATAGGCACACATGCTCCAGTGGGAACTCGGTGTAAATGATTTCGCCCGGTTCGTAGCTTTGCGTGTGAAGCGCTTTGGCCTTCACAATCACATCACCAATTTGGATCGTCAGCAGGTGTTGCCCACCCACAACAACCGACCGCCGGATGACCGTGCCCTCTACTGCGTTGGCCGTCGGCTCACCGTAAACGCGCATCCGTTCTGGCCGGATGCCGACAACCACGTTCGCATCCCCGTTCAGGCCGCTAACTTTCGTGGGGCGGGCAAATAGTGGCTCGCGCAGCAGCGGTTCACCATCAACCCGCTCGACCGGGTAATCAACGAAGTTCATGCCCGGATTGCCCAGGAACCACCCACCGAAGCGGGCGTTCGGGTTGTTGTAAATTTCGCGGGGTTGGCCACGCTGGATGATCTTGCCGCTGTCCATGAGGGCAATTTCGTCGGCAAGCGTCATGGCCTCGGTCTGGTCATGCGTCACGTAGATGATGGTTTGGGCGTGCTGGCGCACCAGCCCTTTGAGCGCACGCTTGAGTTGCAGCTTGGCGCTCACATCCACATTGGTGATTGGCTCATCAAACAGGATGATTTTTGGCTGGCGCGATACCGCCCGCGCAACGGCGGCCTTCTGTTTGGTGGCGTTGTCTAGCTGATCGACTGGCACCCTGGCCACATCTTGCAAATCGAGCGATTCTAACGTGGACGTCACCCGTGCCTGCCGCTCCTTCTTCGACAGTCCGCGTTCGCCCTTCAACGGCAGTTCAACTGTTTCAAACAGCGTCATGCCCTGGTAAACCACCGGGTATTGAAACACCATACCGATTTTGCGTTCGCTGGGTGTAAGTTCTGTTACGCGCTGGTCACCAAAGTAGATTTCACCGGACGTGGGTTCCTGCAACCCGGCAATCATGCGCATCAGGGTCGTCTTGCCACACCCGGACGGGCCAAGCAGACACGTCACCGACGAGGACGGGAACGTGATGCTAATGTCGTTGACGGCAATCGTCGGGCCGAACTCGCGCCGCAGTTTTTCCAGGCGTATTTCAGTTGCCATTAGTCCACCCCCTGCCCGATGTGTGTGTTGCTTTCCGCCGCGTAGATAGTGAGGTCGTGCGGAAGAATGCCGATTTGTGCTTGGCCTTCTGTGAGGTCTTCTGCTTCACCATGATTGACGACCGCCTCAAGGAAGGTATCCTGCGCGTCCAAATACACCAGCAGTTCGCCGCCCAAATCCTCAATCAACGTGATTTCCGCAGGCATGGTAATCATGCCGTCCGTCGTGTGCGGGTTGATCGAGACGTGCTGCGGGCGTAGTGCCACAAACACATCCCCGTTAGCGCCGTTGGTGTTCGCGGGGAATGTTAGCAGCGGGGTTTCGCATTGGCCGTTGGCCAACTGCCCCTTGAGGATGTTCGCCTCTGGGTAGCCGAGCAAGGCCATCGTGCGGACGTGCTGCGGATTGCTGTAGATATCTTCCAGCTCACCAAATTCGATGATCTTGCCGCTGTCGAACACGTGTATATCTTCGGCCAGCATCAGCGCTTCTAGCGTATCGGACGTGGTGTAGATAAACGTTGCACTCAGGTCAAGCTGCATCTGGCGCAGGTCGTCAAAAAGCTGTTCGCGCAGTTTGAAGTCCAGGCCAGTGAGCGGGTCATCCAGAATGAAGATTTCCGTCTTTTTGACGATGCCACGGGCAATGGCCACGCGCTGCTTTTCGCCACCGCTGCATTGGTCAGGCATCTTTTCCAGCAGGTGACCGATTTTAAGCTGCTCTGCCGTGCGTTCCACAATCGGCTTGATCTCGTCATTGCTGACGCCCATCAATTTGAGCGGATAGCCGATGTTCGCTTTCACTTTATAGTGCGGGTAAAGCGCAAACGACTGTGGCACATAGCCAATGTTGCGGTCGCCGGGCTTGACGCCGCGCACATTTTCGCCGCGTAGCAGGATATCACCCCTTTCGGGCCGTTCTAGCCCGGTGATGAGGCGCAGCAGCGTTGACTTTCCGGTCGCCGGAGCGCCGAAAATCACGGAAAACGAACGCTCGCGGATCGTCATATCCATGTCATCAGCGATAACGGTGCGCCCAAATTTTTTGCTGACGTTTTTGAATTCAACAATGTTCATAAGTACGTATTTCCTTTGCTGGCCTCTACTACCCTAACCGGATCAGGTTCGGTACCAGCCAAATGCTAAAGCCCACCACGGCGGCGATAGTAACCGCTGCGATAATCAACCCGATCATGGACTGGCGGAAGTTGGCCTGCGGTGGAATGTTGCCAAACGCAACTTGGATCAGCGTGAAGATAATCAGTGAGAACACCCCCACTCGAAAAACATCCCGTTCGACCTGCTGTGTGATAAGCGCAAAGCTCACGACCAGCAGCACAATCAGGCCAATTTGCACAACAGAGGCAAACGGCATGTGCTGACGGGCACCATAGTAGGCAACCTGCGCAATCACCACTGCAATGATCGTCCAGGCGTAAAAGCGATAGGCGTCTTCTATGTCAAAATCGACCTCAACTTCTGCCGCGCCTTCCTGGTCGTCTTCGGCCAACAACTCCTGGCGCTCTTCTTCGGCATCCGCAACAGCTTCCTGATATACGGTAAAGGTCGAAACGCCAACGGCCACCGCCGCAACCAGAATGACCACCGCCTGGAACATCCACATTGGCACTTTTGCCAGCGGGTCTAATGCGCGGCGCGGACTTTCCGGTACCTCCGGCGCACCCATAACGCTGTCAGTCATGGTTACACCTCACCGCGCACAGTACCAAACGTCATGCCGACGAGCAGGTACTTTTGGAAGAACAGAATCGCCAGGATCGGCGGGATCATATACACCGTGGACATGGACGCAATAAATGTCCAGTCTACACCGCCGTCAGAGTAGAGGTCTGTGGAGAAAGACACCGGGATGGTGGTGGTGTCACGGCCACCCAAAATCAGGCTGAACAGGAACTCGTTCCAGACGAAGATGAGGTTGAAGATAAACGCAGCCACCAACCCTGGCCCCACCTGCGGTAAAATCACGCGGAAGATGGCGTGCCAGCGGGTGCCGCCATTGACGAGGGCCGTTTCGTCATAGCGCTGAGACACCCCGTCCACAAATCCTTTTAATATCCACACGCTAAACGGGATACTGAACATAGCGTAGAACATTATCATACCGAAGTACGTGTCCTTCCACTGAAGGGCGGCGTACATCAGCGATACGGGAATCACAACCGCGACGGCGGGCACCATGCGGATGGACAGCAGCAAGAACATCATGAAGTTGGTGCCGGGTGGGTTGTAGCGGCTAAACGCATATGCTGCCAGGAACGACACCATAATGGCAATGCCAACCGCAGCGGCAGACATGATAATGCTGTTGCGGAAGTACCGGCCCACGTTTTGGCGTGTGGTGAGGTCAGCGAAGTTTTCTAGGGTGGGGGTAAATACAAACTGCGGCGGAACCGACAGAATGCCGTCCGTTGTTTTGAATGCGCCCAATACAATCCACAGCACAGGGGCAAAGAACAGCAGCGCAATGACCCACAACAGCACATGATAGGCGTGTTTACGCCAGCCTTTCATCTTGTTCATTGCACCACCTCTTGCCGTTGGCTGTTCAAGTTCAAAATGTACAAGTAGACCGATGTAAAGGCGATTGCCGTTAGCAGCAAGATAATGGCCAGGGCGGACGACCACCCCACGTCCAGGGCTTCAAATGCTTCCTCACGCAGCGACACAGCCACCAACTTCGTGGACGACCCCGGTACAGCCATCAAGTAGATGAGGTCTAGCGTTTTGAAGGAGTCAATCGTGCGCAGCAAAATGCCCAGCATCAGGATGAACTTGCCGTTGGGCAAAATCACATGACGGAAGCGTGCCCACCACGACAGACGGTCGATTTCAGCCGCTTCAAGTTCGGCTTTGGGTACAGACCCCAACGCAGCCAGTGTGATAAGGATCATAAACGGCGTCCACATCCAAATATCGACAAACAAAACGGACCAGAACGCGAGGTTTGTGTCTTGCAGGAATAGAACTTCGGCACCGAACAACGATTTCGTAAACCAGTTGGCAATGCCAAATGTGGGTTCGTAAATCAGTCGGAAGAACAGGCCTGCTGCGACCGGCGTTACAATCATGGGTGTGAAAAGCAGCGTTAGCGCAATCCGGCGGCCCGGCATGTCCTTACTGCCCCAAAACAGGTAGCCGAGGAACATCCCCAACAGCGTTTGTATGCTAACCCCCACCCCCACCCAAACGAATGTGCGGCTCATCTCGCGCCACACGTTGCGATCCGTGAAAATGTCTACATAGTTATCAACGCCGATGAAGTTCAGGGTATCGGGCAGGGTGATTTGATATTTGTAAAAGCTGAGTCCAACCATCCAGAACAGCGGGAGGACGTTCCAAACGATGAAAAATATGAGGACAGGAAGAATGAGTAATACAGGAACCAACCGGGCATCGTCCAACACGCGCACAACCTGTGCCCATGCGCGGCGCAAACCACCCGCTTGCGGCGTGCCAATTGTCCCCTGAGAGAGATCAGTCGTATTCGTTTGCATAAGGGTGGGACCTCAAAAGCTGTGATATTTTTGGGTAATGCGATGGCGCAGGGCATGTGGCCACTGCGCCATTGTAAGCGTTATGTGGTGCTAAGGGTCACCGATTTATTCTGGCTCGACGTCTTCACACTCTTCCGGCGGCTCGATTTCGGTGCGTCCGTTGTCGAACAGGATAGCCTGCTGTTCGCAAGCAACGAATTCCAAAACGGAAAGCGCATTGTCGTACTCACCAGCGGCGTAAGCGGTGAACTCTTCCTGCTGTAGGGCCAGCATTTCGGAGTAGTTCGGCTCGTGCCAGAAGTCGCGGGCGCGACCGTCTTCTAGCATGTACTTGTAAGCGCGGTTCCACGGGTTGATGTCCTCGAACGACGGATCGTTCATGGCTTCAGCCGTAACCGGGTTACCACCGCGAACAGCGAACTCAATCTGCGTTTCTGGCAGGTACCACCAGTTGAGGAAGTCAACAGCCACACGCATTTGCTCTGGCGTGTTGAAGGAGTTAATCACCCACGGCTGGCCACCCATCGAGTAGATGCGCGTCAGTTCGCCGTCTTCACCCTCGAATGCCGGGGGTGGCACGATAGCCACACTGTCAGCATTTTCTTCGGTAACCATACTCAGACCAACAGCGGCCCACTGGATGGAGGTAGCAACGGTGCCCTGCGTGAAGGCGTCCACGTTTTCACCAATACCCATGCTCAGCGCACCCGGCGGGGTGTAGTTCAACATGCGGCGGTTCCATTCCATCGCCTCTGCATTGACTTCGGTGTCCAGCGTACCGACCATCGTGCGCTCATCTTGATTCCAGTGTTCACCACCGCGTGACCACATGAACGGGTAAAGCTGCATGGTGTAGAAGTCGTAAACGACGGAGTGCTGCATGGCAACACCGTAGAGGTCTTCGTCTGGGCGAGTGAACCACGCAGCGATTAGCTCGAAATCGGTCATGGTGAGGGCTTCCCACTCTTCGAAGGTCTCCGGAATCTTGAAACCGTTCTCAGCTTCGAAGGCAGCCATTTCATCCGGGTCGTTCACGATGTCCGTGCGGACGAACAGTACCTGAACGTCACCTTCCTGCGGCAGACCCCAAATTTCGTCGGAGCCGTCCGGGAAGACCTGGTACGTTTGGCGGGCTACGTTGCTGTACAGTTCCAGGTCGAGTGCTGGCTGCGGGTCAATACCCATCTCCGGGATACCGTTTTCGATGAGTTCGTCCATGTCAACAATCCAGCCTGGGGTTGCAAGCGCACCCAGCCACTGGCTGTCGCTAATGATGATGTTGAACTCGTCGGACTCGGTCGCGAGAGAAGCGGCAGCACGCTGGAACAGCGACTCAAACGGGGACTCTGTAAAGGTGAAGCTTACTTCGTAGCCGAAGTTCTCAGCAGCATAGTCAACGAACAAGTCATTGGCCATTTCTGCGCCCAGGCTGCTAGGCAACCAACCGCCAATACCCAAAATGGACATTTCGATGGACTGACCAGCCAGTGGGTGTTCATCCTGACCCATGGTGGTGCCAACGGAGATCATCAATCCGAGGATTAGGATGACGACCACGAGGAGGCGGCGCGGGGCTGAAGAAAGATTGTGCATAAAACGTCTCTTTCTAAATTTATGTGGGTAAACATTTTTTTGAAAAGCACCTAACACTTTTCACAGTCTATTATGAAACTTAACCAAGCCTCAGTGCAAGTGAAGCCATAAAATGTTGCAAAATGCAACACCCCTCGGTGAGCGATGTTGAAAAACGCAACACTCAAACGGGGTGGGCCTCATTTAAAGTCTTGCACACTCAAGCCGAACTGCTTCATTTTGCGCCACAACGTGCTGCGATTGATGCCGAGGGCGTGAGCCATCTTGGTGGCTGAGCCGTTATGCGCCCAGCCCGCCCGCAGGATTGCTTCCCGTTCCGCCTCCTCTAGCGTAAGGGTTGGCTGCGGGATGGGCACCTTTGGGCGTAAGCTCTGACGGGTACGAACCACATCGGGTAAGTCTACCACGCGGATGACCCCATCATCAGAATGCACCACCGCCCGCTCAATCACGCTTTCTAGCTCACGCACGTTACCAGGGAATGGATAGCGCCGCAGCGCATCCACGACTTCAGTTTCGTAGTCATACGGCACACCGTTCACATGGTGCCGCAGGAGGAGGCGGCGCAACAACGGGTGAACATCCTGTGGCCGCTGCCGCAGAGACGGTACATGCAGCTTGAAGACGTTAAACAGATAATACAACTGAGGCAAAAAGCTTTCCGCCTCCACCAACTCCTCCAGGTCAGTTGCGCTGGTGGCTACAATGCGCACATTGATAGGCGTGGCGCGCTCGGCGTGTAACCGTACAACATGGCGGCTGTTCATGATTTGCAAAACGATGCCCTGGCCTTCTAACGACATCTGGTCGATCTGGTCAATGAGCAGCGTGCCGCCGTCGGCTAACTCAAACTTGCTAGGGCGGCCTGGGGAGCCATCGTGCCGTTCGATGCCGAGTAACTCACTGACAATCATCTCACCGGGGATCATGCGGCAGTTGACCACGATGAAGGGCTTGTTGGCGCGGGGGCTGGCATTGTGAATGGCCTGCGCAATTGCCGACTTCCCCACGCCATCTTCACCGATGAGCAGCACTGGCAGCGACCCCCGTGCGGCTTTTTCTGCCTGACGTAACACACGGCGCATCTCGGCAGACTCAAAGTGAAAGTCTTCAAACGTGAGCGCGGTGTGTGCGCCCACTTGCTGATTCACCAACGAGCGCAAGTGCGAAAGCGGACGCAGCATGGCCAGTCCGCCAACAATTTCCCCGGTGCCGTCGGCAATTGGGCGAATACTGAGAGTGCAGCGCACGATGCGGTCTTCTATATTAAAGGCGGTTTCCGCATCAGACAGCGTGCCCTGCTGGACGATGGTTGTTTGTATATCTGGCGAGAGGTTCAAGATGCCCGCCACAGCATGGCCGAGTATTGCAGCACGCTTTGTGCCGAGTATTTGGCAAGCCATATTGTTGACGTGGTGGACTGTGCCGTTCATATCCCAGGCAATCATGCCATCGTTCATAGACTCCAGAATGTTGTCCATTTGCGTAAAGCGATGGTTGGCCTGCTCTAAGATGCGGGTGGACTGCAATTGGGTGGTGATGGCACGGGCGGCGGCCATCACTGCGGCTAACTGGGATGGATTGGCATCGTTGGTGTGCGTGAGGATGGCAATACAACCGACAATATCGCCTTGCTCGTTGTGGATGGGCGCTGCCGACCCGCCATAGGCATGAAAAATGCTCAGGTAATGCTCTGCCCCGACAACTTGTACCGGCATTGCAGATGTAAGCGCCAGCCCGACGGCATTGGTACCCGCGTGCATCTCGCCCCAACGCTCACCGATTTGCATGTCGAATTCGTGAAATGCCGTCAGGTCACCCTCGATGGCGAGTACCTCGCCACGCTCATCGGTGAGGAAAATCAGGCCATGCGGCGAAATCTGACAAATGTCTTCAAGGTAGGGCACGGTGAGTGTAATCAGGTCAGCGTCGGTGTTTTGCTCATACCAGCGATGCCTGTAGGCGCGCCGCGCTACACCGGGGATGCCACGCTCAAAATAGTCCACACAGCGCTGCCAGGATGCCAATACGAGCGGATCAATCTGCGGGAGTTCGCCGGGGGGCAGGGTTCCCGTTGATTTAAACGTCTGCCAGCGGGCCAGCATCGCTGGATGGTTGTAGGGATAATCGGTAGGTCGCATAAAACAACTATTTCAACAACGGCGGGCACGTCACAGCGTGCCCCCCTCGCAAGCATAATTGTGACAACACCCTAGAAAATCTTCAGCAAATCCTCTGGGGTTTTTGGCTCATCCGCCCCTTTCGGGAAGAAGCCTTGGTCGCGGCGGATAATCTCATTTAATGTAGCAGCGCCCTCCGGTTCAAGTGAAATCGGCTCGGCCAGAATTTGAATCCGCTGCTTGATGGCCCGCAGCACGCGCACCTTGTCCTGGAAGGTGAAGTCGTCGCTATCGAAGACGGCGAACTTGAGCGCCTGTTGGAACGTCTCGGCTTCGTCGCTGCGCCCGAAAGCGTAAGCATTGGCGATTTTGTCCATGAGTTCGTCAATGTAACTGAGCTGCCAGTCGTCACGCTGTGCCCGCCGCTCGATTTGCAGCAGCATATAATCGTAGCCGACGAGCGGCTGTCCCTGGTACATCAGGCGGTTCTCTTTGATGGTCAGTGCGTCGGAATTGACCTGCTCTTCCGTGGCTAACACAACCGCAATAAAGCCGCCGCGCATCGCGTTGGCCGCGTTGCCACTGATAAACGCCTGATGCAGCGATAAATGCACCGTGCCATCGGCCTGACTGATGAGGTCATCAATGCCTTTGTTGACGGCCTGCGCGATTTGCACCGCCTGCCCAAGCGGGGGCGCGACCAACCCACCGAACGTTTCCAGCAGGCCTAACGCAGAGCCAAGGTAGGTTGTGCCCCCCGCTCCCCGGAACGCCATCAACGCGGCTTCGACTTCCACAATGCCGCCGCGATAGGGAATCAAATCTGTGAGGGCGTAGTTCATCAGCACACCACGAGCGAGGGCGTTGTCTGGCGCACGCACAACCCGGCTGAACAGCATCGGCGCGGCATCCCCAAACTTTAAATTCACGGACGCCTGCACCGCCGGGTACCACTGCGTGAACCACTCGCGGCTTTTGGCCAGGTACATCTCTGTGAGCCAAATGCGGAAGTAACTCGCGTCTGGTTCGAGGGGTGTGTCGTCCATGTCGATGTCTATGCGGTCATTGGGGATGTACTCGTAAATGTAGCGCTCGGTGTTGGCTTCCGCCCATGACCGAATAGTGTTGAAGAAACCCATAGTGGCTGCTCACTTGTGTGCATGACTGTTCCGTAGACTAAGCATATCACAACCTCAAGCACATTTGACACGCAGCATCCATGTGGTGTACGCTGTAATCGAACATCTGTTCCTTAATGAGGAGGAGTTGTGGATTCCAGTGACGTAAATTGCGGCAGTTGACGTTATCATAACGGATCACAGG
>CAWUJQ010000037.1:0-21941 GCA_963922445.1 uncultured bacterium
TGGTTTGGTGATGCTACGGGGAAGGTACATCCTGTACCAAGCGATAGGCTGCGGCTGGGTACAGGAACGGCGGCTGGGCTAAACGCCAGTGCCATTGAGCAGAACGGTATCGTGTTCCGCTTCCAGGGCGCGTATGTACTCATTGCACTTGTCTAGTGTGGGGAAGAACTTAACCATAACCATTGACCCGGTACGAATTTCGCCACCAAGCTCTACCGAGGTGGGGGGGTTGAAGATGCCGTTTGCGTAGTAAATAGCCAATTCGACTGCTTCTGAGCTTTCCACCACATCCTGGGTTTTTTGGTCAACAATTTCCCACGTGTCAAGCCCACTGGTGTTATCAATAGCGCGGCGGGCTTCGTTGAGCTTGGCAAATGTGCCCAACATTTTGTAACCACCGTCGTTTGGCCCGGTCACCAGGCCATAGGCCTTGTAGCGCAGTCCACTCATAAAAAACCTCCTGCTCCCAGAGTATTGTGACTTTGTGTTATCTCAACGAACCCTGGGTAATATCATAGCTGCAATTGGACCGTTAAAAAAGCGTTTCACGAAAATAATTGGCAAAATGTATACTTTTCGTTTATTCGTCGTTGGTTTTCACGATTTTAATGTATCACAACTTGGCTAATTGCGCGGTGGCCAATCACTTATTTTGATGACAAGATTAAATGTTGTAAAATCGCACCTTACAGCACTTAACGTTAGGCACAATTTATGACCAGCTTCCCCCAGGATTTTGATGTCGCCAAGGCACGGCGCACGCAAGATATTCCCCTGCCCCAACCTTCCTATCGTGCCCGCCTAGCCACCTTCCCGTGGTGGATCCTCGGTATGGTTGGCCTGGGCGTGTTTGCCTTTGCAGCCATCGCCCTAGACCCCACTTATACACGCATCTTTGAGCAGTTACGAGCCGGGGTTGTCGTCACGCTGACGATTAGCTTTACCGGCTATGCGATTGCCCTCGTCGTTGGCTTGGTTGTGGGCAGCATCCGTGCTGAGCAACCGGACGAGCAGAGCAGCTTTGCGCGGGTTGCAGTCTATCACCTGGCAACTTTCTACGTACAGCTATTCCGTGGGCTGCCGATTCTTGTGGTGCTGCTCATCATGACGTTCATCATTGTGCCCCGCGTGCTGGATTGGCTAGGGATATTTGGCCTGGAAATTAGTTCGCGGGATGTGAGCTACATGTGGCGGGCCATCATTGCCCTGGGGATTTGCTACGGTGCATTCCTGTCAGAAACATTTCGCGGCGGCATCCAATCGGTAGGGCGCGGCCAACGTGAAGCTGCTAAGGCTGTGGGCTTAAATCAGTGGCAAGCCATGCGCTACGTCGTACTGCCGCAGGCCATACGCCGCGTGCTGCCGCCGTTAGGCAATGACCTCATCGCGATGATTAAAGACTCGTCGTTGGTGGCGATTTTGGCTGTGCGCGACATCACCCAGCTTGCGAAGCTGTCCGCAGGGCAGTCGTTTTTATACCTGGAAACGTATATGGTCGCCGCTGTGCTGTACCTTAGCATGACCGTGGTCGGGTCGCTGTTGGTACGGTGGATGGAACGGCGGATGCACAGCGGCGATGAAGCCTAGCCTGGGCTAGGCCTCTTGGGGCGTGGACGGCTTGTGTTCGGCCACGTATTCTTCATACAACCATTGAATGTTATCTGGCTCACCGATAATCGTGATGCGGTCACCACCATTGAGCGTTGTGCTGCCTCGTGGAATCAAGACTTCATCACCACGCTGCACGAGCGCAACAAGCGTACCTTCAGGCAGGTTTAGGTCGCGCATCGCCTTGCCAATAAGCGGCTCCGTCCGGCTGCCCGGGTCAATCCACAGCGTGAGCAGCCGCTCGGTGTGCAGCAGAATCTCCTTTATCTCGTGTTCGTCCTGAGCCTTCGTCCACGTCTGCGCAAAGTCATCCGTCTCGATGCGATTAATCAACTCTGCCAGAATACGGAAGTGCTGGCCCGTGCCATCGGGCGGGCTGACCACAAAGAAGAAGGCATGGATGGGGACTTTTTCGGTTTGGGTGTTGCTATCGTGGTTAATCATCACGCCGGGACGACTGCGAACAATCACAATCTCGGTGTGATTGACGTTATCGAGGCGCAAGTTGGGCATCACCGCCCCTTGCGTGACCAAGGTGTAGTTGCTGCTGATGCTCTTGATGAAGTCTGATGTCATTTCGTCTGCATCTAACATCGGGTACTTGTGCGTCAACAGGTTTGTCGCCTGCATGATGACTTCGAGCAGCGTTGAATTCTTTTCCACGTCTATTACGGTTGCCCGCGTGACGACTTCTGTGTAGGGGTCTTCCTCACGCACACCTTTCTCTCGCAAGATGGTGTGCAGTTCTGTTTCTAAGCCCTCGTAGCGCTTTTCGCCAAGTTGGGCAAACCAGTGGAAAATCGCGCCGTAGCGCTCGACGCGGCGGTAAGCATAGTAGTAAAACCACAGCAGCGCGCCTGCAATCACGATGAGCGTCAGTGCCAACGCATCGGCACCGATATACGACAGCAGGAATAGCGACGCGCCAATGCCCGCAATTTGCATGTATGGGTACAGCGGTGTGCGATAGATCGGGTCGTAGAACTCGATTTTACTTTCGCGCATCACGATGACGGCCAAACACACCAGCATGAAGATGAGCAACTGCAACGTACTGGCCACCTTCGCAATTGCCGATTCATCCAAGCCGAGGATGGCAAAGATCATAATGACACTGGTGAACACAATGGCGAAGACGGGCGTACCCGTGCGTGCATTGATGCTGGCAAACGCCTTCGGCAGCAGGTTATCCCGGCCCATGGCCAGCGGGTAGCGTGACGCTGCCAGGATGCCCGCGTTGCCTGTCGAAGCGAACGCCGCCACAGCCGAAATCACCACGAGCAGCACACCAATATCGCCAGGTAACCAGTTCATCACCTGGCCAGCGCCGTCGGCAACGGGCGTCAGGCTGTTTTGGAACGCGTCCAGCGGCAGTACATAAATCATGACCATCACACCAATAACATAGATGGCTGTTGTAGAGACAATCGACAGAATCATACCCAGTGGGATATTACGTCCCGGGTTCTTGATCTCTTCGGAAACGCTAGCGATTTTGGTCAGCCCTGCATAGGACACGAACACAAAACCGACCGTTGCCAGCAGCCCGGTGATGCCGTTGGTCAAAAACGGTGAAAACTGGCTGGAGGACGCCGCCGCGTTGCCGTCACCGAACACATTTATCAGGCCGCTGGCAATGAACACCGCCATGACAGACACCAGTACAACGACCAATAGGCGCTGTAAGCCTGTCGTTTCCTTCGCGCCGAAGATGTTTAGCACGGTGAAAGCTATCGTGAGCGCAACCGCCACAAATTGAATATTCACATTGAGGAAGAGCGCAATATACGCACCCATACCAATGAGGGCAAAGGCACTTTTGAGCGTGAGCGCGAGGTAGGTACTCGTGCCACCCACGGTACCCACGAGCGGCCCCATTGCCCGGTCTAAGAAGTAGTAATCGCCGCCCGCACGCGGCATCGCCGTACTTAGCTCTGCCATGCTGAACATTGCTGGCAGCATCAGAACGCCCGCAATGAGGTAGGCCAGGGCTACGGACGGCCCCGTTTGGATGGCGGCCAGTCCCGGTAGCAAGAAAAACCCGGAACTAAACATTGCACCTGTACAAATGGCATAGACATCGAAGAGACCCATCTCTTTTTTGAGCTTGCCCTTCGGTTCAACAGCAGGCGGAGCAGCTGCAGTGTTGGTTGCCATAAATTAACCCTATCTGTTTGGAGATTTGGGTTAATGTACACCATTTTGATAATTGAGATGATCTTAATTCATTACCCTTTCATTTTCTGTGGGTGCGTCATCCGCTAGCGAATCACAAGTCGGTAGCCGGTAGCCGTTTCGAGTTCGTTACTCAGGCGGGTGACTTCCTCATCATCCACAGGGTCAGCCAACTTGACGCTCACTTCACCCCGGTCGGTGTGGATTCCCGGCCCCTTGCGCACATTCCATCCAGCGCGGCGCAGTAACGCACGGGCTTCATCCATGATGATGTTTTGCATCGGGTATTCATGGATGCACATGGCGTACCCGGTTTGCTGGGCTAAGGCTGCGATTTCTTCCGTGTGGCGTGCGCCGACCTGCGGGCTAATAAACGTCAGCACGATTTCACCGTGCTTGCTGCCCGCTTTTTGCAGGCCTTTTTCCACCAAGGCAGACCGCACCACACTGTAAGCTGCGTTAATTTCCATTGGACCGTCAGTTTCAGGGGTAGGGGCGTCCGTTGCGTTTGCACTGGGCGTGATTTCCGGCAGGGCGTCTGGCATCGTCGCTGCTCCGCGGCGCACAAGGCGCAACTTGTAGTTGGTCAGCGCCATGTATGCCGCTTCGATTTCCGCAACTTCGTCTTCAGTCAGGCCTTCTACCTCGGCGGCAACCTCACGCTGATTCATATACAGCGACGGCCCTTTGACAATGGCAGACCCAGGGGGCAGTACATCACTCACACCGGATGACAACGCCTGCTGGTTGGTGGTCATCTTGACGTTGGCATCCCAGCCCGTTTCCAGGCGCAGCGCCTCGATTGAATCACGGTATTTGTCGCGGGCCACTTCGGGGAAGTCGAACGTGAGGATGAGCGTCTTTTTGTGCTGCAAAATGCCCACTTTACGCAGCCGCGCCTCCTGTGGAAAGGCGCGCAAAGCCGCATCCCGCGCCACCTGCTGATTCACCGGGCCATTGGGCAGCGCCCGCTCCACGCGCAGGCCGTCATCCGTGTAGGTCGCACCATCAATGGCGAGGGCCAACACAACCGCCGTGAGTTCCACCTGATGCTTATGGAGCATCTGCTCACTTGCTTCGCCTTCAGGTAGTGGCTGTGGCAGCGGAGACACATAGTCCGTTGGCTGCACGGGGTCGCCTTTGGCGGCCAGCAGTTGCCGGGTGGCGTAGGGCATCACGCTCTCGATGGTGGTTTCCGTTTCGCTGAGCAAGTCGTTGAGTTGCAGTTTGGTGTTTTCGTCCTCGTTGGCGTTCCACTCCCCAATAACCCACACGAGCGCATCGCCTGAGTGATGATTGGCTTTTGTGCCCTGCATGATGCCGGTGAAACCGTCCTCGTTGGTGCCTGTCACGACGGCCAAACGCGGCTGATTGTTCGCATTGCGCGCAACGACGAGCTTACCCGCTAAATCCGGGTGACGGCTCATAATATGGCGACTGCGAATGGATTTTTCCACCTGCCAGCGCTTTTTCACCGTGAACTTCTGTTTGTCGCGCCAGTCCTGCGCGAAGTAGTAGGCATCTTCTTCCAATGATTCCACCACACGCCGCCACTTTTCCACGTCGCCGTACCACACCTGCGCCAACTCCCGCGCCGTGATTTCTTCCCCCTGATGTGCCCCCAGCATGTTCCACAGCGCTTCGGGGTCAACCGCCTGTGACGGTGCGTCAATGTCATCCCGGTTGACCGCGAGTTGGCGGCGCGGCTCAATCACTTTTTCCTGGCCCACCTTCGGACGCGACACAAAGCGCTTCTTCTGCTTGAGGCCCTGCCACAGCGCATCGCGGGCTTCGGTGTCGCCATGCACCAAAAACACACGCTCCGCGTCGAGGGCTTCGGCAATGCTAATCAGTTCGTCGTTGTCCGCGTGGGCACTAAGCGAGTATTTTCCAATCTGGCAGCGCAGCGGCACCCGATCTTTCCCTAGATGCAAAATAGGCGTATCCCCGCGTGCTTTACGGGCCAGCACATTCTGCAAAAAGCGCCCCGGACTTTCCTCGTCCTGGTAGCCTGTTAAGAAGATAGCGTTGCGCTCATCCGGTGCGAGAGCGGCTGCATACCCCACAGACGCACCGCCTGTGAGCATTCCGCTAGAGGCAACGATGATCTTCGGCTTGTCGTCACGGATGATCTCGTCACGTTCTTGTTTGCTGCGGACGGGCCGCACATTCTGCCGGAAGAACAGCTTACGGTTGCCTGCCATCTTGGTTGTAGATTTAGGTAATATCTCGCTGAAGCCATCGTAGGCGTCACACACCGCCCGCACCATGCCATCCACATAGACGGGCGTGTCGAGTTCATCGCGGAAGGCAAGCAAAATTTGGATCACTTCCTGGGCACGTCCCAGGGCAAATGCCGGAATCAAGACCTTACCGCCGCCTTCTACCACCTGCTTGAGCGTGTCAATTAGGCGGCGCTCTTCGTAGGCGCGGTTCGCATGCGGACGCCCGCCATACGTACTTTCCAGCACAAGTGCGTCTGCCTTGATGCGGGGCGGCTTGGCACTCACCACCGTGCGTTGATTCGATACGGACACGTCACCGCTCATCACCAGCACGCCTTCGGTACTCTCAAACACAATCATGCCAGCCCCAGCAATATGCCCGCTCGGATGAAACGTCGCTTGCAAATCCGCACCGAGCTTAATCGCCTTTTGGAACGGTACGGGCTGCCAGCGCTCAAACAGCCGCTCTACGTCCTCCGCATCATACAAGGGGAGTTCGCCGTCAGCTTCCAGGCGGCTTTCCATCAGGCGGCTGCTGTCCGATAGCAGCACACGGCTGAGGTCAATGGTCGCCTGCGTGCCGTAGATAGGCACATGCGGGTAACTGCGAATCACCTGCGGCAGTGCGCCCGTGTGGTCGGTGTGGGCGTGCGTGATGAGCATCACATCCGGGCCGCCTACGTCTGCGATGTGGGCCAGGTGGGGGAGTTGGTCGTTTTGCAGGCCCCGGCTGGTCTTCGGGCTGATGCGAATGCCCGCATCCACCAGGATTTTCTTGCCCGCGATTTCAATGAGGGTACAGCTTGCGCCGACTTCGTCCGCGCCGCCGAGGAATGTCAGTTTCATGGGATGTGTTCCGTGTTTGTTGCGTTGTTGGATTGCCGTCTATGATAGCATTGGGGTGGGGGTATCAAAACGGTGCGAGTGTTGGGAACAACACCGTCTAGCTGAATCACAAGGGATGTAAATTAGGCTTTACAGGAATTTTCAGCGGTTTTACCGATGACATACAGTTAGCAAACATCTCTCATCTAACATATGGGTGTCATTCAAATGAACCAACTAAGGAGAGTAAAACCGTGAAGTTCCGCAAACAGTTTATCAGCATGATGGTTGTTGTCAGTGCGATTCTGTTCGCCATCCCTGCATTTGCTCAGGGTCAAGGCTCCTACACGCTCACCGAAGCCGACATCAACGACAGCTTTCGTATCAACAATCCGGCCCGCGTTCGCATCAGCAATATTGGGGTCGATTTGGTGCCGGGCGCAGCCGAAGTGACCGCTACCTACAATTATCGTGGCGGCAGCGCTGACGTTACATCGACGGCCATTCCCAGTGTAGAGGGCGGTCGCATCACCTGGGACGTGACCAGTGTTCAAGTCGCCGGCGACCCCATTTCCGATAGCCTGCTGCAACAGATCAACAACAGCGTAGACAGCGCATGGCGCAACTACGCACGCGGTCAGTATGAGGGGCGCTTTACCGACGTGATCGTGACTGAGAACGACATCACCTTCTACTTTGGAGCCAGCACCGAAGCAGAAGTGGCCGAGCCAGTAGAAGGTGAGAGTGCCCCCACCGAAGAGCCAGTGGCAGAACCAACAGACGGTGACAGCGCTCCCACCGAAGAGCCGATGGCCGAGCCGACAAATGGCGACGACGGTGTGGATGCTGCACGCGGGTCCTACACGCTGACCGAGGCGGACATCAACGACAGCTTTCGTATCAACAACCCCGCCCGCGTTCGCGTCAGCAACGTCTCGGTTAATCTGGTGCCGGGGGCGGCACAGGTCACAGCCACCTACAACTACCGTGGCGGCAGCGCTGATGTTACATCTACATCCGTCCCCAGTGTAGAGGGTGGCCGCATTACCTGGAACGTGACCAGTGTTCAAGTCGCTGGTGACACCATTTCCGATAGCCTGCTGCAACAGATCAACAACAGCGTCGATAGTGCATGGCGCAACTACGCACGGGGTCAGTACGAGGGCCGCTTTACAGACGTGATCGTGACTGAGAACGACATCACGTTCTACTTTGGCAGCATCTAACCAATTGCACCGTGTCTAAGCATTAACCATCGTCTGAAAGATGTCGGGTGGCAGTCAAAACGCACTGCCACCCGCGTTTCGTTTTTCAGTACATTCCACAAGCTCAATTTCAATAGGCGTGCCTAGAATGCCAACTACCCCTTCAACCCGCTCGTCGCCACACCCTCGATAAAGTAGCGCTGCGCAAAGATGAAGATAATCATCGGCGGCAGAATCGCAATCGCCGCGCCCGTCAGCACAATGTTGGGGCGGTCAGCCGCGATATTGCTCAACTGAATCAACGCCAGCGTCAGCACATGATTTTCCGCGTTGGCCTCGTTGATAATCAGCAGCGGCCACAAGAAGCTGTTCCACGCATACAAAAACGAGAAGATGGCCAGCGTCGCAATCGCGGGGCGGCTGAGCGGCACAAATATCTGCCACAGTACCCGAAAGCGGCTCGCGCCGTCCATGAGGGCCGCTTCTTCCACTTCCTTAGGGATGCTGATGAAGAACTGCCGCATCAAAAAGGTGCCGTATGCCGTGAATATCCACGGGATGATGAGCGACACAAGCTGGTTTTGCCACCCCAGGATCACCATCAACCGATACATCGGGATCACCAGCACGATAAACGGGATCATGATGCTGCCAAGGTACATCAGGAAGAGCGTATCCCGCCCCCGGAACTTAACCCGGCTAAACGCATATCCGCCGAAAATCGATGTGACCAACTGACCACTCACGACAAGAATCGTCACCAGTGTTGTATTGACCAGCGCCCGATCCAGGTCAAGCTCGAAGAACGCGTCGTAGTTGTCCCATTGGAAATCAACCGACTCAATCGGTGTAGCGGTGCGCTCAACAGCATACGTCTCGATGCTTGCGTCATCCAGCGCCACGAACTTATCCAGTGAGCTGCGATAAGCCAGCAGCAGTTCACGTTCTTCGCCGTCCACTGTGACGCTGTACACATCGAATTCTTCTTCGTCGCCATCGGACGCAATAAACACATCCTCACGGAGCGGCTCGCCCAGCTCATCAAACAGGATTTGCAGCGTGATGTCGCTGTCTCGCGGCTCGTCAACGAGCAGCAAGTCTTCGGTTGTCAAAAAGCCAAAACGTTCGCTCTCGTCCGTGAGGATAAAGGTGCGCGTTTGCCCATCTACATTGAACTCATAAAGTCCGACTTGCTCTCCATCAACGTCGGTGGTTTGCTGGCTGAGCGGCAGCAGGCGCGGCGGATTGCGAAACACATCATCTGACGTTTTGAGCGATGCCGTAATCATGTACAAAAACGGGAAGATCATCAGGAAGGCGAACCCGGTCAGCAGCGCATAGGCCAGCAGCCGTCCGAGCAGCGTTCCCAGCGTCATGTCGCCAATAACGGTCTTATTCATGGTCAAGATTATCTCCCTATTCGTAGGCGTTACTGCTGTTGATGCGGAACTGGACGAGCGTGAACGCAAAGATAATCAGAAACAGAATCCACGCGACGGATGACGCATAGCCAAACTGGAACTCGTTAAAGCCCTGCGTATACATGTAATACACCGATGTGCGCGCCTGTGACGGTATCGGGCGCGACGGGAACAGCGCATACGGCTCGTTGAACACCTGCAACCCCGTGACCATCGTCGTAATCAGCACGAAAAAGCTCGTCGGGGCCAGCATG
Organism: uncultured bacterium; assembly: GCA_963922445.1. GTDB lineage: Bacteria > Chloroflexota > Anaerolineae > Aggregatilineales > Phototrophicaceae > DAOTTY01. Next base: position 9,714 of record CAWUJQ010000037.1, read on the forward strand.
GGCAGTGTCACGTTGCGAAACTGCTGCCAGCGGTTGGCCCCGTCGATTTGGGCGGCTTCGTACAGCACCTTGGGGATGCCCTGCAACCCGGCGAGGAACAGCACCGTGTTATAGCCCACCACCTGCCACGCACTGAGCAGCACAATCGAGAACAGCACTACGCCGGGGCCAGTCAGCCATTGAATTGCGGGGTCTTCGACGTTGAAGCCAGGGATGATGTTGAGCGCGCCCACCACGCCGGAAATCGCATAGTTGATGTAGCCAATGGTGGGGTCATACAGCCAGCGCCAGATGAGGGCCGTACCGACGACTGCCGCCACCGACGGCAAGAAGAACACCGCTCGGAAGATGTTTACGCCGGGTAACTTCGAGTTCAACACGAGCGACATGCCCAACGCTGGAATCACAGCCAACGGCAGCAGCATCAAGCAGAAGACGAGCGTGTTACGCATACTAATCCAGAACCCCACGTCCCGCGCACCGATGACATAGCGTGTATCACCGATGCGGAAGTCGGTTAGCGTGGCATAGCCAAATGTGAGTGCAGCCTGCGGGTTAGCTTCAAGGTCAGTGGTGGGTTGCAGTTCCAGTGAGAGGATTTCGCGGTAATTGGCTGCGTTGTTCATCTGCGGTACCTGCCCCACAGAGCTATCCGTGAAGCTGAGGTACAGCGATAGCAGCAGCGGCCCGGCAAAAAACAACACAAACCCGAAGATGTTCGGGGCCAGCATCAGCCAGCCTTGCCACGCCGCCCGTTCGTCAGGGGTTTCACCGAATAAGTGACCAACCTGCAACAAACGCAGCATCAAGATCATAAAGATGGTAAACGCAGCGCTCACAATTTGCGTCGTTAGCGATGAATACTGGCTAAGCGCAAACGCCATCCCTTGTAGCAGCCCGGAAACAAGTAGAAATGCGATCAAAGTGAGGCCCGCAATGCCCAAGGATACGGTTTCTAACCCGCTGCGACCTCGGCTGTCTTCGGGGAGTCGTCCCGCAATCCAGAACAGAGCGTAAGCGAGGGCGAAACCCAATAGAATGAGCGCGTTCTCCATGACGCCATCAACGATGCGCTCAAAGCTGCCATACACGCCCCACAAGCCAAGCAGCACAAATCCTGATAGGGCCATGCCGCTTGTGTTCAACAGCAGGGACATATAGCGCCCCTGCGGCATCCGCAGCACAAGCATCACACTGCCCACAATGCCCAGCACGGTCACGGCGAATACGACTAAAGCCGCGAACACCTGCACGGGGCGGCCCAGCTCAGCCGGATTGCCCAAAATCATGAACGTTTCCGCAGCGAACACACGATATGCCAGGACTGCCGCTGCAATCGCAATCACGACTTGCCAGACGGCGGTCGCCCACAGCAGCCAGTTGCCACTCTCGGGGACTTTCTGGTCGCGCTCTAGCCCCCTCTCTCCGACGGCTACACTCATCGTCTTTTCCCTTAATCTAATAGGTTGAACAGATTCAAAAAAAGCGGCTTGTGGCCGCTTGGAATTTCTTTACCGGAGAAACGTTAGGGTGGGGTGCAGCCAGCGCCACACCCCAATCCGTTAATCGTTAGGACATTTCGTCGAATTCCGGTGCAACCTGAGCGCAGATAGCATCTGCAAAGTCCTGTGCGCTCTGCTCACCGTTGAAGATGGATGTAACGCCTGTGCCATAGGCGGTGTCTACAGCAGGCCAGTTACCAAAGAACAGCGGAGCTTCTGTGCGAACGTCACTGGCAGTGGTGCCATCAATGAAGGCCTGGTTGTCCACGCCCGAATCCGGCAGGGTGCCCAGGAACAGGTCAATCGCTTCATCCGTAGCGCGGCTGGGGATGTTTGCACCCAGGGAAGCGATTTGGCCCTGAATTTCCGGGCTGGTCAACTGCGTAACCAGTTCCCATGCGGCTTCGGGGTTCGGCGTATCAGCATTTACAACGTAACCACCCCAGAACAGCCAGTTGGTCGGTTCACCACTGGGGCCAACCGGCAGCGGAGCCACGTTCCACTCGAAGTCGGCATTAGCGATGGTACCCGGCGTTGCCCAGCGGCCATTCATGAACATGCCCACGTTGCCAGCCAGGAACGGTGGCTCGGAGTCGGTACCCCACGGCACAGCGTAGCCCTCTTCAAACAACTCTGCTGCAAATTCCAGACCCTCAACCGATGCTTCACTGTCAATCGCGCAGCCCGTGAAATCCTCGTTGAAGAAGCTGCCACCAGCAGCATTCACGAAGTAGCCGTAGTTGGCCCACCATGCGTTCATGCCAAAGCCGAAGACTTCATCGCCCAGGCTGCTGATTTCCTCAGAAGCTTCTGCAAAGGCTTCCCAGTCCCAGTCTTCACCACCAGGGTAGTCCAGGCCAGCTTCATCAAACAGTTCTGCATTGTAGTAAATAGCGAACGCAGAAACGTCACGCGGCAGGCCCCACAGTGCCGGGTCTTGGCCTTCAATTGGCGTGGTCAGGAACTCCATCGGGCCAGCGTAGAAGTCGGTTTCGCTGTAGTCTTCGTCAGCAGCAGCGATGTCAGCCAGATTCAAGATGAGGCCGTCTTCTGCAAAGCGGGCGATGTCCGTGCCGGGAATCCAGAACACGTCTGGGGCGGTGCCGTTATCAATTTCAGTTACCAGCACGTCCTGGTAGCTAGCGGTCTCGCTACCACCCGGCTCGTACACGAGGCTGATGCCATCAAGCTGCTCGTCAATAGCTTCACTGGCAGCCTGATACACGTCGATTTCTGCTTGATTGTCCGGGCGCGTGCGCCAACGGAGGGTGATTTCTTCGTCATCCTGGGCAACCACCACAAACGGGGCGGTCATGGCCAGCACGAGAAGCATAGCCAACGAAATTTTGACAAAACGATTCATTATAGATAGCTCCTGTTATTATCCTTATTAATCACTCTGACCGGCACAACTGCACCGATCATCCCCTTTATTGCCGAACTGCCAGTGATCCACGCCGGATCAGTTGGGGTGGCAGCACAACATTAGGTGGCGCTTCTTTGTTCAGCTTTTGGAATAAGCTCCGGGCGGCGTATTCACCTAGTTTGACGGGCTGTTGATCAACGGTTGTCAGCGGTGGATAGCAGAACTCCGCTAACGGAATGTTGTCGTAACCCACCACAGAGATGTCATAGGGCACGGCGTAGCCATTGTGTTGTAGCCACTGCATCGCGCCGATGGCCATGCGGTCATTCAGGCAGATGATGACGCTCACATCGGGGGTTTGGCTTAACAATCGTTGTATGGCCGATGCCCCACTCCCGGTTGAAAAATCCCCATCTACAATGGGCATTGCAGCGAAGGGTACGTTCGCTTCGCGGGCAGCACAGGCCATACCGCCTAGCCGTTCTTTGATGGCCAAATTCAGGCTATCCGGCGCGCTGATAATGCCAATCGCGTGATGTCCGCTGTCAAGTACCGCCTGCATAAGCTGATAGCCGCCATTGCGGTTATCACTTTGCACTTGCGTTTCACCGTCATGGTGGCCCAACACAACAGACGCAATACCGCGTTTTTCCGCCTCTGCCGCAAAGGACACACCCGGCACGTTGTCAATCGCAATGACGCCCTCGGTGTAGCCGCTGAGCAGCAGTTGTTGGTAGATGGGGTCAATCGCGTCATCGTTGACGCGGGGCGTACTGAGCAGCAGGTTGTAACGGTTGTCCGTGCAAACTTGCTCAACCCCTTCGAGGATTTTCATCACGAACGGGTCTTTAAAGACGGGATCAAACACATAGGGGAAAACAGCGGCGATGGTGTTGGTGCGGCCACTGGTTAATGCCCGCGCTGCCAGGTTCGGGGTGTATTCCAGTTCCTCCACGGCCTGTAAAACCTTCTCGCGGACGGCATCGCTGACGTAGGGCTTATTTGAAAGCACCTTCGATACGGTCGCGGTGGAGACCCCTGCATATTCGGCAACGTCTCGTAGGGTTGGCATAAGGACAGCACTAATTTCTTGTGAAAGTCGTATAGTTAACCGCTTAACTAAAATCTAGCGCAAGCCCGTCATGCTGTCAAGCAGGATTACGATTGTTCTGCGAATTTTCGTGTCAAAGCAAAGGAAACCTGCGACGGTGACTTGCCTATTGCGAGGCTTTGCACGGGTAGTCACCCGCTTCACGCTCACCCAAGCGCTGCTTAACGCGCTCTTTGTCGTTGATACGCAGTACAGCAACGGTTGTACGTCCTTCCGGCGTTTGCCCGGAGATCGTTGCATCGGTATTGAGGATAAAGTGGTCAGCCCACGTTTGCTGGCGTGGATGATAGAGCTTGGTTGCATTACCCGTGACGGGATCGAGTGCGGCAACGTTCTCACCTTTGTAGGCATTGCATTTGGGGCAGGCCAAACAGAGATTGGCAGCGGTGTCTGCCCCTCCATGTTTTACAGCGATGATATGGTCAAAGTGAAAGCGGGCCAGACGGCCATACTCCGATAGCAAGCAATATTCACAGCAGTCGCCTGCCCGTTCACGGACGAGGCGACGTATTTCGCTGTTAATGCTCATTCGGACTGCCGTTTCAGTTTGAGCTTCATCTTGGTCTTAAGCAGTGAAAAAATCTCATCTGTATTTAGGAACTCCTGAAGCTCTTCGTGTTCTGCTGGCGTAAGTTCGCCCTCGCCGTTCTTGTCCAGCAGTTCATTAAGCCGACTTTGCAGATCATCCGGCAGGTGGTACGCAATAATCTCTTGCGGAGACGGCTCTGTGGCAAGAAAGTCGGTCACGGCATCAAAGATCGTACGGGTGGGTGTGGTGTCCATAAGCATTCTCCATCGTCTTTGTCCCTAGTCTACACCACTTCCAATGTCACTTGAGGGTTTGCGCATCATGGCATCGTTATCGCAACTTGCACCCGTACCTCTTCCAACCCTAGCGCAGATGCGGTTACTGTGACGGTTCCGGGATCATGTTGAGCCTTCAAGTAAATCGCACCCTGTCCGCCAGGAAGGGCAAACGGGTTCTCTCCGACCAGTTCAGCAGGGCCATCAACAGCAAACGTGACGATGACATTGGCGTAGGGCAACCGGTTATCCAACTTATCCACCACAACGCACGAAATGCGGGTCATGTCCGCCCCATCCGCGAAAATAGTGTCATCGTCAGCGCGCAAAACCAACCGATGGGGAAGCCCGCCCGTGATACAGTGGCGCTCTGCAACCTGCCCACCGCCGATATAGCCGACCACGCGCAAATCCGCGATGCGTTTGCCCCACGTCTGCGTGGCTTTGAACAACGTCACCTGGAACGGTGGATGGGGCAGGTTGGGGAAGCTTTTGCGGTCGGGCTTGTGGCGTCCGGTTGAATCCTCGCCCAGGAAGACCTCGATTTCGTCACAGTTGCTGAACACCACCAGCGGGTCAATGAGACTGGCATCGCGGTCACCCACAGACCAGATGGTTGCCGGTTCCATCACGACGCGCTGCGACGGGGCAATCTGGCTGCCGTAAAAGTGCGCAGCGTATTTGGGCAAACGGAAGATGTCCATCACGCCGTGATAGCAGATGCGGTCGCCGCTACCAAACTGCCAGTGCGTGTTGTAGTCGAAAGCACACCAACCAATGCCCCCGGCAATCTGCGGGTGGCCCATTTGCTTGTCCTGGATGCGGGCGTGGCGCAGTGCGTGTTCCACGAGCCGTTCTTCATGATCGAATATCTTCGTTGGGAACATATGGCCGTTGAACTCGGTAATCAGGTGCGGGACGTGTGGCGGATCAACCACGTCGTTGGAAAAGTCGTTGTAGGTGAACACATCTTCCAGCAGGCGGCTTTTGATGTTAAAGCGCACGCCCCCCGTCTGGCGCGTGGGGTCTAGCTCGTGGGCAATCGTGTTCGTCTCTTCGTAGAGCGCATCGTTGTCCTTCGATTCATTGATGCGCACCCCCCATATAATCACGGATGGGTGGTTGCGGTCGCGTTCGATCATAGCGGCCACGTCGCGGGTGACAAGCTGCTGCCACTCGTCGTCACCGATGTGCTGCCAGCCAGGGATTTCATCGAATACCAGCAGGCCGATTTCGTCACAGCGGTCGAGGAAATACGGCGACTGCGGGTAATGTGACGTGCGCACGATGTTGCATCCGAGTTCGTGTTTGATGATGTCGGCGTCTTTGCGCTGGAGCCGTTCGGGGGCAGCAGCGCCAATGAAAGGATACGTCTGGTGGCGGTTGAGTCCAAACAGCTTGAGGGCTTTTCCGTTGAGCGCGAACTGGCCGTTTTTGCGGAAGTTCACCTTACGGAAGCCAAACCGCTGCGTGTAGCTGTCCACGAGTTGGCCGTCCTGGTTGAGCAGGTCGAAGCGCATGGTGTAGAGTGTCGGGTTTTCCAGTGACCACAGTTCAACGGCAGGCAATTTATTCAACATAACGCTTTGCGACACGTCTTTACCGGGTGGTGAATCAACATCCTCGGTGTTTTGCGCCAGGTCTTGCCCGTCAGCATCCAACAGCGTCGTCATGATTTTGCCTCGAAAGCGGTCATTACCGGCATTTGCAATATAGGCCAGTGACTTGACTTTGGGCTGCTTGAGAACCTGCTTTGGCTGGACGAACACCTGTTTGATGTGACATGGCGCGACCAAGCGCATCCACACATCGCGGTAAATCCCGGCAAAGGTGAGGTAGTCAACCACATAGCCAAAAGGCGGAATATCAGCGCGTTCGGTGCCATCCACGCGGACGGTTAGCCAGTTTTCGCCGTCTGCGTTCCAGTGATCTGTGATGTCATAGGAGGCAGGGGTATAGCCGCCGCGATATTCGGGGAAGGCGTAATCGTTAATCGTTACGGTGTGGGCAATCATTACCCCGTCAAAGTCAATAAAGATGCGGCGTCCGTTCAGGTCTTCTGGTAGTGTAAGCTTCTTGCGATACGTGGATATGAACGTATAGGCCGATGGGCCTACGTTGTTGTGGGATGTAATGGAGTGCGAGTGGGGCAAAGTAATCTGTGAAAACTCATCGAGCGGCGTGGTGGCATCGGCTTCAGTAGGCAGCCACAACCAGCCCTGGTTGATACGCGTGCGGTTGCGCATGGAGGGATGTCTCCGGTGGGGTAGTTGGATGAATGTGCGGAGCAGTCTACTTGATGACGGGGGCTGGTGACAATTGCGGGGCAATCTTTGTGGCGGCAAACGAACACCTGTGCTATTCTTTGACTAATCCAGTAGGCACGGAGCCAACGTAATGAATGCAGACGCCTTCCGCCACTTGTACGACTACCATTTTGCAGAAAACCGCACCACCTGGGACAAGTACATTGTGCTGCTATCGCAAGAGCGGTTCACACAACAGGCGGCCTATTCCGTAGGATCAGTGCGCAATCAGGTGGTTCACCCGATGAGCGTGGACGACACATGGTTCAGTGGCTTGCGCGGCGAGGAGATTCCAGAACCTTTAAACCCCACCGCATTCAACGACTGGCGCGCAATCCGGTCTTACTGGGATGGCGTCAAGCAGCATATGCGGGACTACATTGCGAATTTACACGATGCCATGCTGCTCGAAAAGCCGTTTGCTGATGGCGAGGACAAAGACCTCATCCTGTGGCAAGTGCTGCTGCACGTCGTCAATCACGGGACGGATCATCGCGCCCAAATACTGCGCATGTTAAATGATATGGGTGTGCAGACTACGTCTCAGGATTATATTTTTTACGCCTACGAACACCCACTATAGGTCGGTTTTACGTCGTATTATTGACCTTCTTGGCCCCATGACGCACACCCTCCGCCAGCACATCGACCACATGGCGCACCCGCTTGGGGGAGTCATTGCGCGACAGGCCGCCGTTCATGTGCGTCATGCAGCTCACATCCCCCGTGACGATGTTATCCGCAGGGCATTCATTGATGCACGTCATTTTGCGCTGGAGCATAGCGTTGCTGACGGCGGGCATCTTCACACTGAACAGACCCCCAAAGCCGCAGCACTTGTCGTGTTCTGGGAGCGTTTCGAGTTGTAGGTTGTCAACATTTTGCAGCAGCGTGCGTGCTTGCTCACTCAAACCCAACAGTCGCATCCCGTGGCACGCATCATGAACGGCGTAGGACTGTGGTTCTGGTAGGGCGGCATTCAAATCCGTGATGCCCAGCCCATCCACAATAAACTCCGTGATTTCCCACGTTTTAGCAGCAGCAGCTTCCGCGTGAGGTCGCCATTTGGGATCATCTGCGAACAATGTGGGGTACTCGTGGCGGATCATGCCTGCACATGACCCGGATGGGGTAACGATAACCTCTGATTCGTGAAAGGCCCGCAGAAACTGCTTAACGACCTCACGCGCATCGGAGTGGTACCCCGCATTAAATCCGGGCTGGCCGCAGCATGTTTGCGCCTGCGGGAAATCGACCGCCACGCCGAGATGTTCAAGCACATCCACCACAGACATGCCCGTTTGCGGATAAATCACATCGACCATGCAAGTGACAAATAAAGACACCCGTTTGCCAACGGGCGACTCGCGCTCAAGAAGATGACTCATAGGAAAGGAACTTTCTTAACACTTTAAGCTTATGTTCGCTTCACTTTACCGCTTACCGAGGGGCGCGCCAAGAGCCACATGAAACAGATTTTCACATGCACGCCGCCGTCGTTTATACTGGACACAAGATTCGATTACGTAGAGGGGTAGGCAAAGCATCTATGCAGATCACTGATAGTCATGTGCAATTCTGGAACCCAGAAACACTCTATTACCCGTGGTTGAAAAACCAACCACACTTAAACCGGCAAGTGACCCCGTCCGAATTGCCTGCGTCCGGGGATGGTTGGACAGTGGCGCAGCTTGTCGCCATCGAAGCAGAAGGGTTGCCCGAACAGTGGCGGCCAGAAGTAGAGTGGTTCACGAAGCTATCCAAGCAAGACACGCGCATCAAGGGCATTGTTGCGTTTGTGCCTTTGGAAAACCATAACTTCCATGCCATGTTGACCATCCTGGAGCAAATGCCGTTGGTGAAGGGGGTGCGCCGCACGCTCCGGCAAAAGCGGGATGCATTGATTCAGGAGGAAACCTTCCTGGACACCATACGCAACCTGGCAGACTACAAATTTTCCTTTGACCTGGACGCACGAATCGACCAGGCAGACGCCATCGTGAATATGGTGCAGGTCTGCCCAGAGGTCATGTTCGCGCTAAACGGACTGGTCTATGACGAGAGTGACAGTCCTGACGACGACGCCCTGTGGCTAAACACGATTCAACGGCTTGGTACCTGTGAAAACCTCTATTGCAAAACGAGTGCGCTCACTGCTGGCAGGGCGCTGCAACCCGACAAACTTGCCGCGCGCAAGGATGCACTCCTTGAAGCGTTCACCCCCAACCGCTTGATGTACAGCAGTCACTTTCCGCACAGCTTTACAGGCACACAAACCTACGAGGGGTGGATTACCGACATCAAAGCGTGGCTAACAGCGCTGTCCACTGAAGAGCAAGACCGTATCTTTTTTGGAAATGGTGTACAATTTTACAAGCTAAGCGAATCGTAATCATAAGAAGGGCTGAAAATCAATGAAGTTGCTCACCTATCGCCTTGGGGAAAGCCTCATGCTGGGCGTATTAACGGACGAAGGCGTTGTTGATGTTGCAGCCGCCGCAAACGGGCTGGGTGTGGATGTGCCAACGACGCCGGACGCCTTTTACAGGGCGGGGTCAAGTGCGCTAGAAAGCATGGATGCACTTTTGGCGATGAACACCACGCCCTATATCCATCCATTAGACAAGTATCCCCTGGGGCCAGCCGTGCCGAACTCGCAAAAGATCATCTGCGTGGGGTTGAACTACCGCAGCCACGCCGACGAAAGCAGCATGGACGCCCCTGAAAATCCGATCCTGTTCAGCAAGTTTACCAACGCCCTCGCCGGGAGCGGTGAGGAAATCCCTATGAAGACGGATTGGGCAACGGTCGATTATGAGGCGGAATTGGTCGTCGTGATGGGCCGCGAAGCGCGCAACGTCTCGGAAGACGACGCGCTCGATTACGTGCTGGGCTATTGCAATGGCAACGACATCAGTGAGCGCGATCTTCAGTTTTTGACGGGGCAGTGGCTGCTGGGCAAAACGCCAGATAAATTCCTGCCGATTGGCCCCTATGTGGTTACCGCAAGCGAGGCGGGTGACCCTACCAACATGACAATTCAAGGCTGGTTCAATGGCGAACTACGTCAAAACAGCAACACACAGCATATGATTTTCTCAGTTGCACAAATCATCTCGTTTGCAAGCCGCCACATGACGTTGCAGCCCGGTGATATTATCTCCACGGGCACGCCGGAAGGCGTTATTTTGGGCATGGACGAAAAGAACTACATGAAACCGGGCGATGAGTACGTTGTCGAAATTAGCGGGTTGGGGCGGTTGAGCAATAAAATGACCGCTGCGCCTGTTTAGGCCGCAGCTTTGATTACCGTGGGTTGGGATGATGACGCCGAGATCATCATCAAAGTGGATTATGAAGCACCTGTCGAAAGCTGGGCTGAGTACAACAATGCGATTGCAGCGTGCTACGACCTTGCGCGCAGTCGGGCGTATTCGGTGTACATCATCCACAACCCCGGCAGCGTACCCATGCCCTCGGAACCGGGCACCCTCGGTCACCTGAGGGCGGCCACTCGTACCATGCCGCACAATGTGCCACTGTGTGTGATGTGCATTGAAAACATCTTTGCACGGCGCATCGTTAGCGTTGTCCTTAAGCTGCTTGAGCAAGAGGCCTACCGATTCCGATTTGCTGCCTCGCTTAGCGATGCGTACCAACTCATCCACTTACACCAAACTGAGTCCACGACATGAGCAGACGATTTCTAACGGGGTATGCCGCCGCTGATGGCACCTATCGCCTCGGCTTGCAGACGGACGCAGGCCTTCACGCGCTGTATGGTGACATGGCCACACTCGACAACCTCCTGCAAGTGCCCGCCCAATCGCTGATGGACAAGCTAGAGCAGTCCATGGGGGAGTCGGTCGAAGCGGCTCCTGTAAGTGTGCAATGGCCAGGTTCCGTGCATGTTTGGGCGGGCGGCCTAACGTATGGTGAGCAAGCCAAAACTGCGGAGCGTCCGCCGCTGTTCCACAAAGCGCTGGGCAGTGAAGTGGTTGAGCATGATGCACCCGTGGGCATCCGGTTTGATGCCGCGCTGTCTATTCCAGAGGCGGAACTGGCAGTTGTACTCAATCACCGCCTTGAAGTGGTTGGCTTTACCCTGGGCAACGACATGACCGCCCGTGATATTGTGCGTGAAGACGTGTTCTATCTGGCGCAGGCTAAGGTGTATTACGGGTCGTGCGCGCTTGGGCCGCGAATTTGGCTGCAACCCGGCGCGGCGGACTTCCCGAATATCACCATACGTATGACCGTTGAGCGTGAGGGGGATGTGGTCTTCACTGGCGAGACGCAAACGCGCAACATCAAGCGGCCCCTGGCATCGCTCGTGGATTACCTCGGACGGTGTAAGCCATTCCCGGAAGGCGTGGTTTTGCTAACGGGCAGCGGCATCAACATCCCAATGGAGTTTTCGCTGGTCAGTGGGGATGTGGTTAGGATAACAGCGGAGCCTATCGGGGCATTGGTTAACCCGGTGCGGACGGTCAACGCGCTGCACGGACGGTAGGCGCGCATGTACGGCAGTATCTTCAGTGAATTGCAATACAATCGCGGCAATCTAGCGAAAAGGCTTCGCCACTTCGGACTGCGTCGCTACTGCCCAATTTGCAAGTCGTTCAGCGCCAAATTCGAGCCGTTTGGGGTCCCACGCCGCCCGGATGCCCGCTGCCCGGTGTGCGGTTCACTGGAACGGCACCGCCTGCTGTGGCACTACCTGACGCAAACGCTGCTGCCATCCCGCACCGGGACGCAGTCTTTTTTGCACTTCGCACCGCTGCCCATCTTCCGGGAGCGCTTTGGTCACATGCGCGGGATTGCCTACCTCACCGCAGACATTATCGACCCGGACGTGGACATACACCTCAGCCTGCCCAACATGCCCACACGCACCTCTGCGTTTGACATTGTGTTGTGTTCCCATGTGCTGGAACACATCCCCGACGACGCCCACGCAATCCGTGAAATCCGGCGAGTAACTGCGCCTGGGGGAGTGGCAGTATTTATGGTGCCGCTCAACCGGCAGACGACGCTTGAGGGTGTACATCTATCTGCGGATGAGCGGCAGCAGCTCTATGACAATCCGTATCATGTGCGTGACTATGGCTGGGACATCGTAGAGCGGTTAGAAGCGGG
>CAWUJQ010000038.1:0-21922 GCA_963922445.1 uncultured bacterium
ATGGCCGCATCCAACACAAGCACAAAAATCAGCAATCTGCGAATGTCCAACATTGTAAAGCGCTTCCCTGGCGTTCTCGCAGCAGATCACATTGACTTCGATGTGCTAGCAGGCGAAGTTCACGCCCTGTTGGGGGAGAACGGCGCTGGCAAAAGCACGCTCATGAAGATGCTCTACGGCCTTTACCAACCGGATGAAGGTCAAATCACCATCAATGACCAGCGAATCCAGGTGCGGTCACCACAAGATGCTATTACACACGGTATTGGCATGATCCATCAACACTTCATGCTGGTTCCTTCGCTAACAGTCGCAGAAAACGTTGCTCTGGGCATGAAATCCCGCCGTGGATTGTTGAGTGACACCCGTCGCGTGGCCAGTCAGCTTACCGAGCTTTCACAAGCCTACAATCTAAAAGTTGACCCGGACATTCCAGTATGGCAGCTTGCCGTCGGTGAGCAACAACGGGTAGAAATTCTAAGGGCGCTGTATCGTGGGGCAGAATTGCTCATCCTGGATGAGCCAACGGCTGTACTTACGCCACAGGAAGTGGATGATCTATTTATCATCCTCCGTCAACTGGCGGACGACGGGCGCGCCCTGATCTTTATCTCCCACAAGCTGCACGAGGTACTCGCGATTAGCGACCGAATCACCGTGCTACGTGACGGTCGTCGTGTGGATACAATCCCAGTGGAAGGGGCAACCAAACCCAAGCTGGCCGAAATGATGGTCGGGCGTCCGGTACTTCTAGATTACGAACGCCCCCCACAAAACCCGGCAGAAGTGCGACTATCCCTCGATAGTGTGTCTGCCCTCAGCGACCGCGATGATATTGGCTTACACGACGTTTCGTTCGCGCTTCACGCTGGCGAGATTCTGGGTGTAGCGGGCGTGAGTGGCAATGGTCAACACGAACTTGCCCAGGTCATCGCAGGACTGCGCCCCGTTACCAGCGGCCAAATTACGGTGCAGGGCAAACAAGTTACGGGGGCGTCTCCATTGGATATGAAAACGCAGGGCGTTTCGTACATCCCAGAAGAACGGATGATAGACGGGGTTGTCAAGGAATTTACCGTCGCCGAGAACTATGTGCTGCACAACCATAACGAATCACCCTACGCTGTAGGCGGCATCTTTTTGAACAGTAAGCGCATCAGCACCGATACGCAGCAAAAAATCACTGATTTTGAAATTAAAACACCCAGTCACGTAACCCCTATCAAAAACCTGAGCGGCGGCAATATTCAAAAGCTGGTTTTGGCGCGTGAATTGGCACAAAAGCCACGGGTCTTAATCGCTGCTCAACCCACACGTGGGGTAGACATTGGTGCGACGGAGTACATTCACAAGCGTTTGCTGGAAGAACGCGCCAACGGCACCGCTGTGTTACTCATCTCAGAAGACCTGGACGAAATACGTGCCCTGTCTGACCGTGTGTTGGTTATGTATGAGGGGCGCATCATTGGTATCGTCAATAACGATGTGACGACTGCCGAAGAGATTGGCTTGATGATGACGGGTGTCGTACCAGACGCAACCGCACTGAATTCCACATTAGACAAAACTTAGGGAAGTACCTATCATTGCGATAGTCGGCAGGTCGCCATCCGTGTGGCGGCGCTGGGGCATATATATGCCCGGCGAAAAGTGCCTGCTTATCCCTGTTGTGTAGATAAGAGGTATGCCGAAACTAAGATGAAACTCTGGAACCATTATCACTCTCCGCAAACCGTTGATGAAGCCGTCACAGCCCTCAGTCAATATGGCGGCAAAGCGCGTGTTATCGCGGGTGGCACCGACCTGCTGGTTGACCTGCGCGCCGAAGGCGCAGACCCGCAAGAAGCACTTGTTGATGTCACGTCCATTCGTGAGTTGTGTCACATCACCGCAGATGAGAAATACACGTACATTGGCGCAGGTGTTACGCATGCGCAAATTGTCAAATCTCCCGCCCTGGCAGAAAGAGCCACCTGCCTTGTAGAAAGCTGTGGTGTGGTTGGTGGCCCGCAAGTGCGCAATGTCGCGACGCTTGGCGGCAACGTTGCCCATGCCTTACCAGCCGGTGATGGCACGACTTCTCTCGTCGCCCTGGATGCGCAAGCCGAAATCATTAAAGACGGCCAACGCCAGTGGCAACCCATTCGCGAGATGTATCTCGGCCCGGGTAAGTCCCTGCTAGACAGCACCCGTGACCTGCTCATCCGTTTGCGGTTCGAGCCAACACGCGCCAATCAAGCCACAGCGTTCAAGCGCATTATGCGCCCGCAGGGGGTTGCGCTGCCCATTCTAGGCTGTGCCGTGTGGGTTGAATTGGACGAGGCACGTGAACACTTCACGGATGCCCGCGTATGCCTTGCCCCGGTTGCACCACGTCCCTATCGTGCCGCTGAGGTCGAAGACTATTTACAGGGCCAACCCGCCAACGAAGATACCATTCAGCAGGCGCTACGCGTGGCCCACGACACACTGAACCCGCGCACCAGCAAGTACCGCGCCACGGCTGAATATCGCCAGGAAATGATCGAAGTGCTGCTCAAACGCACATTAACCCTCGCCATCGAACGCGTGCAAACCGGCACCGCTGTTCCCGAAGGCGTGGGTGCCTAGACCATCAGGAGACTTATTGTGACCAAAACCCTAAATATCACCGTCAACAACCAAGAGCATTCACTGGACGTGGAAGAAAGCCGCACACTGTCGCAGTTCCTGCGGCTAGACCTCGGCCTAACCGGTACCAAGATCGGCTGTGAGGAGGCTGAATGCGGCATTTGCACTGTCTGGGTGGATGGTACGCCAGTTGACTCCTGCGTGTACCCAGTTTGGAAAGCGCAGGGTCGTCATGTAACGACAATTGAAGGCTTAGCCACCAATGGCAAGCTTGACCCAATGCAAAAGAACTTTATCGACCACGGCGCAGTACAGTGTGGCTTTTGCACACCCGGCCTTATCATGACTGCGGCTGCCCTGGTTGAAGAAAACGACAACCCCGACGAACACGACATCAAGGTAGCCCTTAAGGACACCTATTGCCGCTGCACAGGCTACACGAGCGTTATTCATGCTATCCAGTCTGCTGCCGCAGAAAAACGCGGCGAGGGGCCGTTGCCTGTAAACGACCCAGCTATCGTAGAGCCGATGAATGTCATCAGCCGTAGTGTGCCGCCGGTCGAAGTCGAGCAGAAAGTCACAGGCGAAGCCAAGTACACCGATGACTACGTGTTTGACGGGATGTTGTACGCACGCACGCTGCGCTCACCTTATGCTCACGCCCGCATTTTGAACATTAACACGGAGAAGGCCAAGGCACTCGAGGGTGTGCAGTCTGTGCTTACCCACGAAGACGTACCCGGTAAGAACATTCACGGCCTAATATATCTAGACTGGCCGGTTCTGTCCGACGAAAAAGTGCTTTATGTCGGCGACGCGATTGCGCTTGTTGCAGCGGACACACCTGAAATCGCTGATGCGGCCCTCAAGCTCATTGACGTGGAATATGACCCGCTTCCGGTTATCACCACACCAGAATACGCTCACTCGCCTGAAGCACCGAACCTGCATCCAGAACACCCCACAGGCAACCTGCTCAAGCACATTAAGGTTCGTCACGGAGATATTGACGCGGGGTTTGCAGAGGCCGATGTCATTGTCGAACACACCTACCACACTCCCACAACCGAACACGCCTTCCTTGAACCAGAGTGCGCTATAGGCGTTCCGGCTGGCTATGATGACGACCACCAAAAACTGACGATCTACGTCGGCTCACAAATCCCTTACCAGGATCGCAATCAGATAGCCCGCGCGATGAACCTGCAAGAAGAGCAAGTCCGCGTGATTGGCACGCTGATCGGTGGCGGTTTCGGTGGTAAGGAAGACATCGCCGGCCAGATTCATGTCGCAATGCTGGCGCAGGTCACAGGCAAGCCGATCAAGATGCTGTACACACGCCAGGAATCGCTCATCTTCCATCCCAAACGTCACGCGACCACGATTCATATTAAAACGGGTGCTAAGCGCGATGGCCGCCTCATAGCAGTGCAGGCTACCCTGTATGGCGACACAGGCGCATACGCATCACTCGGTGACAAAGTCATGACGCGTGCTACAACCCACGCCACAGGTCCATACAACGTGCCCAACGCAAAAATTGACTGCTATGCCATGTATACCAACAATCCGCCGTCAGGCGCGTTTCGTGGCTTTGGTGTAACGCAATCAGCCTTTGCCGTTGAGCAAAACATGGACATGGTTGCACAAGCTCTCGACATTGACCCGATTGAGTTCCGGCGCATTAACGCCCAAAAGGTAGGCATCACAACCGCCACGGGTCAGGTCTTGCGCGAATCCGTAGGATTGTTGGAAACGATTGACCGCGTCCAAGCGGACATGATTACCCATCACAACGGAAGCGGCTTCAAATGGGGCTGGCGCAAGGGGCACAAGGCCTACGGTTGGGGCATTGCAGCCGCTTACAAGAACACCGGTCTTGGTGGCGGCGCGCCAGATGTCTCCGAAGCTGAGATCGAAGCGTTTGAAGACGGCACCATTCAGGTACGCACCGCAGCGGCAGACATGGGCCAGGGCATCGCGCATGTCGTCGCTCAGTGCGCAGCGGAAGAAATGGGGATGCCCTACGACAAAGTGCGTGTGTTGCTGTGCGACACAGACCTGACCCCCAACGGCGGCCCGACAACGGCCTCCCGCCAAACGTTCATGACGGGTAATGCCGCCCGTCTTGCGGCATCCGCCCTGCGCGAGGCCATGACCAAGTCTGCCGCTGAAATCCTTGACGTGCCGCCGGAGGAAATCTACTACGAAGAAGGCCTGATGCGCCGCAACGGGCACAGCGTCGAGTTTGGCGAAGTCGTCAAGTTCATGCGCCAAAGCGGTCTGAAGCCGATCTCACGCCACGAGTATTGGGCACCCGCAACCAAGCCGCTTGGTGAAGGTGGCGACATGCACTTTGCCTTTAGCTACGCAACGCAGGCCGCCCTTGTGGAAGTCGATACCGAAACCGGGCAAATCAAAGTGCTTAAGGTCGTAAGCGGCACGGACATCGGACGCGCCATTAACCCCCTCATGCTTCAAGGGCAGATTGAGGGCGGCATCGTGATGGCAATGGGTAACTGCCTAACCGAGGCCTACATCACGGAAGACGGCATCCCGTGGACGCACCTGCTGGCCCGCTACAAGATGCCCAGCATCAAACACACACCGGAAATCATCTCGCATTTAGTGGAACACCGTGCCGAAGCTGGCCCCTATGGTGCTAAAGGCGTAGGTGAAATCCCGTCAATCAACACTACGCCCGCCATTTGCAACGCGATTTACCATGCCACCGGTGTTCGCATCTTTAGCATTCCGGTTGACCAAGACGCCCTGCTTCGGGCAATCAAAGCCGAGGCATCTGAAGTTCACACCGCCTGGCATGACGTGAAATAGCATCTTTCGCAGGGCGGCGGGTATTGAACCCACCTGCCGCCCGTACTCTTGTGCTTCCTGCCATAACTTTTTTTGCCCATAACCGTTATACTATCCACACAGTATATAGAAGCAACCGGACTGGGCGATGAAGTACATCTATTCCTAATTACACCCACTGCTGCCAGTCCATTGCACCATACACAACAAACAATTTGTTTTTGCTACGTTTGCTACGAAGGGAAGCAAGAAATGACCAAACGATTTTCCTTAGTCATATTCGTTGCGGTGTTCATGGCCGTGAGCGTGGTCGGGGTGAGTGCCCAAGACACAGTAGAGCTGCGAATTGCATGGTACAACGACGGCATTGAGGGCGAAGTTTTGCGCGAACTACTTGACCGTTTCGAGGCAGATAACCCCGATATTGACGTCGTTCTAGACACGGTAAGCTATAACGTGATCCGCGATAACCTTGCCAGCCAGCTTGAGGTAGGCGAAGGGCCAGACATGGCCCGCGTTACCGACCTTGCTGGCATTTCCCAATACTACCTGGACATCAGCCCTTACGTGGACGTTGCTTACTGGGAAGAAAGCTTCGGCAGCACACTTGATCCCATGCGGCCAAACGGTGCTGAGGGAATCTACGGAATGATGACACAGCTCACCATTACCGGGCCTTACGTCAATGCCACCCTATTTGACCGTGCTGGTGTCGAACTCCCCGGCGAGGGTGCAACCTGGCAGGACTGGATTGATGCAGCAACAGAGGTCGCAGAGGCAACCGACACCCCTTACGTCGTCGCAATAGACCGCTCCGGGCACCGTGTTGCCGGCCCCGCGATCAGCATGGGGGCGACTTACTTCGACGAAGCAACAGGCCAAGTGAACCTCATAGGCGACGAGGGCTTTCGCGCCACCGCAGAAATGATTATCGAATGGCACGAAAAAGATCTCGCCCCGCCTGAGATTTGGGTCGGCTCGGAGGCAAGCTACGCCGACGCGGTAGATTCCTTTGCAGCCGGTGAACTTGTCATGTACATGAGCGGTAGCTGGCAAATCGCCAACATGAGCGAGCGCATTGGTGACTTCTTCGATTGGCGTGTGGTACCCAACCCGTGTGGCCCTGGCGGATGCACAGGTATGCCCGGTGGGGCTGCGCTTGTGCCAATTGCAGACACTGAGCATCCAGAAGAAGTCGCCCGCGTGATGGACTATCTGGCTCAGGAAGACGTGTATCGTGAGTTTGCCGCTCGCACCCTGTTTATCCCTGCACATGCTGGTGTAGCCGCTACAGGTGTTGACTTCCTGACCGATGACGAACAGGCCCGTGCGGCAATCGGTACGTTTACGGCCCAAGTCCCTAAGCTTGAGCCTACAGCATCCGCGTTGCAAGCATATCCGTACAATTTCATCATCTGGCGAGAAACGCCTAACCGTCTTGAGCAGGTTATCGTTGGTGAATTAACCCTGGACGAAGCAATTGAGCGCATCCAGGCTGACATTGACCAAGCTATTGCAGAAGCCGCTCGTTAACACTTAACCAACACCGCAAGGTCTTTCAGGCTGCTGGCATACCCTGCCAGTAGCCTTTTTTGATACACTGGTCGCCGGTCAAGTAAAAACCCCACTAGCGGACATAACAAAGAGGCTACGATCATGGCTCAGGCAGAATTCGGCCACGACCGAATCGAAAGCACCCCACCAGATGAACAACAAAATACACGCCCCAATGCCGTGAGTCGGTTTCTCAGCAAAATCTTCGAACACGTTATGAATGCCTTTGAACTCATCTTCGGCCCCATTCAGCGCGTGATTGGCATCAGAAACATGGCCTATGTGTTTGTAGTGCCAAATCTACTCGTTTTCGCCGTATTTGTGCTGCTGCCGATGATTCTTAATTTCTATTATGCCTTTACCGGGGGCACTCGCATTTTCCCGGCAGACCGCACCTTCGTGGGTACAGAGAACTTTGAACTGCTCTTCGATTGCGGCAATTACCTGCAACCGAACACCTGCACCGAGGATATTTTCTGGCGTGCCATCTACAACACGATCTTTTTCGTCACCTTCCAAGTAACGGGAATGGTCGTGCTTTCACTGATTACAGCCCTTATTCTCAACCGCAAGATCAAGTGGCGTGGTTTTTTCCGCAGCGTTTTCTTCTATCCCGTACTGCTTTCGCCTATCGTAGTGGGCTTGATCTGGCGTTGGCTGCTTGACCGTGACGGACTGCTCAATGCAGCGTTAATTGGCTTCGGGGTTGAACCGATTACGTTTTTAAGCGAAGTCAATTGGGCACGCTTCTGGATCGTTTTTGTGAGCATTTGGGCACAGATGGGCTTTTACACGCTGATACTGCTGGCCGGGTTACAGGCCATCCCAAAGGAATTGTACGAAGCAGGCGAAATCGACGGCACAAACAACTGGCACGCGTTCCGATTCATCACCCTGCCGCTGCTAATGCCCACCATGTTTGTCGTCATCATTCTTGCACTCATTCGTGCGGTGCAGGTATTTGACCAGGTATTTGTCCTCACAGGCGGTGGCCCCGGTAGCGCAACAAGGTACATGGTGCAGTACATTTACGAGACTGGTTTTGCCGGTTCCACTCGGATTTTTGGGCTGGCGGCTGCGGCGTCGGTAGTGCTGGGAATAACCCTGTTTATCCTAACGATGCTACAGCTATATGTTGGTAGGCGGAACGAAGCCACTTAGGTTATAAAGGCGAACACAATGATTGCAAGATACCTCACCCGCACCCAAGGGAATCAGGGGCCAGCGCTGGCTGATGTCCTTACCTATGCTTACCTGGCATTCGGCACCCTTATCATGTTTGGCCCTATCGTGTGGCTTCTATTTTCTTCGTTCAAAACCGAGTCCGCGCTAGACCGCTTTCCAAATCGGTTGCTACCGTATTCACAGGTTATGGTGCAAGTGGAAGGGCGAGACGAACCCCTGCCTTTGTACGAGGTCATCATGGAAGATGGCACCGTCAAGCAACTGGTGCAGTTTGGGCGGCCCATGGGCAATCAAGCTCGGATGATTGACCCTAGCAACCCAGAAGCGTTTATTGACGTGGACATTGACAGACGCCGCCCTATCAACGAAGTGAGTTTTGCATGGCGTAACTACACTGAGCCGCTAACGCAGTTCAACTTCCTGCGTTACTTTTCTAACAGCCTGTTCGTGACCATCGTTGCGACCTTCATCACACTAACAATTAACAGCATGGCTGCGTTCGCGCTGAGCAAATACCGCTTTCCTGGCCGCGACGTGATCTTCATAATTATTATTGCCACCTTGATGATCCCAATCTCGGTGATTCTTGTGCCCGCGTTCCTCGTGATAACCGAACTGAACATGAACAATTCTTTGTGGGGGGTCATCATTCCTGGTGCCGCCACCCCAACCGGGGTATTTTTACTGCGCCAGTATATGCTCACCATCCCCGACGAACTTATTGACTCAGCACGCATTGACGGCGCAACTGAGTGGCGCATCTATTGGCAAATCATACTGCCCTTGGCGCGGCCAGCCCTAGCTGTACTCGCAATTTTTTCAGTCATGTGGCGCTGGAACGATTTTCTTTGGCCGCTCATCGTGCTGAGCGAAAACGAGGTGTTTACGCTGCAAATCGGCCTGAACAGCTTCCGCGGTCAACACGACACACAATGGCATTACATCCTCGCCATGACAGTCCTTACATTGCTGCCAATCACCGTTGTATTTGCGTTTTTGCAGCGCTTCATCACCACGGGCATCGCAACAACGGGCATGAAGTAATCACTAACTGCTAGCCGTTGCTTCGAACTTGGTTAGAGCAGCCTTCGTGTTTTCGTAACCACGCTCACGCAGGGAATCAAACTGGTCGAAGTCGAAAAGACCATACCCCGCAACCGGCTGACGAATAATTAGGTCAGCCGGGCGCATCTGCTCCTCAGTTGTGTTGATGCTGGCCAATGCATTCGCACGCATCATGATCGTCATGATATTGGGCACATGCAGCGACCGCAAAAATGGGTTCAACCGGTGCCACAGTACACGCTCCCCGGAAAGGGAATTCCCGTAGTTATGGTAAACCTTTTCGCGCAGGGTAAAGCCTAAGTCACTCGCAAAGATCAACCCCGGTCCAATGATCTCTCGCATAACATCGGCAGGTGTGTTGTTAATCACCCCACCATCAATGTGAATGTCCCCGTTGATGTCTGGCGCGGGTGGATATACACCCGCAATTGACGTGCTAAAGCGCACTGCATCACGCAATAGGCCGAACTGATTCACAGACTGTTTCGTTTGGGTCATATTTGCACTAATTGTGAAGCACGTTGTCCATAGGTCTTCCAGGCGCAAATCCCCGAAAATGCGCTCATACGCTTGGCTGAGTCGGAAGCCCGTGCTGAGCGACACGATTGGAATCGTTGGATTCACAAGCACCTCCCGCCGCAGCAGTGCATCACGCATCATCGCCAACATTTCATCAAGGTCAATCTCTAACGCGTACATGGCCGCAACAATCGCCCCGGAACTGGTACCCCCGACGACATCGGCGTGGTAACCAGCTTCTTGCAGTGCTTGAATCGCCCCCACATGAGCAGCAGCCCGGACGCCTCCCCCACCAAACACAACCCCAACCGCTTTCCCCCGCAAAAAACGTATCAGACGATCCATGCTTTTGCCATCACCGAGTGCAACGTGGTGATGCCGTGCGGCATTGCGTGGCTCTAGCCACGTCATCGTACCCGCTGCCTCCAATGCGCGTCGTTCATGAACCAGTACAAATTCCAGAGGTGGAATCAATTCAGGGTACGACACAGTATCTAATATATCTTCGATGGGCGAGCGCGTTGGGTCATCGCCACGACGCCCCACCACAACAATTCGGTCAGCCTGTTCTATGGCGCGCCGCGTCCAGTTTGGGAAGTCCGCCAAACCCTCGTACAAAATGAACGCAAACTGAGCTTCCATAGCCTGCAACCAATCGACAAAGTCATAATCATCAACGTTGCCCTCAATGTCGGTTACGAGATGCGCAGGCATCAGCTCACCGAGGCGGTCCGGATGGAGCCGCAGCGTCGGCGCTAGTTGTTGCAGCTTATGTGTGAGTTCATCAGTAAACGTGCCAACGCCATCACTTGCCGCCAACACCACAACGGACTGACACGTTTGCGGGGAAGCAACTACACCTGCAATGCGTTGCATACGCTGTACCATTTGCAAACCAAGGCGCACCATACCGCGTGGGTACTTCATCACGAGTTGTTCATATCGCTCATGCCGCAGGTAAACCAGGTCTGTGTCGCGCAGTGCGCGCACAGTCGCTGCCCGCAAACTACCCGAAACAATGGCCTCCTCACCGATGCTCTCGCCAGGATGAACCGTCATTTCAATCTCATCTCCGTCGCGCTCAACGATAACACCCTGCAATCGTCCATCCACAACAAGATACACCGCGTCACTGGGGTCACCTTGTCGAAATAGCACCTCACCACGCACCAAATAGCGCCACTCCAACCGATCTAAAAGATCATTAGCTGGTTGCACCGTGGACGCGAACGGTTCCGGTAGCTCTGCCACAGCGTCTGCTTCAGTCACCACCGCCTGACCGCCGAGTGCTAGATACGCATGCTGCACTGCATCATCATTCGCGCCAAGCGCTACCCGTAACACCTGCCACGCGCTTTCATCCCATACGTACCGCTCACCAAAAAGCTTCAACAGTGCCGCGATGTGTTCCGGTTCCTCGGGTGTCAAGAACTGCCAATGGCGTAAGTGACGCACAAATGCGGCTGTAGTAATGAGTTTATTGGGGTCTTCCATGCTGCGTACCGGGCGTTCAAGTAAAATATCAACGGCCTGGCGTAGCTTCTGCTCAATGTGGGCAACCCGGTTTACGATTCGCTTGTATACGCGCTCTGCTAGGGTGATGTGTGATGGTTGCATGGTAGTTGTCAGTAACGGACACTGCGACCATTTTCCTCAGGAAGCGCTAAATACACAACAAAAAAGCGCCCCACTTTCACGGAGCGCTTTTTTAACCAGCTCAATTGAACCTATGACAACGTACTCATGGCGTCGTCAGCACGGTTCAAGGTCTCGTTGATGACAGCTTCATCGTGCATCGCACTAACGAACCCAGCCTCAAATTGGCTGGGCGCGAAGTAAACACCGTTTGCCAGCATTGCATGGAAGAATTCGGCGTAGCGGTCTGTATGCGCATACTGTTTGGCACTGCTGTAATCGTTGATGACAGCGTCCACCTCTTTGAGGAAGTAGAAGCCGAACATTGTACCTGCGTTCCCCGTTTGCAGTGGCAGGCCATATTTTTCAGCTAAGGCAGCCATGCCCTCTGCAAGCTTCGCTGTGTTATTCGCAATGCCGTCAAAAACACCGTCTTCCAACAGCAATTGGATCGTCGTCAACCCCGCAGTCATTGCCAGCGGATTGCCGCTGAGCGTCCCCGCCTGATACATTGTGCCGACTGGTGCAACGGATTCCATAATCGCGCGTTTGCCAGCGTAGGCACCCACGGGTAGCCCCCCACCAATGACTTTACCCAGGCACGTAATGTCAGGATTGAGACCAAACGCATCTTGCGCACCACCAGGAGACACACGAAAGCCCGTCATCACCTCATCCAGGATGATCAGCGCGCCGTACTCATGGCAGAGTTCCTGTAGCCCTTGCAGGTAGCCTTGATGCGGCATGACAAAGCCCATGTTCGCAGCAATCGGCTCTGTGATGACGGCGGCAATATCATCAGGGTATTGTTCAAACAATGCCCGCACAGCGTCTAAATCGTTAAAGGGCGCGGTTAACGTCTGCCCGGCTGTGGACTTCGGTACTCCGGGTGAGTCTGGCAAGCCAAGTGTGGCGACCCCACTCCCTGCCTGAACCAACAGCATGTCTGCATGGCCATGATAGCATCCGGCAAACTTGACGATCTTATCGCGACCCGTGTAAGCACGCGCCAATCGCAATGCACTCATCGTCGCTTCGGTACCACTGTTGACGAAACGGATCATCTCGACAGACGGTATTAGGTCAATCACAAGCTGCGCGAGTTCGTTTTCAACAGCCGTCGGTGCGCCATAGCTCGTCCCACGATGAAGCGCCTCAGTCAGCGCTTCGACCACGCGCGGATGCGCGTGCCCCATCGCCAACGGCCCCCAGGACAGCACAAAGTCAATGTACTGATTACCATCGACATCGTAGGTATGCGCCCCCTCTCCCCGTGCAATGAAACGCGGTGTGCCACCCACGCTGCCAAATGCGCGCACCGGGCTGTTCACCCCACCCGGCATCAATCGCTGAGCCGTTTCAAAAAGCTGCTCAGAAGTTGATGTTCTCGTCTCAATCATGTTCTCTCTCCCTCTAACGATAAGATGTTTTGAATAGCTGTTTTCGCACTGTTCACAGTATCGGGAATGCCCACTCCAAAATATGACAGCCCTGCGATCTGCATACCGGGGGGCAAATGTGCCTGAATCGCCGCAACCCGGTCAAGGTGGCCGACATCGTACTGCGGGTAGGCAGCCTGCCAGCGCGCCACACGATAAAACAGCGGCTCGGCCTGAATACCCAAAATGTCTTGCAGCTCATCCCGCACAAGTTGTGCAATCGCCTCATCGGACAGGTCTAACAGTTGACGTGTGTTAGGCCCACCAAAGAACACCCGCAACAAGTGGTAACCTGTTGGTGCGCGATTCGTCCATTTAGAGGACGCAAACGTAATGCCGTCAATGCGTCGCCCTTCACTACTTGGAATGACAACGCCATACGCATCTAATGGGTGGGGTATATCTTCAGTACGGTACGCAATTCCAACCGACCCCACCCCCTCTGTGCGTATTTCGCGCAGCTTGGCATTTGCCTTAGGTGCAAGGCTGCCTAGCAGTTTTGCTGTGACATTCGCTGGGGTCGCTATCACTACACTCGTCGCAAAAATCGCCTCACCATTTGTGACGACCGTATAACCATTGCCATCGTGCTCAACAGAGGTCACTGGCGATGATGTACGCACATCGCCAGTCAGTTCGTTCGATATGGCGACGGCAAAGCCCTCCATACCGTCACGCATAGCCGCAAGCGGCGGTAGCTTGGCCTTGCCGTTGTGATTCGCAGCACTCAAACGCTCCGTCATGCCGCGTATCACACTGCCATACTGCGCTTCCAATGTTGGGAACTGCTTAAACGTCGCGTGCATACTCATCTGGTCAGCATTGGCATTGTAAACCCCAGCGAGTACGGGTTCACCCAGCTTATCTAGTGCCTCTGAACCAAAACGCCGCCGGATGAAGTCTGCTACAGATTCGTCACCTGCTGCCTGCCTTACTGGAACGTAGCGCTCCGCTAACATCCGCAACTTACCCGGCCACGAAAACAAATCCGACTGCAAAAACGGCTTAAGTTGTGTGGGAACAAGCAAATGCAACCCGTCCGGTAGCGAGCGCAGCTTACCGCCGCTCAGCACGTAAATACGCTCCGGGGTCTCATTGATCGGAATCACGTCCGCGCCTAGTTCCTGCATTAACGCCCAGGCCCAGGGCTTACGTGTAATGAATCCATCCGGCCCGTATTCCACGACGAACGGCGTATCGCCGTAGCCCAGCACCCTCTCGGACTGTGCTTTGCCACCCAGGCGCGCCGACGCCTCAAGCAGCACATAGCGCAGCCCTTGTTTTTGGGCGTAGTAAGCAGCGGCTAAGCCCGCGATACCACCGCCAACGATCGCAACATCAACCGTCATGACTACGCGCTCGTGTACTCATGCACAAATTCACACAGCCGTTTGACGTTATCAACGGGCGTAGTCGGCAAAATGCCGTGCCCCAGGTTAAAGATATGTCCGGGGCGGCCTTTCATCCGGTCGAGAATGTCTTTTGCACGCCCTTCCAGTTCATCCCAGGGCGCAAACAGCGCAACCGGGTCAAGATTG
Organism: uncultured bacterium; assembly: GCA_963922445.1. GTDB lineage: Bacteria > Chloroflexota > Anaerolineae > Aggregatilineales > Phototrophicaceae > DAOTTY01. Next base: position 14,360 of record CAWUJQ010000038.1, read on the forward strand.
CCCTGCACGGCTACCCCATCACCCAGGCGGGCTGCTGCTTTATCAATGTCGATGCGCCAGTCCACGCCAATAACATCACCACCCACATCACGTATTTCTTCCAACATGCCGTTGGTATTCGTGCCAAAGTGGATAATCGGCACACCCGCAGCGCCAGCAATTTCAATCGCACGCTTGCTATACGGGGCTACTCGCTCACGGTAATCGTTCGGCGCGAGTTGGCCAACCCAGCTATCAAACAGTTGCAGCACCTGAGCGCCCGCTTCCGCCTGTGCCAACATATAGTTACCGACCACCTCAGCCAGCTTCGTCATAAAGGCATCCCACGCCTGTGGTTCGCCCATCATCATCGCCTTCACATGCTCATGATTTTTACTGCCACCGCCCTCAACTGCGTAGGCGGCCAGCGTGAACGGGGCACCGCTAAACCCGATGATCGGAATCCCCATCGGGTCAAGCGTTTCACGCGTTAGCTTGATAGCCTCAAGCGTAAACCACAGCGACTCACGTGGATCAGGCACAGCCAGGGCTTCAACGTCACTGGCTGTCCGCACCGGGTTGTGCAGCACTGGTCCTTCGCCCTTCACAAATTCAAGATTCAGTCCCATGCCTTCCAATGGTGGAAGAATGTCTGCAAAAATGATCGCTGAATCAAGATCAAACGCATTAATGGGCTGCATTGTCACGTCACGCGCCAGTTCTGGCGTTTTGATGATGTCGAGAATGCCGTAAGTCTTGCGTAGTTCGCGGTATTCCACCATATAACGCCCGGCCTGCCGCATTAGCCAAATGGGGGTGGCATCAACGGTTTCGCGGCGACATGCCCGCATGAATCGACTATTTTCTAAGATGGACTCGGCAGTGTGCTGTATCTGATTTTCCGTCATTGTATTGGTTCCCGGTTCTGTCATAACTACGCACCCAACCAGCGGCACGCATCTTTAGCAAAATAGGTGATAATCGTATCGGCCCCGGCCCGTTTGATTCCCACCAGGCTTTCGAGTGCAGTTTTTTCGAGGTCAAGCCAACCATTAGCTGCTGCTGCGTGGATCATCGAAAATTCGCCACTGACCTGATAGGCCGAAATCGGCAGGTTATGGTTTTGACGCATATCGCTCAACACATCGAGGTAGGCCATTGCTGGCTTCACCATAAGCATATCAGCGCCCTGCTCAACATCTAATGCAACCTCATAGGCGGCCTCACGGCGATTGCCGGGGTCCATCTGATACTGGTGACGATTGCCAAACTGAGGCGGGCTTTCCGCAGCATCACGGAAGGGGCCATAAAACGCGCTGGCGAACTTGGCAGCATAGCTCATAATCGAGACGTGTTCATAGCCATTACCATCCAGCGCAGCCCTGATGGAGCCAACCATGCCGTCAATCATGCCCGATGGTGCGATAATGTCTGCTCCAGCCTGTGCGTGTATGACGGACGAGCGCCCTAGCAATTCGAGGGTGGGGTCATTGAGCAGGTAACCATATGGCAGTTTAGGGTCATAATGCTCTTTGTCATCGGGTAGATTGATTACACCGCAGTGCCCATGATCGGTATATTCGCATAAGCACATATCGCTGATGACAACCATCTCAGGGGCAGCATTCTTGATCTCGCGGATGGCTGTCGCGATGATGCCGTCCGCACTGTAGTTATCTGTACCACAAGCATTCTTTTCTGCTGGAATGCCAAACAACACGACTGCTGGAATGCCAAGGCGTTCTAATTCTTTCACTTCAGTAGCCAGCTTGTCTACTGTCATCTGGAACTGCCCAGGCATGGACGTGATGGCTTTCTTTTCATCTTTGCCGTGCCGAACAAACAACGGGTAAATCAAATCTGCTGGCGTGAGCATCGTTTCACTCATCATACGCCGCAGATTTTCCGTCCGGCGGTTACGCCGAGGGCGTACAATCGGCTTTTCAATCTGAATGGTTACTTTGTCTTCTTGTAGGGTCAATGTGTCTTCTCCAATAAGCTTTGTTCTAATACATCCAGCATCGCAGCCAAGTTGTACTCTTGCGACGGCGTCACAACGTGCGTAAAACCCGCTTCTAGTGCCACTTTCTCAGTGATGGGGCCAATACAAGCAACCGGCAATTCCAACAGTCCACTCATGCGCTCAACGAACCCCTTCACGGTTGATGGGCTGGTAAACGTCAGTCCATCTGCGCCCCGTACATCTTTAAGGCTCACCCCACCTATGCCAGTCACCGTGCGATAGGCAACCACACTTGTCACTTCTGCATCGGCTTTATTGAGTAAGTCGGCTAACACAGTTCGGGCAATGTTACTTTGCGGCAGCAGAATACGTTGGTTTGCCACATCGGGCATAGCCGCTGCAAGACCTTCCGCCGTCTGTTCGTCTGGCACAACGCTTGCCGTCACTTCAAGGTATTTGGTAGCGGCACGCGCTGTTTTCGTACCCACGGCTGCCACCTGCATCCCAGCCAGCGCATCTAACGGGACAGCTAGATGCTCTAATTGACGCTGGAGAGCCACAACCGTGTTGGTACTGGTAAGCAGCAGCCAATCAAATGTGGTGATCCGTCGGAGGGCGTCATCTAGCAAAGTCGTGTCATCCGGGGTGGAGATGTCAATACATGGGAAGAGAATTGGCTGAGCGCCACGAGCCACAAGCATTTGAGCAAGCTTGCCTGCTTGATGCTCTGCCCGCGTCACAACCACCCGCTTGCCCTGCAAACTCACCGAATCGTCCCCAAAATGGCAGACGCACCTTGCTCGAAAGCAGCCTGTGCCAATGCCACACCCAGCGCGTCCCCACGAGTCGGTGCATCTACATCATCATGGGCAAGCGCTATAGATTGCTCCACCTCAATGACGGAGGAACCATCCACTTGCAGCAAGCGTCCAGATAGCTTCAATGTGCCATCTGTCCACATGGCATGGGCCGCCACAGGTGCAGAACACCCCGCTTCCAGCGTCCGCAAAAAAGCCCGCTCAGCCATCGCGGTTACCTGAGCATTAACGTCGTTGATAACACTTAGCATCGCTAACGATGCCGCTTCATCGCGGCACTGCACGCCCATCGCACCCTGCCCTGGGGCAGGCAGCATCACCTCTGTTGGGATAGTCTCACTGACGTGTGCTATCAGGCCCAGGCGGGTAACACCAGCATTAGCGAGCAAAATCGCATCATAAGGCCCGGCTGGGTCCTGTGCTTTTTCGATTCGGGTAGGCACATTACCACGGATGTCGATAGTCTTGATGTCAGGCCGGTGGGCCAATAGCTGCGATGAACGGCGGAGGCTGCTTGTGCCAATTACTGCCGCCTGTGGCAGCGTATCCAGCGTATGCCCATCACGAGAGATCAGCACGTCGCGCACATCAGCGCGCTTGGGCACTGCGCCCACAGTCAAACCAGTAGCATCAATCGTAGGCAAATCCTTGAGGCTGTGTACGGCAATGTCAACCTCACTTGCAAGCAACGCACTCTCAAGGGCTTCTGTGAATACGCCCTTACCGCCGATCATCGGCAACGATTTGTCAAGAACTTCATCGCCCCGGGTACTGATGATTTTGACCTCAGTCGTGATTCCAGGGTAAGCTTGTTCTAGCAAGCCAATGACGTGGTGCGTTTGCCACAGCGCAAGCTTGCTGCGGCGCGACCCGATGACGATATGTTCCTTATCCATGCGCTTCGACTTCTTCGAAGTTGAGCGCGAACAAATCCTGAACCGCTTGCACATAAACCTCACCGTCACCGAGTGCGGCCTGCTGCCGCAGTTGCACGGTTGGCTCGTGCAGCACTTTATTGACAATGCGATGCACCATCTTCGTGACAATGGCCTGGTCTTCTTTCGAAAGTTGGTGCAATGCCGCATCTAACTCCGTTGAGGCAATGGCCTGAACCTTTTGCCGCAGTCCCTTAATCGCAGGAACCACTGTGCGGCTGTGATACCACTCCATGAACTGCGTCACTTCCTGAGCGATAATGCACTGTACAGCAGGAACGCAGCTCGCACGCTTGGCATGGTTTCCATCTACAACCTGCTGCAAGTCGTCAATGTTGTAAAAGTACACACCCGGCACAGTGTTCACGCCATCACCGATGTCACGAGGCACCGCCGTATCAATCATCACCATGGGGCGGTTGTGACGGCCCCGCATGGCGATTTCCACGTCAGGTTCGTGAATGACCGTGTGGGGTGCCGCAGTAGCGCTAATCACCAGATCGGCATCTGCAAGTGCCTGTTGCAGTTCATGCCAACCGTAAGCGCGCCCGCCGCCAGCTTCAGCCAACTCACGCGCATTCACTTCTGTTCGATTAGCAACATTGACCCGCTCAATACCGTGTGAGTGAAGGGCATCAATGGCAAGCGAAGACATCTTACCCGCACCCACAACGAGCGCACGCACATCATCGCAGTCTTCCAACACAGAAAGAGCAAGGGTAACGGCTGCATGGCTGATGGAAACGGTGTGGTCACCGATAGCTGTTTCGGTGTGTGCCCGCTTGCCCGCACGAACCGCCATCTCGAAGAGCCGTTGCAGCACCGGCCCGTTGCTCTGCATATCCTGGGCAAAGCGATTAGCCTGCCCCACCTGCCCCAAAATCTGTGCCTCACCCAGTACCATTGAGTCAAGGCCAGCCGCGACCCGCATCAGATGGACGACCGCATCCTGCCCGAAGCGCGTGTAAAGATGGGACTCCAACGAGCTTTCCAGCAGCGGGTTATTCATCTGAATACGCTCAAGGACTTGCCTTACTGCGGCTTCAGCGTTATTTGCAGCACCATAGACCTCAAAGCGATTGCAGGTTGAAAGAACAACACAGCCATCCAAACCACCCTCGCGCCTAAACTGCTCCACTGCCAGCTTACGCCCTTCTTCCGATAGATGTAAGCATTCTCGAAGTTCGACTGGTGCTGTGCGATGGTTCAGTCCAAGCATGAAGAGAGTCATAATTTGTTTAGCCTTGTGCTGTAGTGGATTCTGCGCTGGTTGGGCGTGGGCGCGTCCCCGGCATACAGCAGTTGATGGGGCATACGTCATGGTTTGGCCCACGATCCCCCATACAACGCCGTTCCGGATTCTCTGTCATGCGCTCCTGAATCAGCTCACGGATCATGCTGACAAACCTAGGATGGGTGCCCGCCGAGCCTGCGCGCGCCATTTTCATACCCAGTTCGTCGGCCTTGTCCTTCGCTTCCACGTCCAAGTCAAACATCACTTCCATGTGATCCGAGATGAAACCAATCGGTGCGATCACCAACTTGTCAACGCCCTGCTCGTGCAGCGCTTCAACATGATCCACAATGTCAGGCTCTAGCCAGGGCACTTGTGGCGGACCGCTACGGCTTTGATAAACCAGTTGCCAGTTCTGAATGCCAACCGCTTCGGCAACAAGGCGTGCCGCCTCTTGCAACTGCACTTCATAGTCGCTGTTGCGTGCCATCCCCATCGGAATGCTGTGTGCAGTGAAGGCAACATGTACCCCATTGCGTTCTGCTGCCGGGAACTCGTCCAGCGCCTTTTGCACCGCCTCTGCATTCACTTCGATGAAGTTGGGGTGGTTATAAAACACCCGAATTTTGTCAAAACGGGGCGCATCCTCGCCGACGATACCCTGTGCTTCAACGATGTTTTCGCGATACTGACGGCATCCCGAATATGAGCTGTATGCAGACGTAAAAAAGGTGATGGCGCGCTTAACACCATCATCTTTCATCTGCTGCATGGTATCGGTAATGTAAGGTGCCCAGTTGCGGTTGCCAAAGTAGATCGGCAAATCAATGCCGTGTTCGTCAAGTTCGGCACGTAGCGCGTCAATCAAAGCGCGGTTTTGCGCATTGATTGGGCTGACGCCATCGAACATAAAGTAGTGTTCACCAACCTCTTCCAAGCGCTCACGCGGGATGTTACGGCCCCTTGTCACGTTTTCTAGGAATGGAACTACCTCATCCACACCCTCAGGCCCACCGAAGGATACAACGAATATTGCGTCGTATTCGCGCCCTTCGTCTTGGAATCGGTTGATGTCCCAGTTTTCCACGTTCATGATGGTACGTGGCTGACTTGCCATGTTTCGGTATTCCTCAATTACAGTAAATTCAATCTGCTGCCATTTTCGTCAGGGTTGCCTAGGCTGGCGTCCCGATGTGAATCACACCGTCGCGAACCTCAACCCGATACGTTTGGACGGGCGTACTTGCAACACCATCAACCACCTGGCCTGTTTCCAGGCTGAATTTGGCATAGTGCCACGGGCAGGTAACAGCGCAGCCGTTTTCTTCTTCCGTAATCGTGCCCTCGCTCAGCGGCCCACGGGCGTGCGTGCAACGGTTGTTAATGGCGTAGAGCTGTCCGTCGATGTTGAAAAGCGCGACTTGCTGCCCCGCCAAGTAGACCGTGCGGCTTTCTCCGGGTCCGAAGTCGTCTAGCGGGCAAACGTCTACCCACTCTTCTCGAACAATGTCTTCGTCAAGCGGTTCGGCAATTGGTGGGCCGCCCAACGCGTCCAGTGCTTCCTCAAGGCGCATGTTAATGCAGCTAAACAGCGGCGTATCTTGCAACGTAAACCGACTGGACTCCGTCTCGCGCAGCTCCTGCACAAGATCGAGGAAATCAGACGGTTCGTCGGTCTCAAAGGCAACAATGAACTCGTAGTCATCAATGCCGAAGCTGTAAGTTGTGTTTAGCTTGATGGAAGGGTACTTGCGACCGACCTTGATATGTTCGTCCATAATGCCCTGGCGCGCCGGATGCGACATCATGTACCAATCACGCGTTTTGATGAACGGGTAGATGAAAAGGTACTTCGCCTCAGACGGCTGGATAATCAACTGGTCGTGTGTTTCGCCCAGCTCGTCGCGAATCTCATAGATGCTGCGCTTCGTCTGGGAGAAATAAGAGTAGGCGAAGTTCATATAACTGCCCATGCGCGTTTGCATGATGGCACTGGCCAACTCTTGGAACGGAATCGGCGACTCCGCAATTTGCCACAGTAGCAGTTCAGTGTCAGCGCGGGTACCCATCGTGCTGTATGGGCGGAGCAACATCCGGCGGTTGAACCCCTCAATGGTTTCAAGGAGTTCGTGCTTCTGATCTGCCTGCTCTTCGGGGTCTAATCGACGCCAAGCCGGATCAATCTTGTAAAAGGCAAAACGAACATATTGCCGTTTTGTAAGTTGCTCGCTACGCTTTTTGAAAGCTTCTTGGTTTGCGGTAGTTGGTGTTTCGGAAAGGAATTTCGGACGACCCATATTTGCTAATTCCTACAAAAATCTACTAAGACTTGTGCAGATATTAGCAGATTTTACGGAGAATTATCAAGCAAATCGTGAAAATCCAAGAAAAAAGTGACATTTGTCATACGCTAACCAGACTCACATGTGTTATTCACAGTCCTTTAATTCACCTTTAGGTTACCCCATAGATACCACATTTGAGGTACTCGCCCTCGGGAAAGGTCACCGGGTGGTCAACAGCATGCCCCGTCTTCAGTAAGGGTGTCAATACATCGCCAGATGACTGCTCAACCGTGTCGAAAAATACCTGTGCGTTAACCCGGCTAGAACATGATGCCATCACGAATCGCCC
>CAWUJQ010000039.1:0-21907 GCA_963922445.1 uncultured bacterium
GACGCTGTGATGTCTGTTCACACTACATCTCCGCCTAGAATCGTGAACTACTGAATTTGTGTTGGTTTTGTCCCCCTCAGTTTAAGCCGCACCTCAGCCACAATTGAGCGGTGCAATCCCCCAGCTAAGCCGCCCTCATTTGGGATATAAATAGATTTTTACAACTCCCCCACTTTTCGTTTGCATCCCCCCCAACGATGGGATATGCTTGTACCGTCATAGGACAGTCTAACCACAATGCACAAAGGTGAAAAAATGCAGCCAGAGGAGTTCGCACAGCAGGTCAATGAATTGACCAACCACCAGTGGAAGCTGCTGGAGGTACTCATCAAGGCAAATGCCACGTGGGTCACGCGCCGCCAAATCGCGCAGACGATTGGCAAGCGCCGCTTGATTCCGTATGACATTGACTGCCTCCAGATGTTGGAGGATCGTGAACTGGTCAACATTCAAAAAGTACAGGACGACACGCCCATCGGCTATCAGGTTGTCTATCGCGCCAGCGAACAAACGCTGGCTGCTCTGGAACAAATCAACGCGCTTAAGGAAAACAGCATTGCGTAGCCGCGCTACGGAAAGTTAGCAGCATCATGAAGATCATCACCTTACTAAACGAAAAGGGTGGCGTGGGCAAAACGACCCTAGCCACTCACATTGCCGCTGGGTTGGCCATACGGGGTTACAAGGTCGTACTGGTAGACGCTGATCCACAAGGACATGCCACGGTTTCGATGGGACTGTCTAAAGAACCTGGCTTGTACGACCTGCTCGTTCGGGACGGCAACTTCAAAAACATCTTGCGACCTGTGCCACCTGAGTATTTCGCAATCCCAGATACAGAACCCAATGGCAACCTATTCATCGTTGCCGGCAACGAAGAAACCCGCAGCATAGCAAACCAAGTGTCCGACGCGTTTATGGTGGCCGATCGCTTCCGCGAACTACAGAATCTCATAGATGTTGCTATCTTCGATACGTCTCCAACACCGTCCTTATTGCATGGCTCTATCTACCTGGCCACCAACGGGATCATTTACCCGACGAAGTGCGAGTACCTGAGCTTCGACGGCCTGATGGAAAGCCTGCGCCATCGTGAGCGGTTTGAGCCATCACGTTCGAAATGGGGACTTGGCCCAATCGACATCCTGGGCATCGTTCCCATGATGTATCGCTCGAACACGGTGCTTCATCAGGAAAACTTGAAAGAACTGTTGGATACGTACGGTGAACTTGTTTGGGACCCCGTCGCTATGCGTACGACGTGGGCGGAGGCCTCAAATTTGGGCCAGCTTATCTACACATTTGATCCAGGCAGTCGTGCTACCAAAGAAATCGAAAGACTTGTCGACAAAGTCGAAGATTATTTGAATGATGAGACATCGGCCAACGGCAGCAAACCTGCCCCCCCAAACGGCGACGAGAGTCGCCTGAAGTTATAGGGGTTGATACTCCAATGATCCACACAAAGAGCCACTACGCATGAGCAAAAGAGAAAGAATTCGTTCAAACAACCGTCTTCGTGCAGAAAATACCGCGCCACTGACGCTTGAGGACGTCGACAAGCAATTGTACAGTGACATTCTTGACAACATTCAAGATCAGCGGATGGTTGCCAAACCAATCGGTATTTTTGAAATATCGCCAGACGATTTACAACCGCGACGGGTTGTCCCGGCGTCTGTACGCAGGGAAGCCGGATGGGTGAACCCACCAGCGGATACAGATCGGTTGTTCAGGATGTGGACGGAAGTGGTCGAAGCAGAAATTCAGCATCCGTTCGATGTTCACCAGCGACTTGCACTAGCCTACGACAGCGACAGTGCCGATGAAGCGCGAGAACCGCATCCGTTCGAGCTGTCCCTTCTGCGCGTGATTGAGCTAGCTGGTAGCATCCAACGAGATGGTCTGTCCAATCCTGTAACGGTTGTTCGTGACGGGAATGGATTCCGACTTGAAACGGGTGAGCGCCGTTGGCTTGCCTATCACCTCCTGTATCACTATGCGAGAGATGGCAAGCAGAAGTGGGCTTCTATTCCCGCTCGAACGGTCGAAAGCAAAAACGTTTGGCGGCAAGCATTCGAAAACAATGCACGTGACGATCTCAATGCGGTTGGCAGAGCGCGACAGTTAGCGCTTTTGGTTATGAACCTATACAGTCGCGATGGCCATACCTTCAGGTCAATTGACGATTTCGAGCACGAGCGTGAGTTTTACGCCCAGGTTGCAAACGGCCAGAAAAACGTACGCGGGAGCTACCCGGTGCCGTATGGCAAGGGAGACCTCATCCTGGCGGCAATGGGTTTAAAAAACAGTGTGCAAATTCGTCAGTATCGGGCGCTACTGCGCCTCGATAATGCATTGTGGGAATTTGCTGATGAAAGAAACCTCACCGAAGGTGAAATCCGTAAGTTGACTGAGGCAAGAACCGTAACAGGTGTTACGGTTCTTGCAGAGGTTACCAAGAAATCCATCGTTGCAGAGACGGGGATCGGATCAAAAAAGCACTATCAAAACACTCTCAAGCTCATCAAGAAAGCATCCCCTGGAAATGATGAGCATAATCGAAAGGCCATCGACAATATCCGTGAGTTAATCTCTTGGCTTGAGGAACAGCAATCGTTTATTGAGAACATGTAAAACACTCGTGTTCCGACGTCAGAACACGGCAAAGAACCGTAACAGGTGTTACGGTTCTTGAGTTGATACAGTTCCTTTTCGCTTTGAGTGCTTTTGCACTTTCCGCTCAGACCGCAAATACGTGGTGATGAACCCGGTCGGGTTCGTGATGTTGTCACGCGACTGAACCACACTGATCGCTCGCATCATGGCTTTTTTGCCATACTCATTCACCAAATCGCGTGCCTTTGCCTTCGCAATCGCGTGGTCTGGATTGATGCTGCGCGTTACATCCATCAGCTTGGCAACGACTTGCTGCGTGGATTGCTGCGCTACCCCCGCAGATGCATTGCTGCCATCGCGCAAACGGCTAACCGCGTAGCCTGCTGGATTAGCAAGGCTGCCGTGCGGCTGCTCGTTCATCAGCGCAATGACTTGCGCCATCGCAGTCGGCCCGTGTTCTCGTGTGAGTTGCAAACACTGTTCCCAGCGGAGTTTGCGCCTGGGGTTGTGCCATTCCACAGTCATGTAGAGCGATTCTGCCAGCGATGTGTCATTGCCGTTGAGTCGGCCCATATCATCGCGGCCATAGCGTGCCTGCAACAGCGCTGTCGCAAAGCCTGCCGGGTTCGTCACGGCTTCACCCCGCTGGCGTAACGTTTCCACCACATCATCAACAGCAAAGCGTCCGTACTGCTGCACAAGCGACTGCGCCCGCCGCAATGACAGCTTGCCTTGCCCAAGCGTATGTAACTGCTGGGCCACCGCCTGATCCGCGTCGGTGAGGGGGGGGTGAGCTGCTTTATCAGGTTGCGGTGGCGGCGTGGGTGGCGATTGGGCAACCTCCAAAGCAGGCGGCGCGGCGGCCCAATTGCCAGAGGCAAACACTGGGTTTTGCACTGGATTCGCCGGAAAGGCGGGTGTACCTCGCGCTGATGCAGCGTTTGTACAGAGAGGAGTCGCAGCCGCCATTGTGTAGTAATTCGGCAGTTGGCGGTTAAACGTTATCACGCGTTTTTGACTGAGTAGCTTGCGTGCTACAGGCAGTAGAGGCGGGTAGCGTTTGCCGTTCTCATCCTGCAAAAATGCACCAAACCGCTTGCCGTTCACTTCGCCTTCGGCCAACGCAGACAGTGAGCGCCACGTCAGCGGCTGCTGGTGGAACATCGGCGTCACCGTGACATTGGCTTGCCGATTATAGCGCCGCACCGTCCGTGCGCTGACGCCAAGCCGCCGCGCCAACCATGAGCGGCTGTATTGACCGGGGCGGCGATCAAACAGGGCTGTGTGTACCGCTTGGCGATAACTAGCCGGGCTGCTCAGGGCATCTGCATCAATTTCATCACTGCCTTTCCACTCCACACCATAACGCTCACACAACGCATTCAGGTCAGGTACCAAATAAGTCACAGCGGGGCGACCACGCTTTTGTGTTGGCCCTGTCCCACTGAACTTATTAGCATTAAGTTCTGGTGATTCATCACCACAATCTACAGCAGCGATAGCCGCCGTTGCAGCCTCCTGGAAAATCGGTTTTTCCTGTGGGCAAGTCGCCGCCAGTGCCTTCCGTAGAGAGTAATCACCCACACCAACCTCACGCACAGCCTCAAGCAGTTCAAGCCGCGTAAATGAGCGATTTACACACCAGCCTTGTTTGACGATGACTTCCAGCACCCGCAGCAGGGGGGTCTGTTTATGCTTGAGCATGGCCTCGCGCAACGTGTTGGGAAATGTGGTCAGTTTTGGGGCTGCGCGTTTACCAGGGCTGCGACTGAAAGCACTTGTAATCGTCCTGAGAGCCTCGCTACGGCGTTTTTCAGAGGATTCAGGAGTGTGGCTACCATTTGGCAATTCAGCGACGTGTACGGGCACTAGAACCGATGCATCCTGAAGCATGCCGCCACCATCACGAATCCAACAGCACGTCTCAAACAGGGAGCGGTTGCGGCCATCGTGAACCCGTGCCCTGTAGTAGTCAATAATGCGCTGTTGCGACGGCACAACAGAATCTACAGTAGCCTTATTTACCGCTGAGGGCCGCGTAGAGACGCTTTGCTTCGGTTTGCCACTGACAGCGTCAAGGAACGAAGTAATGCGGCTTAAATCGCGTTCTGTGAGGAAAAGCGGTGCTACATCCTGCGAGACCGTCCAGGCACCTTCAGCAGACGAAGTGGGAGCCGCAATCACATAGCGACCATTGTATTGCCAATCCACGCCTTGCACGCTGCGGCTGCGCGTGGATAGATGCTGTGGAATGCGAAAGTAAAAGTGGGGCAGATGGCGCTTACCAGAGCGGACAGTATACGTTTGGGCTAGGTCAGGGTGCAGCGATACAAATAAATCAGCCAATTGCTCATCGTCAAAATCCAATACGGCAAGGCCGCTCACAGCGCCACAGACGATGGCAACCCCGCCAAACTGCTTTTCGAGGAACCACTGCTTGAGCTTTGTACGCGAAGCGCGCTGCGTTTGGTAGGGAGTCCAACGCACCGCTGCCGCTTTAAATCGATCCGGGTTAGCCAGCCCATGGATCGGGATGATAGAGTAGCCGAGATCACAATAGCGAGCCGCGCTATTGTATAACTCATTCGGCAAAACAGCCATATATGCACCCCAATAAAGGTGTTATGGCTTGCCAAAAATAGGTTGCTCGGTTACACTTTTAACCAATAGGCAACGCCATCAAATGGCAAGCCGTATATGTGTGAAGCCCGTTCGGTTGTCCCTACTAGCCATAGATCCAACCATCGGGCTGTTTTTTTGTCTGCTGAAAGTTACCACGCCGTAAATTCGTAATTGGTACATCCTACGACACAGAACATATGTTCAATATGCCTAGTGTTGCACCGTGCGACGACGGTTTAAAACCTTCTCCCATATACTAGCCTGAATTCAGCAGGAATGCAACTCGTTTCCTACACAGACGTAAGAAACGACATGGGCAACACTTACCGGCAATCGGGCAGTTAAATAGCCTGCCCAATTACAACGCGGGATGGCGCTATTTACCCAAGCCCTCAGCGTTTTATAAGTTACAACAAGTTGCTCATCAGCCCCTCTGAACGACCTATTTTCAAGCGCGATAATAATTTGCAAGAAAACTTAACGTAGATTTAATATCAGCGGATGGCAAATCACGAGTTATAACAAGCAAGCTGCCTAGGTTTATCCCCGCATCAACAGATACACCTTCGGATGTAACCCGCTCAGCGTAACTTGAAAGCTGTTCTCAATCTCCCATTTATCCTGGTCACGCAGGACGGCCTCAAATAAGCGAATCTCATGCGAGATGATCGCTGCCCGTCCACCGCGTTTGACGACCCGTGCTGCCTCCTTCAACAATTCCGGATACAGCCGGATGTTTTCACGATGTGATCCCATCAGGTTGCCAAACGGCAGATCACTGAAAAGCACGTCTACGCTGTTGGGTGACATCAGCAAATCTGTCGCATCCCAATCCCGCAAGTCGATTTGATCGCTTAGCCCAGCCGATGCAATATTGGCTTGGGCGGCTGCCAGTGCTTCCTGTTCAACGTCACACGCAATGACCGACTGAGCGGGCCGTTCAAGCAGGCGCTCAATGGCCAATGTGCCAGACCCACACGCAATATTCAGCACGCGGTCTTCTGCCGTGGGTGAGGCCGCACGCACCATCACGCGAGCAACAGACGCGTTGAGCGCACCCGGCAAATTAACCACGCGCCAGTCTCGCGTGGCATTGGGCCGTGGCGATAGACGAATTAGCACATCCCAGCCGTCCCCGTCCACGCTTGGCCGCAGCCGAAGCAGCAGGTCACCCTCGTCTGGATTGGGGGTTAGCCCGGTCGCGTCACCTAAATCTTCCAATAAGCGCATCATTACCGACGAACCCGATCCTGCTGCGTTGATGTGAATAGTTGTGTAAGCATCGCTCCAGCCTGTGAGGCCGCGCACTTGCTGGATCATGCGGTTAAGACGCGTAAAGTGTTGGTGACCCAGCAAGGCCTTGGGGCGTGGGATCGGGAACGTTTCCAGAAGATATACAGCGATCACCGTTTGCAATGAGAGCAGCCCACCCAGGTTGCCCGCGTAGGCCAGCCGGATAGCGCCAGGCACAACCGTAGGCTCGTTAACAATGCGGTTCGGGAATTTCTCTTGTAGCTCGTCCACAGCGTATGGCTCAACACCGGGCGCAACTTCGATCTCGATGGTTTGCACATCACTACGGCGAGGCTCTGAGTTGGGTTTGGTGCGTTTGCGGCGCGCCATGTACACAAAACCTTACGTTTCTGAAAAAACAAAACAGCCCACATAGGATGCGGGCTACTCTCGACTATACCACCACACCGGCGCGTTTAGTAGGCAGCGCCACTCCGAAACAGGTTCAGGAAGTGCTTGGCGCGGTTGGGGTTGTTGACAAAGGTGTGTTGATCGAACGGTTCATCAAGGTAAGCGCTGTAACCGTCCAAATGCGACAAGTCAGCACCATCCAGGTTCTTGAAGCCCATCTCCCAGGAACCAAACGCCCGCTCGTCAACTTGGTCTTTTGACACAGTTAACACATGGCCATGACGCGGGTCTTTCGCAATCACACCATACAATTCTTCGACTACGTCTTGCTCACCCTCCAACGCTTGGATGAAGTAGCGATCACGGTAAAGCAGCAGGCCTGTTATATCGAGACGGCTGTTTTTTTCACGGGCTTTGGTCAAGATGTCAGTCAGGTCGTCCTCAGTCATATCACGGGAGGCAAAACTGACGTAGGTTAGGCTAACGAGAGACATAAGCGTACCTTTCAAAAACTCAATGACTGGTTATGGTGTAATTCACAATGTAATCGCGATTAACATAAACCTAAAAGCATAAGGAAGTGTTGTCAAGAAAAAAGTATATTTGTTAAATCTTCATTTATGCGTCTTCACTCGCATTCATAACACTAGAATTAAGGCCCCCCCACTCGTTGGGGGGAATTAGGAGTTCAATTGACAATTGATGTATTATTAAGGCATCAACGCACGCAAATTTTGAGTTTGGGGTGAAACTCACATGGCAGAAAAACTCAATCAAGCAATTCAACTGTTACGCAGTGCTGACCCGACCAAACGACGCAAGGCTATTGTCTATTTGGCTAGGTCAGGGGATGAAAAAGCAGTCAAGGCATTGGGTTGGTCATACAAAAACGACCCTGACCCTGAGTTGCGTGAGCTGGCACGCAAGGGCGGGCTGGCGCTTAAAAAGCAGCTTGGGTCGCCGGACGGTGCCGGGCCATCTGACGCGCCACCGACGGGCACAACATCGCTGCTGGCCTATCACAAAAAGGCCACCTCCGAAGTTCAGCAAGTGGAGGCCTCATTCGCATTCGACGGCGGTGATGACTCCGCCAATTATGACGAGTACGACAACGAAGCCGGTTACCGTACCTACAACGATGAAGATGAGTTCGGTGGCATGTTCACCCTGGATGACGATGACGAGGTGGATGATCCCCACGGCGGCATGTTCACCCTGGATGACGACGATGACGATTATGCCGCCGCTGAGGATCATGGCCCGGTAAACCTTGACGCACGTAAACACATCCGCCGGGCAATGGACTACCACATTGATGAGGACGATGTTGCCGCCGTTGAGGAACTGGGCAAGGCCGTGGACAGAGATCGGCGCACCTTGCAAGATAGCCAGGCCATAAACATTGCCTCAAATGTCACGGGGCTGCGCGGGGAAGGTGCCATGCAAATGATCGCATCACCAGTTAAGCGAGCATCGCTTATTGCACGCCTGGAAGATCAACTGGGCAACCGTAAGTCCAAGCAGGGCATTGTGGGTTGGGGCACTGCCTTCGCAGACATCGGCATTTTTGCGCTCATTAGCGCGGTTGGCTCCATTGTCTTGATTCTTCTCGGTGCAAATCGCTTTATCCCTGCCCTGGAAGGCTTCAGCACGACGGCGCAATATCAGTCATGGGTGCAACAATCGGGCAATGAGGATGTTATCGGCTTTATACTCAACGGGCTGAACTCGGCGCTTTTCGTCCTTATCTTAATTGGCCTGGGTATCACGATAATCAACATAATCTTGACGTTCCTTCAGGGCTTGTTACTGTATGTTGTGGCTACCGCAGGCTTTGGTGGAGAGGGCACATTAGCGGCAACCATAGACCGCACCTTCAACGCGACCTCCGTCTATGCCGGGTTATACTTCGCGCTGTTGATTGGGATCGTGTTCGCGTTGCCCGTTGATGCGGCTGTGTATCAGAACATTGAGGCCAATGCGGACGCGTTTAACGTAGCCAACATACTTAATGACTACATCAATCCGCTGTTGTGGTTTGGCTATATGGTTTTGCTTGGGGTTGCGTTGGGAGGGGCACAACGGATTGGCACAACGAAAGGATGCCTGTCCGTGTTTGTCTTTACGGTTGGGGTCTTTATTGTGGGGTGTGGATGCGGCTTTTTCCTGACTATGGTGGGTGTAGCCTCGGTACCGAGTGGTGGTTTCTAACCCTCACTCAGTACCGTACACGCGCCGCTGGGGTTGGTGCCTACTTACGACCCGCCAGCCAGTCGCGGCCCTTTTCGGTGACTTCCCACGTTCCGCGCTGGCTATCTGAACGCATTAAGCCCTCACTGCGCAGCGTGTTGCGCGCCCAACGGGCCGTGTTGATCCAACGGGGGGTGTCGTTTTCTGGCGGCAGTGTGGCGTGATCCTGGTCGTTTAGCTGGTGCTTAAGCTTGTTGTAAACACGCTCCAGGATAACGGCTGCTTCTGCGCTCCCACCAACCTCCACCAACGATTCCAAAATCGGCTTGCGGAAGGCCTGCTGCGGGGTCTTCAAGCCAGATGTCCCCGGATTGCTTTCAGGGTAGTTTGGCTCATCTTCTGTTTGGCGCGCTTCAGAAGTCGCAATCTCAACCGAAACCTCAGCCGTTGTTTTCGGCAATGAGATCACGGACAAGTCGGCCTCAACAACACCCAACTCAGTGAATCCCTTTTGCACATTTTCCAACTGCTGCCGCAAAACGTCTAACTGACGCGCTTGTTGCAGCACACTCTCGGCGATTTCAAACTTGCCTTGCCGCATTGCGTTCGCGCCAGAAACGCGGACGGCTTCCGCTGCCTGCTGTACGGCGGATTGCAATGTTACAAAAGCTTTTTCGATAACTTCCTCATCAGCCATTTCTGTATCCTTATCTGACGGTGGATGCTGAAAATTGGTGGTGGCAGGGGTAAGGTTGCATCAAAAAACGAAGATGGCCTGTGTAACCTTCGTCAACCAACTCGTTTAGCGAACTCACTTCTCCTGAGTTGGCCCGGTGCCCCGCCCACACGTATAAACCATGCCACATAAAAACGTGGGGTTGTATGGGTAAGTGAACTGTCACTGCTTTACAGGGTAGTGCGGTGATAAACACCACAAGCACAACCTGTAACTGAAGATTATTTTAATAACGGATGCTTGATTGTACAACGCATCCGGGCTGTTACATTGCAAGCCAGTGGGTACAGTTGTACCAGTTTGAGCCAGCCAAGTCCAAGGCTCAATCAACAAATAAGCGCTACAAATGCTTAATGTTTAGCAATTTTTATGCTTGTAGGTTGCTTGATGAAGAAAGTAAACGCCACAGCTCACTCTGTAAGCGAACTGCGGCGTGGGGAACGACAAACTAATTCAGGCTAATGGTGGCGCGGCCAAAGCTGTTGCCATCCGCGTCAACCGCTTGGCTGATGGTTGCATGGTTGAACAGCGCCAGTACCTCGGCCACTGTTTGCAGGTCTTCCAGGTCAGCTTCTTCTTCAGCGAAGCTTGCTGCAATCTCCACCAAACTAGATAGGTTGCCAGCGTCGATGTAATAAACGCTAACGGGTCCTTCCAGCAGGGTAGGCAGCGCAGCCGTGAAGGAATCCGTGCTACCCAGGCCACCGTCACCGCTAACAATGCTAGAGGCAACCCCAGGCGTCCCGATGAAGAACACATCGTCAGCCACACCCACTTGCAGGTCAACCGGGAAGGGAATTTGGCCGCTGTTATCGATGATTTGTAGGTTAAGGATGTCACCCTCGCGGGTTAGTTCAACGTCCACCTCGGCCTCTTCGCTCCCAGTGAAAGCGGCTGCCAGTTCACCTTGCAGGCCCGTTTCGATGGCATCCACCAAAGCGATAGCGGCTGCCGGGTCGGCAGTGGCGTCAATCAAAACACCCAGGTCAAGCGGATTGTTGCCGATCAGCCCAAAAATGGAGGTTGCTGCCTGTGCAGAATCGCTCGGACGCAAGATAACCGCATAGTCATTCACCATCCAACCGAACACGTCGTCCAGGGTTAGGCCCGCTTCGGCTTGCAGCGTCTCGTTAGCTTCTGCCAGCCCGTCTTCGATTTCCTGGCTGTCTTCAGCGTCAAGCTGGCTAACGGTTTCAGTCAATGCCTCGAACTGACCGCGCAGGTTCGTCCCGTGAATCACAAACGGTGTGGTTGCTGGGATGAGTGACGCGAAGTTCGGGTCAATCGAACCGAGGTCAACGTTCTGGTACAGGCTGCCCCAGCCCACGCCGACAATATCAATAGCTAACGTGCTATCGCCAATGCTGGTCGCGCCGGCTGAGATGCTGCCCAGACCCAGCAGATCCATGGTGTCGAGTTGTTCTTGCGCATCTTCCTGGCCGCCAAACGCATCGGTGCTGGTTTCTGCGATCAGCTCCACCACACTGCGATACGCGGGCAGGCTCGCATACACTGTGCTAACGTAGTCATCAGCAGGCAGGGTAGCAATGGCGGCTTCAAAGTCGCTGCTGTCTGCCACAGACGCGAAGTCACCGTCAAGCAGGCCGTACTCTGCCAGAATGAATTCTTCACCAATGAGCGCGGTATCGTCGTCTACCAGCACAAGCGGGCCAAACGGAATTTCGTAGGCGGTGTAGTTGCCACGCGTGTCTGCCTCAACATCGGAACCCTGCTCTGCCAGAACGGCTTCGATGAAGGCCTCAGCGCCGGCACGGTCAGCAATCTCGATGGCGACAACGGCTTCAAGCGTGTCTGTAAATTCCTCCACGCTCAGGAACTCGGTATCTTCGAGCGTGATAGGGTCAGCGAACAGGCCAATAGCCACTGTGTCGCCCAGCCACGGACGAATGTCCTCGGCAAAACTGGTGCCTACACCTGCGTCCATAACGGCCAGGTCCAGCCCTTGCTCAATCGTGAATCCTGGAGGCAGGTCTTCTACAAATGGATAGAACGGTGCCAGCGTGCTGTCCAGGCTGCTGATGAACGCGTCGTCAACGCGCACGGCAGCAAACACAACGGTATCATCAGCGGGGAATTCGGTAGCGAGACCTGTAACATCAACGGTGTCTTGTGCGCTGATGGCCGCAAACGGCAGCACAAGCGCAATAACCAGAACAAAAAGCAACGTGTTACGCAAGGTAAATTCCTTTCAACATCTTGAAAACGAATGGGTATCATACCCTGGTACCCTTTACGTGCATGATTCTAACAAGTTGCATTCGCGATGCTGCAAATAATGCATCAACGCAAACGCGCTATAAATCTGGCTCTAACACGTACAGGTTGCGGCCATCGGTGGCGTCTTGGAACAAGATGCGTGCCCCGTCTGCTGAGACGACCCAATGGCCGTCAGCAATAGCAAAGGGCGCAAACTGGGGTGCGGCCATTAGCGAATCTTGTTGCGTCAGCACATTGTACAGGCGCAGCGAGTGCAGACTGGTCGTTGGCTCATAGGGGATATAGTAGAGGCTGTCTGCGTCGCGCCAGCGGTACGCGCCCAGCCACGGCATTTTGGCAATCGTCGGATTAAGCGGCGAAGCCAAATCCAATACATAGATGCCGTTCGCGGACGGGTCTGGCTGCCAGCGTATGAACATCGCCACATATTGCCCACCAGGAGAAACGCGCACCTCGCGCATTTCAAACCACGTTCCGATCTCGGCGACCTCGCCTGTTTCCAGCGTGTATACAAACAGTGATGTGTTGCGCTGCTCATCTCGCATGGTGATTAAAATGTGGTCGTCGTTCATCCACATGGCGCTTGCACCCGGTTCTTCAAACACGACACGGGCGTTCTCCCCGTTAATGTCGCTGATGTAAACCTCTGTATTGGGGCGGCTTTGCCCCGGCACCACCACGTCCGAATTGACCGTCCATAGTAGGCGGGTGCTTGCCGGGTTGAGCGTTGGCAGGCGCTCGTCCGTGAACACGGTGTACTCAGTGCCATCGGTAACCCGCCGGATTTTGCTATGGCCGTTGACAAAGGGCAGCACCTCAAACGCGCCGTTAGCTGATAGGTGCGGCATTGGGGCGGGCTGCATCAGCGTATTGACATCGGATGCAGTGTTGCGCTCAAAAACGCTGGCCAGGCTGCCGGGAGAGCCATCCATTACATAGTAGGTGTTCTCGTCGGTGGGGTGCCACTGGACGTTGGCGCAGCAGCCGTCATCGGTGAGTTTGCGCGTTGTATACACGGCTGTGTCCAGCACTTCTGGGGCGTGCCGCTCAGGGATTGGGAAGGGGGCTGGTTCGGCCTCGCCCGGCAGCGGGTAGGCGTAGGAATACTGGTTCAGTATGGCCCCCCAAAAGGACACATCTGGTTGGTCGTCCAGCGTGACCCAGCGGCGCGGATTCATCAGGTCTTGCTGAAAGAGCGGGTAGCCATATGGCCCAAACAACGCCAAGCTGTGCCAGTTCGCCTCAATCAGAGACACCGGATTGACGGTTCGGCTGTAGTCCAGGCTGCGTACCTCAAAGTGCAGGTGCGGGCGACCGACGCACGTGACATCCGGGTCGCCAGATTTGGCAATGACATCCCCTTTTTGCACAAACTGACCGGGCATCAACACGGGCGGCTCCAGTAGATGGCCGTACAACGTGGTCAGGTTGAGTTCGTCATGACGCAAAATCAGGTTGTGTGGGTCACTGCCGAAGCTCTTCTCATCGACAAACATTACTGTGCCATCAGCCACCGCGACCAGCGGCGTCCCGCATGGCATGGCGAGGTCTAGCCCAAAGTGGAGGCCCTGCCCGGCACGATACCAGCGGTCGCCAAAGTTGTAGGCACCCGTCGTATTGCCATAGGCCTGACCCATCATCCAGGTAGCCGGGCCGGGTTGACCAGCAGCGGGCATAATCATCGGTCGTTCGGTAATCAGGTCTTCTGGAGAAAGCTGCGCATGGCTAGTCCCCGTCACAGCAGTGAGCATCAATGCTAACAATAACAACAAACGGTGCATGGGGCGTTCCTCATGTATGGGTATGCAACTGGACTGCTATTTTGCCGGAGAGGTGCACCTAGTTACAGTGACGGCTTGCCTACGACACAGATTGCCAGTGACCAACGGCGCAAATTGATAGATGTGTAAGCTCAAGCCAGCACTGTGCTGTGCAATTGTGCTATGAGTACCGGGGGTTACTGATGATGGGGTGGGGTGATTTGCAGCACACAGCGCGAGTCGCGATGGACGATACGCTGTGTGCTGGCATTGACGCGAGTAACTAAATTAGTCGTTGTTATCCGGGTTGATCTCGGTTTTTGGCTCGTCGCGCATCATGTCTATCGCCACCGTAATCGCCAGGATGACCACATCATTCTGCCCCGGTTCAACCTCTACCCCGTAGCTATCGCGCAGGCTGAACCACCGCTTAGACACCTCCGCGACCTTGTCGCCATTGGCTGTTATATTGTATTCATGATCCAGAATGCTCCCCTGTACTTCCAGGTCGGGGCCGTCCTCAATGTGCACATCCCATTTGTCAGTGAACACAGAAAAGATTGCTTTTTTCGCGACCGCCAACGTTTCACCATTGGGGCCTTCAATTTCCATTGTGTCCCGCAAGCGAAGCAGCCGCTCCTGGATTTTGGCCAGGGTGTTGCCTTCCATATCGTTGAAGTGCAACGTCTCACGGATTGCCAGCATTTTTCCGTCAACGTGAAAGACGCGGTCTCCGTTTTCGTCCTCAATGTAGAAGTCATCACCCAGTGCGATAAGCCGCTGGTGCAGTTGATACCGCTTCGGCTTGTCAGCTTGATTCTTGTTGCGTCCAAACATCATTTCCCTCCCAGGAAGATAGTCAAAAATACATTGCCAATGCGACACATGGTAGCTCAGAGTGGAGGTGTTGTCTGCATAATGTTAATTGATACTATGCATGCGTTGATACGCCAAAGGCAACCCCATCAACTGCGAAAAGTTCGCCCACCCCGC
The DNA here is from genome assembly GCA_963922445.1 of uncultured bacterium. Classification (GTDB taxonomy): domain Bacteria; phylum Chloroflexota; class Anaerolineae; order Aggregatilineales; family Phototrophicaceae; genus DAOTTY01. The sequence continues at coordinate 14,803 of CAWUJQ010000039.1, forward strand.
CCTGTGCGCCCGCTTTTGACGCCAGCGCACATACGAATGGATCATCTGCGACTCGCGTTCGTGAGGGCGGGCCACCGCATCAATGGTGAGCACAACCCGGCCCGCCTCACTGAGCGTGACCTCTGCATGCCAGCGGCCCTGTTCGGAGTGTTCCACTGTGGTGAGTACAACGAACCCCGCACGGTGACCGTCCCGCCACACCTGTTCAACCACGTTCATCGCCATCACGTCGATAACCCGTACTGACCCCAACGCAAGGAAGGGGATACGCTGCACAATGCGGTCACCTGGCTGCATCAACCGATCCGCTAGCCCAAAGTCCGAGGTGATGGTGAGCGTTTGTGGGGCGTAGTAGCGATACGTCAGCAAAACGTCCGCTGCCCGCTCGAAGATGGTACCGTCGGCGTCCGCTTCTGCTAATACATACTCGTATTGGTCACGGTGCCAGGTGTCGTCAGGGTGAGTCGGTACGTCACTTGGCGGCACATCACGCCACAGGTCGAGGAAGCGCTTGTCGTCATTTGCCGAACCAAACCAGCTAAGGTACGCTCCGGTGAACCAGCGCACAGGGTTAAGGGGGATCATAACTACCTTCGGAATTCGCACACAAAACTGTGGGCAGTCCAACGCCGCCCACATCAGGATAGCTTACTCGTGGCGCAGTGCGTCGATGGGTTGCATAGAGGAGGCGCGAATCGCCGGATAGACGCCAAAAACAACACCCACGATGGTGCTAATCAGCGTAGCCAGCAGGATGCTAAACACACTCACCGTGATGCTCAGGCCAGAGATGGACAACGTAGCCGCAATCGACAGAATGACTGCGATAACGGTACCGATGGCCCCGCCAATGACTGCCATCGTGACGGATTCGACCAGAAACTGCGTCAGGATGTCCATACGCTGCGCGCCCATCGCCTTACGCACGCCAATTTCACGGGTGCGCTCGGTCACCGTGACGAGCATAATGTTCATGACGCCAATACCACCCACCACAAGCGAAATGCCCGCAATCGTCGCCAGGAAAACCGTCAGTAGTGATGTGATGGTGTCCAGCGTATCCAGGAATTGGTTTTGCGAGAACACGACAAAGTCGTCGGCTTCGTCGGCATCAAGGTCATTCACATCGCGCAGGGTCGTGCGCACCTGATCAACGACATTTTGCACAACGACACTGTTGCGCGCCTTCACGGTAATGGACGTAACCGGATACTCGCCATTGGGTTCGCGCTCCCCGATGAGGCGGCGCTGTACCGTACTCAGCGGCAGCACCACAATATCGTTGATGGTGGGGTTGGTGAAGGAATCAATTTCACCCCACACACCGATGACCTCGAAGTTGACCCCGCCAATTCGGATCGCTTCACCAATGGGGTACTGCCCATCGAACACCTCCTCAACCACATCCGTCCCGATGACAGCCACACGTGCGCTTGTATCCTGGTGATCCCAGTTCAGCGACTCGCCAATACCAATCGTGAAGTTATAGGCTTCGATATAGTTTGGCGTTACCCCCACCACCTGCGAGTCATATTCATCACCGTCGTATTCAATCGGGTCGCCCACGGCTAAGTCTGCCGCGACTACCGAGGCATCCGGCACGTTGAGCGAGTCTTGCAGGGCACGAAGCTGCTCCTCGTTCATGGGGGTGAAGATTTCAAAGTCATTTTCTGCGTTAAGCGTGTCTCCAGCGGAGTTATCCGCCCGGCCAAACACAAACACTAAGTCAGAGCCGAAGCTGGAAAATTCGCCCAGTACAAAGTCTTCCAGCGCTTGGCCAACAGACATCAACAACACCACGGACGCCACACCAATCGTGATGCCGAGCATCGTCAGCAGGGAGCGCAGTTTGTTGCTGAACAGCGCTCCAGTGGCCATGTTTACGTTTTCTAGGATTTTGACCCACATATGCAATGCTCCTATTCTGACCGCAGCGCGTCGATAGGCGTCATGCGGGCGGCGCGGCTTGCCGGGAACAACCCGAAAAACACGCCAATAGCCGTACTCACACCCGTTGCGATGAGGATAGCGTCCAACTCAATCGTTATGGTTAGCGCATCAAACGAGTTCGTCCCGATGATGGCCACAATCCATCCAATTGCAATGCCGATTACACCACCCACCAGCGACAGCAGCACACTCTCAAACAAGAACTGCACCATAATGTCTACAGGCTGCGCGCCGAGTGCCTTGCGCAAGCCGATTTCCGTTGTGCGTTCTGTAACGGTGACCAGCATAATGTTCATAATGCCGATGCCACCTACCAACAGCGACACGCCTGCGATGATGCCCAGGAAGGCCGTCAGCGCGCCCGTGATGCCGTCAACAATTTCAAGTTGTTCGCCCATATTGTTGATGTCATAGTCGCGCTCGTCAGGCACTTCGATGTCGTGTGTGTCCCACAGGTAGTTGTCAATTTCGACTTCGGCAGAGTTCGTCGTTTCTTCTGATGTGGCTTGCACATACATCGCGGACACTTCATAGCCGCCGCGTGTGTAGGTGTTGCCAAAGCGCGTTTGCGCCACACTCAACGGAATGAGGACTGCACCGTTGTCGTTGTTCATCGGCTCGTCGCGGTCAGCCATTACACCAATGACCGTGAACGTTTGGTCATTGACGCGGATGATCTCGCCTGTGGGGTCGTAGTTCAGGTCGTCGAATAGTTCTTCCAGCACATCTGGCCCGATGACCGCCACCCGCTCAATGTCGTCGATATGCTGAGTAGTAATGAAGTCACCAAACATGAGTTCCCAGTTGCGCACGTCAGCGTAGTTTGCCGTCACCCCGCGCACGGACGTTTGCATATCTTCGCCCTCCGCCGTCACAAACCCGACGAGGTCATACTGTGCGGCAATCTGGCGGATGCTGGGCGCTACATTCGGATCAGATAGGGTTTCCACGTCACCCGTCGATAGCCTGTCGATGCGGTCGCGTGTGTCCGATTCGGGTTCCTGGCTGGTTACAATAAGCATGTTCGCGCCAAGTTCATTGAATTCGTCCCGGACGAACTGTTCAACGCCCCGGCCCAAGCTCACCAGACTAATGACAGCCGCCACACCAATCATGATGCCAAGCGTTGTCAGTCCGGCCCGTGTGCGGTTGTTCAAGATCGAAGTAACGGCAATACGTAGCCCTTCGATGTAGGTTGACATAGTCCCTCTCACATTAAGATCATGAAGCAGGCGGCACCAGGGCCGCCATGCGGGTTGTTTGGTTATTATACGTTCATTTGGATAGAAACGTTACAGCGAGTGGGGTAGCCAGCGCCGATTGTTAGTGAGTCGTTACCACTCACGCCAGCCGTCGGTGTAGTAACGGTGCAGCACAGGGTTATCCAGCGTGTTGATCTCCGTTTCAACGCGGGCGGTATCAGCGTCGAAGACGGTGGCAGCCTGTAGTAGCTCGTCGTTCAACCAGCGCAACGGGATGTCTTCGTCCAGGCGCAGCGGGGGCGTTTGCACCGGGGAAGCGAGGACAAAGCCCCACTCACCAAACGACGGCACATGGGTTTTCAGCGGAACGGCCTCAAAGCCGCTGGCCTCAACCGTGTTGACAATCGTCCAGTAGGCATCGCGCACAAAGTAGGGGGATGTCGCCTGCGTCATGAACACGCCGTCAGGCGTCATGCGGTTGTTCAGCAGCCGATAAAACGGCAGGCTGTATAACTTTGCCAGCGTTTCATTGTTGGGGTCGGGCAGGTCGATAATAACCGCTGTGTACAGGTCGGTGCTGTTTTCCACGTACTTGTACGCATCCTGATTGACGACCTCTACCCGTGGGTCGTCCAGCGCGCCTTCGTTGACCTGCTGCATCATCCCATTGGTGCGGGCGAATGCTGTCATTTCTGGGTCCAGGTCAACCACTGTGATGCGTTCCACATCGTCATACTTGAGCAGTTCACGTGCCACAATGCCATCGCCACCGCCCAGCACCAGCACATGCTCATGATGACGGGCCGCCGCCATCAACGGATGAACGAGCATTTCGTGGTAGCGGTACTCATCACGGCTGCTGAACTGCAAGTTGCCTTCCAAAAACAGCCGGATGTCGTCACCGCGACCGCGTGTTAGCACAATGCGCTGATAACTGGTTTGCTCACGGAACACGATCACATCTTCATAGATGCGTCTTTCCAGCACCCGCACCATGTCCGTGCTGAATACTGACCCCGCCAACATCACCGACCCCACCAGCACGCAGCCGACCCACAAGCCACGTACCCACACCGACGGCAGCCGATACGCAAACAGGCTGAGCACAATTGAAGCGGCTACGACATTGAATAGGCCCATAAGGAAGGCCGTTTGCATCACACCCAGGATGGGCAGCAGTAAAATAGGAAAGGCTAGCGACGCCAACAGCGATCCGAGATAGTCGATACTCAGAATATCGGCCAAGGCTCTGCCCAGGTGCGCCCGATGGGCGACAATGCGCGTCAGCAGCGGAATTTCCAGCCCGACGAATATGCCTACCGATGAAATCACAGCGATCATGGCCGTGTAGTAAAAGCGCGAGGTGGTGCTAAACACGGTGTAGAGTATAAACGCGCTCAGTCCGCCAAATAAGCCCGTGAGCAGCTCTACAATAATGAAGTAGCGCAGTTCATTGCCTTTGATGGCCCGCGATAGTAGCGATCCAATCCCCATCGCGAACAAGAAAAAACCAATCGTGAACGAAAACTGCGTCACGCTGTCCCCAAGCAAATAGCTAGACAGGGTTGCGATGACCAGTTCATACGTCAGCGCACATACCGCAATAATCAACACGGAGGTGAGCAGGCTGGCGCGCTCACGCGGAGAGATGCCTACATCTTTATAATCGGCAGTCGCGTCGTATTCAGGTGTTTCGGTTGGGTCGAAGGTGAGTTGGTCAGCCATGAGTTATTGCGGCTGTGGTGCCGTCGCGTATAGGGCGATGCCACCCCCGCCGACGACCATCATATATAGCACCAGCCACGCACCGCCAAGCGTTGTGGTCATGCAGAATGCCAATACCGAAAAACCCAGGCAAATGCCCGCCACCATCCGCATGATGCCGCCAAATTCCACACGGCGCTGCAACTTATTAAACCATTCCTGGTTATCCGTTGACTGGGCAACCGCGATCAGCGGGATCGCTTCGCCTGTATACAGTTCGATTTCGTCGTTCGTTGCTTGAATGCTATAGCGTTTGCCGTGCTTAGCGCCTTCGGCCACTTTCAAGCGCTCGTTTTCCTTGGCGCGCCAGGTGATTTCGCCCTCAGCGCCGAGGATGCGGGCCGGGTAACGTTCACGAATCCAGATTTTGTCGCCTTTGAGTTCGAGGACGCGGTCGTTGTCCATGTCAAAGGGCTGCCGAAAGCGCTCTTTGGTGTAAATCGAAAAGCCCTTTTCATCGTAGGCAAGCCACAGCATCCGACCATCGTCAGCGCCTAGCAGCCACTCGTTCCACTCCCAGCTTTCCTCGGAGTCCCAGCCTACATAGGCCACGCGCCCTAAAATCATGTACGCAACGTCTTGGTGCTTAAAGGTGGTTCCCAGCTCAATGGGCACAGGTGGCTGCTTCAACCTGCCAGATTCGCCAATGACATTGGGGTCATCGCTGCCGACGGCGACATAGCTGCTACAGTTTGGGCAAACGAGTGTTTGCGCCCCAGGTGTATACTGCGACAGGCCAGTGCCGCAGTTGGGGCAGTTCAGTTGTTTGAGTGCAGTTGCCACGGCGGGGTTACTTTCCGCCGCCGCTAGGCCCACCACCAAGAATAAAGATACCGCGTGCGCTGCCAGACCGCGCTGACGACGATTCTGCCGGGGAAACGCCATAGCCGCGATAGCTGGCAAAGCCCGCCCCAAACAAGGTGCTGCTCAAGATGATAACTGTAATAACCGCAACAACAATTCGAGCCATGATGTCCTCTCCGAAAGATGACGATTAATAGCAATGCCACCTATTTTACACTAGGCGCGCCCATATAGAACAATATTCCGAAAATTCCGGCGACAACCGCATAGCCGATAAACCACTGCGCTACCCAGATGTTGCGGCGCACGGTCATCTCAACGGCTAAATCCTGATTTACTGTGCTTTCGTCAATCTGAATTTTGATCTGATGTTCGCCCGCCGAAAGGGGCACAAACATATTACTGCCGCTGTAGGATGATTCGTCATAGTAGCCATCGTCGTAGCCCGTCTCTCGCCAAAACGAGCGCGTAAACAGAAACGACTCAAACCCGTCGGGCGCAATCATGCTCACTTCAACGTCAGCGAAGGTGTCTTCGGGAAAAGCACCCGACGTGAGGCGCATATTCACGATAGCGGGTCTGCCGGGGCGGTCAAATTCGATGTCCACAAATTGGGCCGTTTCGCGCAAAGGAACCGACGTGCGTTGAACTTCTTCGCCGGCAATGGTGACCATCAACGAGAACACACACGACGTTAACGCAAACATCATGCACAACCCTGCAATAAGCTGCATGGTTCCTGCCCGGCTCATACGCCTTTTGACGTTCTTAATCCATGCCGGGTCATTGGATGCCTTGGCAAGCTCCAGTTCGGGTATTGCTTCGCCCGTATAAACTTCGATTTCTTCATCGCTTTGCTGCACGCTGTAGCGCAACCCAAAAGCAGCACCTTCCGCCACGTGCAAGCGCTCGTTTTCCTGGGCGCGCCAGGTTAGTTCGCCTTCTGCCCCCAGGATGCGCGCCGGGTAGTTTTCTTTGATGGGGTAGTTGCGATCACCCAGTTTGATGCTGCGGTCTCGCTTGGCATCGAATGGCTCCCGGAAGCGCTTTTTGGTGTACAGCGAAAAGCCCTTCTCGTCATAGGAAAGCCACTGCATTCGCCCATCTTCTGCCGCCAGCAACCACTCGTCCCACTGCCAACTGTCTTCGTCATCCCAGCCTTTGTACCGCACCCGGCCCGAAACCATGTACTGCGTACCGTCGAGCGTAATCACACTACCAATTTTGACGGGCTTTTTCGGGTTGGGCAGGCGGCGAGATCGTCCAATGGCTTCGGGCTTACCTGCGCCAACGGCCACGATGTTGTTGCAGTTTGGGCAGATGATACTTTGCGTCCCTGGGTTGTACTGTGACAACCCAGTGCCACAGTTGGGACACTGTAACTT
>CAWUJQ010000040.1:0-21905 GCA_963922445.1 uncultured bacterium
TCGCCCATCCATGAGCAGTAGATGTCGTGGTGCTTGGCGGCAGAGCCAAAGTCCCACAGGATGGGTTCGGCGTTTTGCGGCAGCAGGGTAAAGCGGGACATCTTGTCCATAGCCCAGGTGCCGATGTGGGTGGCGGTAATGTAGCGGACGTTGGTCATGTCGAAGCACAGCAGCGCCCCGGCTTCCGACTCGGCCAGGATGCCCTTGATGCGATTCAGGCGCTCGGTGCGGAGGCGGTCAAAATTAACGCGCTCCTCCCAATCGACGCCCATTACACCGTGAGTTTGGGTTGGCATTGACATAAAACAGGTCTCCTAAAAACGCTATTTACTGACTAAAAAGTTTAGACTCGGTTGCAAAGCACTTTGGCCATCTCAAAGACGCGCTCCGCGTTGGGCACGGTGAGGTCTTCCAGGCTGGGTGAAAACGGAATCGGCACGTTCATCGCGCCCATACGCTTGACGGGCGCATCCAGGTAGTAGAAGGCACCGTCGGCAATCACCGATGCGATTTCCGCAGTCGTGCCGTACTGCTCATAGCCTTCGTCAATCACGATGGCGCGGCTGGTTTTCTTGGCAGATTCAATGAATGCGTCACGGTCGAGTGGGATCGTGGTTCGCGGGTCAACAACTTCAGCGCTAATGCCGATCTCGGCCAGCTTGTCAGCGGCGGCCAGGGCCACATCAACCATGCTGCTTGTGGCGGCCAGCGTGATGTCGGTGCCTTCGCGCTTCACATCGGCTACACCTAACGGAATTGTGTATTCGCCTTCGGGTACTGGCCCCTTGAGCGGGAAGCTGAGCTTGTCCTCGAAGAAGACGACCGGGTTGTTATCGCGAATGGCGCTTTTGAGCAGCCCCTTCGCATCATAGGGCGTGGACGGCACGATGACCTTTAACCCCGGAATGTGACTCATCCAGGCGTGCAGGCTTTGGCTGTGTTGGGCCGCGCTGCGGCGGGTTGCGCCCAGTGTCGTGCGCATGACCATCGGCACGTTGAGCTTGCCGCCGGACATATAGTGAATCTTGGCGGCCTGGTTGACCATCTGGTCCATTGTTAGCGTCAAAAAGTCGCCAAACATGATGTCTACCACCGGGCGCATCCCCGTCATGGCCGCACCCACGCACATCCCGGTGATGCCCGCCTCACTAATCGGTGAGTCAATGACGCGGTCGGTGCCAAACTCGTCGGATAGGCCCGCCAACACCTTAAACGGTGTTCCGGCTTCAGCGACATCCTCACCAATGATGAAAACGAGTTCGTCCCGGCGCATTTCTTCGGCCAGCGCCTCATTGACTGCCTGCGCGAAGCTAATCTCTCTTACAGGTGCTTTAGTCGGCGAAGACATGCAGGTCAACCTCCTCTTCGGCTGGATAGGGGGCATCCAGGGCGAACTCAACAGCGCCTTTAACTTCTCCTTCGACCTGGGCGGTGATGCCGTCTAGCAGGCCTTGATCTGCAATGCCCTGGTCAATCAGCCACAAGCCCAGGTTCTTGATGGGATCGCGGTTGGTTTTCCACTCTTGTTCTTCTTCTTTGCTGCGGTAGTACGTCCGGTTGATGTCACCGACGTGGTGGCCGTGGTAGCGATACGTATTGCACAGCAGGAAGGCCGGGCCTTCGCCCTTGCGGGCACGCTCTACCAATTCCATCATGGTCAGGTACACCACGCGGGCGTCCTGGCCGTCTACCTCTCGCGTGACGATGCCGAAGGCGTCCGCACGGGCGGTGAGTTCACCGGCGGTGGTTTCGCTGTAGTGGGTGTACTCGTTGTACATGTTGTTTTCGCACACGTAGATGACGGGCAGCTTCCACAGTTGGGCCATGTTCATCACTTCGTAAAAGAGGCCCTGCCCCAGCGCGCCCTCACCAAAGAAGCACACCGCCACCTGATCGGTGCCGCGCATCTTGGCGGACATAGCCGCGCCGGTTGCGATGCCTGCACTGCCGCCGACGATGGCATTCGCGCCAAGGTTGCCGCTTTCCTGGTCTGCAATGTGCATGGAACCGCCCTTGCCCCGGCAGTAGCCTGCTTCTTTGCCGAGTAGTTCGGCAAACATCGGCTTGAACTCGGCTCCTTTGGCGAGACAGTGCCCGTGCCCGCGATGGGTGCTGGTGATGTAGTCGTCGCGGCGCAGCGCCTCGCACACGCCCACGGCAACGGCCTCCTGGCCGGTATACATGTGTGTGAGGCCGGGCATCTTGGCGGAAAGGTAAAGCTGGTTGGCTTGATCTTCGAAGGCGCGTATCTTCGCCATCTGTTGGTACATCTGTACCCACTGCTCACGATCTACGCCATCGGTGCCGGCTAGTTGGGCCAATGGGGAATTACTCATCGAAATTTTCCTTAGTTGCGTTCTCGGTACCGCTGTCCCGGCGCACTTGCTGGAGGTGCGCACGCATGGCTTCGCGGGCGGCTGCCGGGTCTTGCTGCTTGATCGCATCCAGGATGTTGCGGTGATGGGCCTGCCCGCGTTCCCGTGCGCCTTCAACGACGGCAATACGCGCACGCAGTTCCTGAAGCAGGTCAACGATGGAGGCAATCAAATGGGGGAGGATGGCGTTGCCTGATGCGTTAGCCAGGGCCAGGTGAAAGGAGTGGTCTTCTTTCGTGTACTCACTGATGTTTTCCAGGTTGGCGTCCATCAACTGCAACGCTTGCTCTAGCGACACGATATCGTCAGCCGTGGCGTGTTCTGCCGCCATCGCCGCGATTTCTGGCTCCAGGATTTCGCGGATTTCTACGATGTCAAGCAGGTGCTTCTCCTTGCCCACCGAAAGCAATAACCCGAACGATTGGGTCAGCGCCGCGCCTGTGTCGTCTACAACGAATGTGCCCAGGCCTGCACGCACCGCAACCAGTCCCTCTTGTTTTAGGGTTTTGATGGCTTCGCGTACTACGGTGCGGCTCACGCCGAATTGTTCGGCGAGGGTGCGTTCATTCGGGAGTTTGTCGCCGTCCGTGAGTTGGCCCTGGACGATCTGATCGCGGATGCGCTGCGCCATCTGCTCATACAGGCGCTGCGATGCAAGTGGGGATTTAGACATTAAACGGTAACTTTGGGCTGCAATAAATCTATTCGCTTTCGTGGTATGGTCATCATACCACAAGATTAAAGTAACATAACAATCGCGGCTTCACAATACCGAAACCCCACCGATTTTGGAGAAAAGTTGTGGATTTATGCCCAAAAACGCCCGCTGATGTCACACAGCGGGCGGCTTCTGCTTGGGATGTTGTTACAACGTGGGGGGCTAGTCTGTGCTTGTTGCCGGTGGGATGATTCGCAGTTCACGCCCGCCGACGATACCGTCTGGGCGTAGAATGAGCATCAATATCATGATGATGCTGACCAACAATGGGGCCGCCCCCGAAATTTGGAAGGGCAGCGCCTGCGCAATGTTGACGCTCGCTTCAACTTGACGGAACGCCTCCGTCAGCAGGGTGACGACAATCACGCCGACGGTTGCGCCGCTCACACTGGCCGACCCGCCGATAATCAACATGGACAGCACCAAAAACGTCTCTGCTAAGTAGAACTGGTCAGCACCAAACTGACCCAAAAAGTGAGCGTACAGCGCCCCGGCAATCCCGGCAACAAACGCGCTGATGATGAACGCAATCCAGCGCACTTGCACAATGTTGATGCCAATGCTGCTGGCGGCCTTTTCGTCCTCGCGGGATGCCAACAGCTTTAGCCCCAGGTTCGAGTCTTTAAAAAGCACGGCTCCAAACACCAGCGCAATCGCCGCTCCTGCGACCATCGGCAGACTGGTGACGGTTTCTACACCGAACACGGCGCGTGGCCCGTTGGTGACCTGCGTCCAGTTTTTGAGGATCACATGAATAATCACCAGCAGCGCAAACGTGGCAATGACCGACGCTGACCCGGAAAGGCGCATCAGCGGGTAGCTGATAATGGCGGCGATGATGGCGGTCACAATACCTGCAACCAGCAGCGCGGGTAAAAACCCCGCCTGGAGCGGCTGTAGCACCGGGTACAGTTCACGCAGCGCCCGCCCCTTCATCTCCGGCGGGATGGTCAGCAGGATTGACGTGAACGCGCCAATGCCCATAAAGCCGACGTGGGCAAACGACACAATCCCGGAGTTGCCCATGAACATCTGAAGGGCGATGACGAGCATAAGGTTGATAAACAGTTCGATAATGACCCGCTCAATCACGCGCCCAGATAGGCTGCCGTAGATGCCAATGCCGATCAGAATAAGCGACAAAATGATGGGAGTTTGTAAGCGTCGCAGCAAAGCCATGATGTCACACCCGTTCGATTGACCGACGTTCAGAAATTAAGCCATCTGGCTTAAACAACAGCACCAGAATCACAATCAGGAACAAAAACGCCTGCTGGAACTCAAGCGCTGCTTGTGGCAGCACCGTTTGCAGCCCCACCGTCAAAAAGCCAATCAGATAGCCGCCCAACACCGCCCCCTCAAGGCTGTCCATACCCCCGACGACGATGGCAACAAAGGCAATGAGGACGGGTGTCAGGCCCATCTCTGGCGTAATGGTACCGATCCGTGCCACCCAGAAGACGGCGACAATGCCCGCCAGCAGTCCGCTAATCACAAAGGCCAGCGCAATCACCCGGTTGGCGCGCACCCCCAACACGCGGGACATGGTAAAGTCATCGGCGGCGGCCCGCATGGCAATGCCGATGGTGGTGCGCCGCAAAAACAACACCAATGTGCCCAGCGCGATCAAACTCACGATTAGGCTGAGGACATCACGCTGAGAGATAAATAGGTCGCCAATGCGGATGGTACGTGTGAAAAACGACGGCAGTGTTACGGCCTGAGGGCGCGGAGAGATGAACAGCCGCGCTGCATTCTGAATCAAGATGCTGACCGCAAACGAGGTAATGAGCATCGTATTGGCGGAGGCGTTGCGCACCGGCCTAAACGCCACACGTTCAAGCAGCACACTGATTATCACGGCGAAGGCCACACATGCCAGCGCTGCGATAAGCCACGGCAGCGGGCCACGGGCAGTCACCAATAGTGCATAACCGCCCACCAACACCACCTCACCATAGGCAAAGTTCACCAGCTTCAAAATGCCATACACCAGCGATAGGCCCAGGGCCATCAACGCATACAGCCCGCCCAGGCTTAAACTGCTCAGCAAAAACTGCAATACGTCGGTCAGGTTCATGATGGCTTGGCGTCCTCTGCGTCCCCGAAAATGGCACTTGCAATGTCCAACTCGGCTAGAATATCGGTTGCTGGCCCTGATTTGGCCACGCGCCCGGTTTGGATTAAATAGGCGCGGTCTACCAGTTGCAGCGTGCGCTCGACCTTTTGCTCAACAATAAGCACCGTGATCCCGGTTTGGCGCAGGTCATCAATCATCTGGAAAAGCTGCTCCACGAGAATAGGCGCTATGCCTAGTGACGGCTCGTCCAGCATTAACAGCGATGGGCGTGCCATCATCGCACGGGCAATAGCAAGCTGCTGCTGTTCACCGCCGGACAGGGTGCCGCCGGGTTGATTGAGCCGCTCACCCAAAATCGTGAAGCGCTGGCACATTTCGTCAATATCGGCCTGAATTGCTTTTTCATCACGGCGGCTGACCGCCCCCAAACGCAAATTCTCGCGCACACTGAGCGTGGGGAAAATCCGGCGGCCCTCCGGCGATAGCGCGATGCCCTGCCGGACGACTTGCTCTGGCTGGTAGTGGGTGATGTCCTGGCCTTGAAATACGATATTCCCCTGAGATGGCTTGAGGACACCGGCAATGGTGGACAAAAAGGTGGTTTTGCCCGCGCCGTTGGTGCCAATCAGCGCGACGTACTCGCCCGGCTGCACATCAATGGAAACGCCCTGCAACGCTTTGATAGAGCCGTAGCTCACATGCAGGTTATTGACCTGTAACACGGTCTTCTCCTCCCAGGTAAGCGGCGATGACATCCGGGTTACTTCGGATTTCAGCCGGGGTGCCCTGTGCGATGGTTTTGCCGTAGTTGAGGACGTGCAACTGCTGGCACAGGCGCATAATCAAGCGCATGTCGTGGTCAATCACCAGCATACCGCAGTCAAAATCGGTCACAATCGTGGGGATCATTTCCAGCAGTTCATCACTTTCATGCTCGTTCATGCCCGCAGCAGGCTCGTCTAATAACAAATACGCGGGTTGGGTGATGAGTGCCCTGGCGATTTCCACACGACGTTCGGCCCCATAAGCCAGTGTGCCCGCTTGCAAGTGGGCCACATCTGCGATGCCCAATCGGTCGAGGGCTTGGTGCGCAGCCTGGGTTGCATCTCGGCGGCTCAACCCGTGGCTGACGCCTGCCACGACAACGTTTTCAAGCACGCTGAGTTTTTTGAACAGGCGAATCGTCTGAAAGGTGCGGCGCACGTTGGCGCGAGCAATTTGGTAGGGAGATTGGCCAGTCACGTTTTGGCCGTCAATGCGAACGGAGCCAGCGGTTGGCTTGAGGAAGCCCGTTAGCACGTTGACGAGGGTGGTTTTACCACTGCCGTTCGGCCCAATCAGGCCGAGAATCGTCCCCCGTTTCAGCGTCATATTGACGTGGTCTAGCGCCCGCAGGCCCAAAAAATCCACGACAATATCTTCGGTTTGGATCATGCGATCATCGGTCACGTAGAACCTCCGCGAGAGCGGGGCAGCCGTGCGACTACCCCGCCCAATTTGCGCCGTAAACCTACGGGGCCGGGACAATCTCCGGCAGAATTCGCGTAATCAGGGACGGCTCACCGCCCTGAACCTCAATGATGAAAACTTCTTTGATGGTCTCGTGCCCGGTATCAACGTCTGCCCAGTCTAACGTGCCGGTGAGCAGTTCAAAGTCGATTTCGCGCATTGCTGCTGCAACTTCAGGGCCGTCAATGGTACCCGCTTCTTCGGCGGCGTTAGCCAGGATGTAGACCGCATCGTAGCCGAGTGCGATAAAGGAGTTGTCCGGCAATTCATCGAACGTCGCTTCAAAGTTGCCAATGAAGGCTTCCATCTCTTCACTAGTTTCCGCACCCATAAAGCTGTGCGTGGAGAAGTAGATGTCGTTGCCGAATTCCTCACCCAGCACGTCGTAAAGCTCGCTGGTGTCATAGGCGTCACCGCCCAAAATCGGCGTTTCGATGCCCAGGGCGCGGATTTCACGCACGAGCGTACCGACGTCTGGCATGTAGGAGGCAATGAAGATCACATCCGGGTCTTCTTCCAGGTCTTGCAAGCGCTGCAACTGGCCGGAGAAGTCCGCACCAGAACCCTGCACGAAGGAGTCTTCAGCGATAACGGTACCGCCAAGCTCTTCCCAGGCTTCTACGAAGTAACGGCCTTGAGAATCGCTGTAGTCGATGGAGGTGTCTGTAATGACGTAGGCGGTTTCCCAGCCAGCGTCGTTATAGCCCCATGCCGCAGCGCCAGCAGAACCGTAGTTCGTCCAGGCAGCAACAGTAAACTGCATGTCACCCAGTGCCAGGGAGCCAAACAGCGGTGAGGACGCGCCGGGGGATACGCCAACGATGTTGGCATCCTGAGCAGCGGTGCTGGCCGGGCCACCAATGTCAAAGTCAGACGGGGTGAGGATGAAGTCTGCGCCTTCTTCGATGAGTTGCAGGGCGGCGTTACCCACTGTGACCGGGTCAGTTTCACCGTCCAAAACGATCAGTTCCAGCGGGCGACCTAGCACACCGCCAGCCTCATTAATTTCGTCAACAGCAACCTGCGCACCCAGGTAAACCGGCTGGTCATAAGCCGCCATCCACCCGGTGGAGTTGAACACAGCACCGATGACGATTGGGTCTTCGTCCTGGGCTGCGATGACACCTGGCAATGCCAGAACCGCTACCAAAAGCAACATAATCAACTTACGCATAGGAATCTCTCCTGATTAACAAATAGCAAAGCTTTAACAACAAGGTGCGCATTCAAGGATAAACCAGCACCGTGTACCACACCTTGTTGAATGCTTACAACGTTTTGATCTTACAAACCGTACAGCTCACGGGCGTTTTTTGACAGAATTTTGCTGGCTGTTTCATGAGCTTCTTGCTCACTGAAGAAGCCATCCTCAATGAGGCCTTCCAGCACCTGCCGCAGCGCCTGCTTGCCTAAAAGCGCACTTGTGTAGAACGGTTCTGGGGAGCCGTAGGTATCGGAACCGTAGCACACCCTGTCTATGGGCGCCATTTCGAGTACCTCTGCAATGATGCGCTTGGCAGCTTGACCCGCAAACGGCAGCCCCTCTGAAATGTCGCACCAGATGTTCGGCAGCACGTTCGCAATGTACCCGGCTTCTGCATGGTAGGGATAGCCCGTGTGTACGAGTAGGAATTTGCACGCCCGGTAGGGCGAAAAGCGGAACAAGTCCATCAGTAGGGCGGGGCGGCAGGCGGCCAGGTGAACTTCCCAGTCGCCCATGCCCGTATGCACCTGGAACGGCACATCGTGGTCAATGCAAAGCTCAACGGCGCGGCAAAACAGATGGTCGCGCAGTTTTTTAACGGCATCACCACTGCGCCCCCGTGCCCGCCGGATTTTGTCCAGCGCGATCATGCCCTGGTCAGGGGTGCGGCTGGCCGGGTCAATGTCCAGGCCGGTGCGGTAGGCAATGACGGACTTCAACCCCCGAAAGCCGCCGTTTGTCAGGGCGTCGGCAATGCCGTCGTCGTAGCGCTGCTTAAACTCGGCCCAACCGGAGTCGCCATCAAGCAGTTGTTGGATCAGCACTTCAATGCGTAACAGCGGCACAACGTCAACGCCCACCTGCTGCTGGAAGGTGGCCACGTCGATTTGCGGCAGCGGGTAGCCAAAATCCATGACGAGCGTTTCGATGTTGCCCGCTTGGTGCAGCGTTTGCGTGTAGGTCTCGTAACCATCCGCTGCGATGGCGGCGTTGCGGGCGGCAACAATCGATTCTACGGCTGGCTCACAGTCAAAATACGCTGCCAAACGGTGCATCATATAGCGATAGTAGAGCGTGCCCCGCTTGAGCCGCTGCATCATCGCCAAAGCCGTGTCATCAACGGGGATGCCGCCGTCTTCGAGGTACTGCCGCGAGCCACCCCCAAAGGCCGTCACGTTCACCCACTCGTCCGCAGTGAGGCTTTCTTTGCGCGTGTAGGGGTGACAGTGGACATCAACGACGGGCAGGTCGGTCAGGTCAAGCGGCATGGTTAGGTCGTCTCCAGGTACATCTGCCGTTCCCAGGGATGAACATGCAGGTTGTACAGGTCAAGTTCGAAGCGCTTCACCTTCAAGAACTCCATCGCGATGACGGGCGCTAGCGCCTCTTGCAAAACATTGTCCTGTTCAAAGGCGTCTAGCGCGTCGGGTAGCGTGCGCGGCAGGTAGCGCACTTGATGCTCGGCCATGTCCGCGTCAGAGAAGTGGCCCACGTCCAGGTCGTTGAACGGCTTGCCGGGGTCGCTTTGTTTGTGGATTCCATCCAGGCCAGCGGCCAGCAGCGCCGTCAGGTAAATATACGGATTGCAGGTGCTGTCGCCTGCACGGTATTCCACGCGGCAGCGCTCGTTTGTGTCTGGAATGCGCACCAATACACCGCGATTGCCCACGCCCCACGCCACATGGGCCGGTGCCCATACGCCGGGTTGCAGCCGCTTATAGGAGTTGACCGTAGGCGCGCCCACCCCTGCGAGGCCAGCCGCATGATTCAACAGGCCGCCGACGAAGTGTTCGCCCATATCGCTGAGGGGGTTTTCGGTGCTGCCGCCGCTCATCAGGTTGTCGCCGCTGTCGGCATTCCACAGGGCGGCGTGGATGTGCAGCCCGTTACCCGGTAATTCAGCAAAGGGTTTGGGCATGTAGGAGGCAATCACGCCGTGTTGCAAGGCAAGGGCGCGTGTTACCTCTTTGCTGATGAGGTATTGATCGGCGGCTTGCATGGGCGTGCCATATTTCACAGTGAACTCGTACTGTGATGGGCCGTACTCCTTGCCCAACTGCTCCACGTTGATGCCCATCTGCTCTAGCGATGCCACGATGCTGTGCATCAAATCGCCATAGCGGTTCAGTCCGGCCACGGTGAACATGCCGTCGTGGTTGGTTGGCGCGTATTCTCCTGTTGCGTCCTTGGTGAACATGGAAAACTCCGCTTCAAACGCCACGGTCAGGTCAATCACCTGCTCCGCGTAGCGCTCGACAACCGTTTTGAGGGCGGTGCGCGGGCACCCCTCGAACGGTTCGTAGTCCTCGGTCATCATGAAGGACAGTATCATCGCTGTGCTGTCGCGATATGGCAGTTTGTAGTAGCTGTTTGGGTCAGGGACGGCCAAAAAGTCCCCTGTTTGCGCCTGCCAAATGCCGTCAGCCGGGTTGTGATCGTTCAGCGCAAAGTCCAGGTTAGCGCGGGCAAACACCACCCCACTTTGGACGACACTGTCAAATTTGCTTTTGGGCACGGTTTTGGCGCAGGCGCGACCGTTGTAATCGTGATAGACCACCCACAGGTATTCGATCTCGTCTTCGGCCAGCCGTTTCAGTAAGTCATTGCTATTCATGTTCGTCTCCGCAGATGCGGGTGATTAAGCGAGTGAGCAGCGCGGTGCGCGGGATGATACTGCTTTTAAGGATGTATTCGTCTGGGCTGTGATCGCTGCCCCCCACAGGTCCCAACCCGTCTAACACGGGCACCCCTTCGACGGCAGCAAAGGCAGCGTCAGCCGCCCCACCCGTTGCCGCGCCCTTCACCTCAAAGCCAAGTTCCTGCGCCGACTGTTGGGCGAGGGCTTCCAGGTGAACGGTGCCTTCGGTGTAGGGCATAGCCGGGGAAACAACGTCAATCTGTGTGCTAAAGGAAACGCCGCGCCCGTCTGGAGCGGCGAATATTGTCTGAATTCGCTCCGCAATGGCGTCAAGTTCATGTTGATTGAAGGCGCGCACATCAAGGGTGGCCTGGGCTTGTGCCGGGACGATATTGGGCAGCCTGCCGCCGTTGATAACGCCAATGTTAATCGTGACGCCGTCATCCGGGGCAGCCAAGGCCTCCACTTGGGGCAGCTTTTCGACCAGTGCCATAATCGCGTTGCGTCCCTTTTCTGGCTCCACGCCAGAATGGGCACTGCGCCCGTGGGCGGTGATATACACCACCATGCTGCCCTTGCGGGCCGTGACGATATCACCGTTTTCACGGGCTGCTTCCAGGTTGAGCGCCGCGTCATGACCACGCACGGTTTCCGAAATTAGCGGAATGGTGGCGCGCTCAGCCAGCTCTTCGTCGGCGACGCACAGGTAAGTGATGCGTTCAAATGCCGTGAAGCCCGTGCGATGCAGCGATTCCAGCGCATAGAGGCTAGCCAGCAGGCCCGCCTTCATGTCACAGGTGCCCGGCCCCAGGATTTTGTCGCCGTCAGTGGTCAATGGGCGGCTGACGCCCGTGCCATCGGGATAGACAGTGTCCGTATGGCCCATCAGCAAAATACGCTTCCGCCCCGTGCCGTGACGCGTGGCGACCAGCCCATCACCTATATCAGGATAGGGGTGGCGCACAACATCAAACCCGCACGCTTCTAGCCGGGCCTGTAGCCAATCATTGACTGTGTTGGCACCTTCACGGTTGTTCGGGCCGGAGTCAATCGCCGCCAGTTGACGCAAATCGGCCAGGTAGTTGTCTAGCTGCCCTTCCAGGTGGGTTGTGAGTTCTGATGTCGCCAGCATAGTGACCTATAGGTTGCGGGTTACCTGGGATGTCGATTCTGTCAGTCTCATGGTGTTGCACCTGTTGGTGCCTGGGTGTGCCTCTGTGAAGTTGTTGTGCAAATGCAGTAATGTGTGGAGCGATGCCTGGATGCAACCAGAATCTAACACTTCGCGAAGTATATCGAGTTTCAGGGCATTGTCAAATAGTTCATGACGACGAACATTAACGTATTGTCGTGTTTGCATCCCGTCTTTGTATATCAATTGTCAATCAATTTACTAACCTCCCCCTATCCATTGTTGGAAAATAAGAAAGATATGACGCTCGTTGTTAGACGTTAACTATTCACATGTTATGCTGTTGCCAACCGTAACGATGACCGTCACGTGCTGTCGTTTTTGGTTTATCAACCCTTGCCCCTGGGAGGCTCCAACCATGTCTCTACCACGCTATCTATCTCAATTGAGTGTGGGCACCAAGCTTAACATCTTACTATTTGTTATTTTTGCCCTGTTGGTGGGCAATATCGTATTGACGACCCAGTTTAATATTGATACTTTGTTTTCGGGATTGGGAGACGAGCGCGTCGCAGACGAAGATGCGTTGGTCAGTTCGCGCTTGCTTGAATTCAACGAGAACTTGATTCGTAACGCCCAATTGCTGGCGGAGTCGACCGACGCCATTCGTGTGGCCGGTGGCCTGCGCGATACAAGCGGCATCCGACGCCTGAGCGAAAGCGCGCCATACAACGACGTTGTCGTTGAAGTGGTGAATAATGACGGCGACGTTGTGTTTACGTCGATACCGCCGGGAATTGGCTACATGGGTACGGGCGAGGGCCGCGCACCACTCGTGGATGTGCCGCTGCTGCGTGGCGCGAATTGGTCTGAATTTGTGCTGGAAGATGAAGCGAGCGGCGCTCAAGCCTTTATTGGCGCATCGGTGCCGGTCATCAACGAGCAAGGCAACCGCGTCGGTGCATTGGTGCTGAACCAACCCGTGAATGTCGAATTTTTGAATGGGCTGCGAACAGACCGCGAGGCGGTGGACTTCTTCCTGGTGGCTGATGGTGAAGTCATTGTCACGAACAGCGAAGTTCCCGTGCCTGCGGAATTGGTGGACAGTATGGGCGCACGCGAGGCGCGGCTGGGTCAGTCGTTTGTGAACGACGACACCGTGATAATTGAAGGCATTGGCGAAACGCGTGTGGCGTATTTTCCGTTTCGGGTCAACTTTCGCACAAAAGCCACAATGGGAACCTTGATTCGCTTTGACGACATTGCAGCCGCCCGTCAGCAAATTACGGCCAGTTCTATTTTAGGGGTTGTTTTGCCCGGTGCGTTGGCCCTTGTTTTGGTGTTCGGGTTCGTCTACTTCATTGTGACGCGGCCTATCAGCCGCTTGAACAACGTCACAGAGCAGATGGCCGGGGGCGACCTGACGGCGCGGGCCGAGTCCAGCGCCGAAGACGAGGTGGGGCAGCTTGCTACGTCGATCAACACACTGGCCTCGCAGATTCAGGCGCGGATTGCTGATGTGGAAGAAGCGCGTGACCGCGCCGAACAGTCTG
This sequence comes from uncultured bacterium, assembly GCA_963922445.1. Taxonomy (GTDB): domain Bacteria; phylum Chloroflexota; class Anaerolineae; order Aggregatilineales; family Phototrophicaceae; genus DAOTTY01. The sequence continues at coordinate 13,210 of CAWUJQ010000040.1, forward strand.
ACCAGGTGAAATCGAGCTTTTTGGCCAGCATGTCTCATGAGCTGCGCACACCGTTGAACGCAGTGATTAACTTTACCAAGTTCGTCGCCCGGGGTGACCTTGGCCCAGTCAATGATGAGCAGAAAGAAACATTGGAAGAAGTGGTCGATAGCGCCAAGCACTTGCTTAACCTGATTAACGACGTGCTAGACATGTCCAAGATTGAATCAGGGTCGCTTAATCTGTTTGTGGTGGACAATATCGACCTGAAACCGCTTGTCGAGCAGGCCGTGTCTTCCGGTAAGGTGCTTTTGGAAGACAAGCCCGTCGAAATTCATACCGAGGTAGCCGAAGACCTGCCCGCCATTCGGGGTGACCGCCAGCGCATTGTGCAAATTTTGCTGAATATCATTTCTAATGCGTGCAAATTTACAGACGAAGGGTCGATTACAGTTAGGGCTTATCGTGCAGATGAAGAGGTTATCATCTCCGTGGCAGACACTGGCTCTGGCATTGCCAAAGACGACCAGGCCTCTGTCTTCCAGGCCTTTATGCAAACAGACCTTGGCTTGCGGCAGGGCGGCGGCACCGGGTTGGGGATGCCGATTACGAAGAACCTGGTGGAAGCCCACGGCGGCACGATTGACCTGGAAAGTGAACCCGGCAAGGGAACGACATTTACTGTAAAGTTGCCGGTCACCTCCGAGCAGCTCGTACCGACCCTTGCCTAAGCCGTTAATCATGGGAGTAGCAACATGCCAGCAAAGCCTAGCATCCTATACGTTGAAGACGAAGCCCGCAGCCGCCGCGTGATGCGGCTGCTGCTGCAAAATTCCATGAAGTTGGAGCATGTCACGATATTTGAAGACAGCAGCAACTTCATGGAACGGGCTAAAGCGGTTACGCCTAAACCCGACATCATCTTCCTCGATATTCACATAGCACCGCACAATGGCTTTCAAATGCTGGACATGATTCGCAACTCACAGTATTTCAAAGATCAGATCGTCATCGCGCTGACGGCCAGCGTGATGAACGAGGAAGTGCGCAAGCTGCAACAGGCAGGCTTTAATGGGTGTTTAGCGAAACCGATTGATATGGATGTATTCCCAGATCTTTTGGCCCGAATGGTACAGGGTGAAGCGATCTGGCACATTACCGCTTAGTACAAGGTACATTATGAAGCAGAAGTTGCACGGTAAGCGTATCTTCATCGCCGAAGACAATGCCATGAATCGTGTGGTATACACGATGGCCCTGCGCATTTCCGGGGCGTTATTGGAATTTGACCGCTGGGGCCGCGAGACAATGTGGCGCATTCAGGGGTTTAACCCAGACCTGATTGTGCTGGACTTGATGCTGTCTAAGGGTGCCAGCGGCTACGATGTGTTTGAGGAAATTCGCAAAGACTCCAGTTACGATCATATTCCTATTGTGGCTATTTCAGCATCGGAGCCAGCCGTTGCGCTGCCAAAGTGCCGCCAGATGGGCTTTTCGGGCTTTATTGCCAAGCCCATTGAGGAACACCTACTTGCCGATCAGATGGTCAGGTTGATTGCAGGGGAGCAAGTGTGGTATTTGGGTGAGCGGTTTGGGGGTGACGCGGGTGCTATCTCATGAGATCATCCCGCATGCAGGTCAGTATTTTTCAAGCAACGATATAGGAGTACAACGTGAGCGAACCGCAGGCGCTAGTTATTGATGACAACTCGAAAAACGTATCTGTCCTCACGCGGCTGTTGGCCACGCAGGGCTTGGCGACCATTCAAGTGACGCACCCGACCAAACTTGCAGGCGCGCTGGAGCAAGTTGAAGATGTGAAGGTGGTTTTTTTGGATTTGGAGATGCCCGTTACCGATGGCTTTCAGGTTCTTAGTCAACTGAAAAGTGACAGCCGCTTCGAGGCAACCCCCATCATTGCCTACACCGTTCACATTAGCGAAATACACGTTGCCCACGAGCGCGGGTTTGATGGCATGGTTGGCAAACCGCTCGATGCTGACCGCTTCCCCGATCAGCTTGCGCGTATCCTCAAGGGTGAGGCCGTGTGGGAAGCGCAGTAGGTTAGGATTGACGCCCCAACAATGAAGTTAGATGGGTATTAGGGAGGGATTCCACCCTCCCTGGCATCGGGCCTAAGGCTCGTTTTCCTCGGTAATCCCCTGTTGTGACTGCTCGTATTCGGGGGTTGGCTCTGAGCGGGTGCGTTCGGCCTCTGCATCGCGGTTGGGCATTCGCATGTGAATGTCGCGCTGCGGGTATGGGATTTCGATCCCGTGTACCTTAAAGGCGTGGTCAACCATGTAGTGCAGGTCGCTCTGGGTGCCCCAGCGGTATTGATTGTCAGAAACCCACGCCCACAGTACAAAGTCCAGGCTGCTGTCGCCAAACCCCAAAAAGTAGGCGGCAGGGGGCGGGTCATCTAGCACGAGGCCGTGCTTGGCGGCGGTGTCTTCAAGCACCTGACGAACCTGCGTCGGGTCACTGGCATAGCTGGCCCCCACCCGCACCTCAACCCGCTTGCGGGACAGGGCGGTGTTGTAGGTGGTCACCGTAGAGGTCATTAAATTTTCGTTGGGTACCACCAAATCAACATTGTCGAGGCGCGTCACGATGGTTGAGCGGATGGTGATCTTCTCCACAATGCCCATGTCATTGCCCACAATGATGATGTCACCGGGGCGCACGGACTGCTCTAGCAGGAGGATGATGCCGCTCACGAAGTTGCCCACAATACGCTGAAGTCCCAGCCCAGCCCCTAGTGACAGCCCACCCGCGACGGCGGCCAGCGTGGTTGGGCTAAAGCCGAGTGTGTTCAACGTGATAATAATGCCGAAAATAAGCACCAGATAGCGGGTAATCGTCAGGATGGAGTTGACCAGGCCAGGGTCGCTGTCAAAGCGGTTGAACCCAATGCGTAGCACATCTTGAATGACCCAACTGGCCACGAAAAACACATATAACACCAGCGCCGCCCCAATCAGCCCGCCAAGGGTGATGGTTGTATCAAACAGCAGGCCCAGTGGAATGCGACGAATTTCTTCAATGTTCAACAGCGAAACGATTGCCGAAAACATCACCACGAAAAAGGCCGGGTTCAACACCGCATAATGATAGCGGCGCACGCCCTTCCGTCGAAAAACAGCGTACAGAACGGTCAACAGGACTTGATAGGCCAGCACAACCCAAAAAAACAAGGTCGATGAAAACAGCAGGCCAACCGCCCCATCTCTCGCTTGCACGAGCGGAATCGCCACATAAATGAGTACCAGCGACACAATCGGGAAATCAAGCTGGTCAATCGCGGGCAGCCAACGGTTCAACACATTGTCGCGTGTTTCCTGGGAGCGCCCGCGCAGGTAGCGGCGCGCTAAGCGCACCAGCAGCCAATGGAACAACAGCGCCGAAAAATAGGATATAACGCCGATGATGAGCAGCACAGCTAGTTGCAACACTACATCGGGGCGTTCCAGGTATGCCAACAGGATATTGATCTGCTTTTGCACAACCGCTATCACATCGTTGGCACTGACGACTGCCGTTGTTTGTTCGTCCATGAGTATTGTCCTATTCAGCCGCTGCGTTTGCGGGGGCGCTGGGCGTAGGGGTGGCGAATATCTCGTTGAAACGGGTTACAAACGCCATGACCGCTTCAGTGGGGGCTACGCCGTCTTGCAGTACTGCCTCGTAAACATCTTCGCCCTCCACAAGCAGCGTTTCCGATTCTAGCGTGTTTGGCAGTGCGGTTGACTGTGTGACCTGTGACCGGATGGGTGTCAGGGCGGAGTTGGCGTCCACTTCAAAGTTGATGTTGGCCGGGATAAGCTGCGCCTCTGTGAAAAGGCGGGCTTGATTATCACTATTCGTGGCAAAGTCGATAAACGTTTGGGCCAGCGGCAAGCGCGCTTCTTCTAGCGTGATGTTGAGCATCAGCGCATCTGTACTAAGCAGCGGGGACGCTCGCCCGACCTCACCGGCTGGCAGTTCAGCAAGGGCCACGGTGTCATCACCCAGAACGTCCACAAAGCTGCTGAGGTTGTCCGTAGAGCCGATGTAGTACGTAGCCTCGTCTGCTTCAAATGCTTGAATGGCCGGTACATCCCCGATGACAAAACCGGGCATTGCGGATACCTCCAACAGCCAGTCGAGCCATGCCACCACCGCATCGTTTTGATTGATGTTCAGGGTCATCTCTGGCGTGAACAGGTCGCCGCCAAACGTGGTGATGCCCCATTGGGCTTGGTCAAACTCGGTGGAAAGGGCAACTGTGCGTCCCGCTGCTGCTTCCGCTATGAGATCGTCTAGCGTTCGGGGTAGGTCGGTCACTTGGTCGCGCTTGTAGTAGAGCATGGTCAATTCGAGCGTGACAGGCGTGCCAAAAATGCTGTTTTGATAGGTCAGGGCGTTGAGCGCCTGCGGTTCAAACTGCTGTATGGCGTCACCCTGCACAGGTTGAATCTGCTCGTCGCTGGCTAACTCAAACACAAGCCGATCAGATACCAGGATCACGTCTGGCTTGATGTTGGATTCGTACAGCGCACTGTAGCTTGTAGAGAGGCCCGTTTCTGTGCTGAACTGTGTGCTAGTGACCGTCGCATTGGGGCAAAACGCCTCGAAGTCGTCAATGATGGCTTCCAGGATGGCTTCATCGTCGCCCTGCCAGTGATGCCACAGGCGCAGGTTACCACTTTCGCGACAGCGTGCGACGGTGGTTTCACTGTCACCTAGCTCCAGGCGAGTGTTGATAGTTGCCGTGAACTCGCTGGCCGCTAAAGCGGGGTCTACCACCCCGTCAAGCACCTGACGGTAAAGTCGCTCACCGTCGTCAATGATGGCGGCCATCGCGGGTGTGTTCTGGATGGCAACAGCGCTGCGTGCCTGCGCCATAAAGCCGTTGACGATGGGATAGGTTTGCGCGTTGATGCCAGGAACACGTAGGTTCGCGGGCACATGATGGATTTCCCTGGCAAGGCGCAAACTGTTTGCGTCGTTGGTCAAAAAGCTGGCGAGTTCTAATGCCGCGAGTGTATTTGGCATGGCAGACGCGCTGTTAAACATAAACGCGTCCATGTGCAGCAGCGGCCCGGCTGCGCCGTTAGGCCCGGCAGGCAGTGGGGCCACACGGATGTTGGCGTCCTCACCCATTGCCTCTCGCAGGGCTGGCAGGTCGTCTGGCGTGCCCACAAAATAGGCGGCCCGCTCTGATGTGAACAGCGCCATGAGGGTAGCCCGGTCGTTATTCAAGAACATGCCTGCCGCGTTTTGCGATGTGGTTAGCCAGTTCAACCAGCTTGCAAACCCACCCCGATCCAGCGTCACCTGACCTTGTTCACCAAACGGGCTGCCGCCAAATGCCGCGACGCCCCAAAACGCCCGGTCAAAACGGGTCGTCATGGCGGTGCCCATGCCAAGCGTCGCCTGATCGAGCATATCGGTTAGCGTTTCTGGCGGGGTTGTTGTCATGTCTGCATTGTAGTAGAGCGCGTTGGGGGTGATGGCATACGGAATGCCATAGACATACTCACGAATAATGCCGTTTTCATCAACGCGAACCGTGACGTTTTCTACTGCTGTGGAAAGGTAGGGTGCCAGGTCAGGCTCTTGCAGGGGTTGAATCAGGCCACGGTCAGCCAAACCACTGATCCAGGTGCTATTGCCAATAAACAGGTCTGGCCCTAGCGAAAGTTCAGCAGCATTTGCATAGCGGCTCAGCATATCTTCTTCTGGCACAGCCACCAGGCTAACGCGGATCTGCGGGTTGATTTCCATAAACCGTACAGCGAGGGATTCTAGCGCGGCACTGGTGGCGGCGTCATCGTCATGCCACAGGATAATGCGCCCGCTGGCGATACCATCGGTGGCCGTGCTGCAACCCGCCGCGAACAAGCAACCCATAAATAGCACGACCCAACGAATGATTGCTCTGCTGAGAGTTGAAACCAATCTTTACACCCTATCTTTGCTGGCAACGATCTGACCGTTTGCGGCTCGGCAAGCGTAAATTCTAGCACAATCGTATGGCGAAACGAGAGACTATCGAAACGCACAGGCGTCTGGTTCGTTTGGCCTGTGGGTAAGGCATAACAGTATTCGCACAATATTGGCAGTGCCACAGACGCCCTTCGTTTGCCCCAACCTACCGAAAAGCATAGGATAGAGTCAACTGGCTACCCTGGTGAGGCGCTCATAACATGGCACACGACTACAGCGGACAAACGCTCAAGGGCTATGAACTGGTTGAACAAATTGGTGAGGGTGGATTTGGTGCTGTGTACCGGGCCTACCAACCCCTCATCAAGCGCGATGTTGCCGTCAAGGTTATTTTGCCCGACCACGCCAATACTGCCGAGTTTGTGCGACGGTTCGAGGCGGAAGCCCAACTGGTTGCGAACTTAGAACACCCCCACATCGTGCCACTTTATGATTACTGGCGCGATGCCGATGGAGCGTTTTTGGTGATGCGCTGGTTGCGTGGGGGCAGCTTAAAAGATGCGCTCAGTGAGGGGCCGTGGCCACTGGCTGATATGGCCCGCGTCATGGATCAGATTGCAGGGGCGCTGGCCGTTGCCCACCGCAACGGTGTGATTCATCGCGACATTAAGCCAGAGAACATCCTGCTGGACGAAGAGAAAAACGCTTATCTTGCCGACTTCGGCATCGCCTTTGACACGCAAAACATTTCGGATTCCGCAACGGCAATCCAGAAAATGGAATCTGGCAACATCGTCGGCTCGCCAGATTTTATGGCACCAGAGCAAATCCAGATGGAAGCCATCACCCCCAAAACGGACATCTATGCGTTGGGCATTTTGATGTACATGATGCTGACGGGGCGCAAACCCTACATCGCTGACAATCTGGTCGCGGTCATCATGCAGCACTTGAATGAACCCGTGCCAAACGTTCGCGAATTTCGGCCCGAACTGCCCGAAGCGCTCCATGAAGTGATTGAACGCGCCACCAATAAAGCTCCCGATGACCGCTTTGACGATGTCACATCAATGGCTATCGAGTTTAAACGTGCCCTGGCACCCGATGAGGTGCCAACTGCTATTTCAGAAGATCGCCCAACAATGATCGGCACGGACACAGCGGGGCTTGCCCCCACGGAACCATTCTGGGATTTGATTAGTGCGCAGTTAGGCACCCAATCCCTGCGACTGGAACCGGAGAATCCTTACAAGGGGTTGCGCGCCTTCCAGGAAGTGGACGCGGGCGACTTCTTCGGGCGTGAGGGGCAGGTCGATTTCTTGATGTATCGCTTTGAATCCGAGGGGCGACCGAGCCGCTTTATCGCGCTCGTTGGGCCAAGCGGCAGCGGTAAATCCAGTCTCGTCCGCGCCGGGATGATCCCGCGCCTGCGCCAGGACGACAAGTGGTTCATCACCGATATGACGCCGGGCAGTCACCCGCTGGAAGAACTGGAAGCGGCGTTGCTGCGGGTGGCGGTAAATCCCCCGTCAAGCCTGATTGAGCAGTTGCAAAGTGATGAACGCGGCCTGTGCCGTGCTGCCAAGCGCATTCTGCCCGGTGGCGACGACAGCCATACCGAGTTGGTGCTTTTCATTGACCAATTTGAAGAGCTGTTTACGCAGGTTGAGGACGAAAGCGAACGCGCTGCCTTCCTCAACTTGCTGATTGCAGTGGCCAACGATGAAAACTGCCGTTTGCACATTATCTTGACGATTCGTGCTGACCTATACGACCGACCGCTGCTGTATCCCGAATTCGGGGCGCTGATGCGTGAGTGCAGCGAGGTCATCCTTCCGTTGACCGAAAGTGAGATGGCCGACGCCATCGTCAAGCCAGCCCAGCAGGCGCGCCTGTTATTGGCGGAGGGCTTGGTGGAAGAAATTATTGCGGATGTGCGTAAGCAGCCGGGCATCCTGCCGATGATGCAGTATGCGCTGACCGAGTTGTTTGAACGGCGAGACGGCAATCAGCTCACGAAGGCGGCCTATCGTGATATTGGGGGGGTATCTGGCGCACTCGCTGGGCGGGCCACTGAGTTGTACAACTCCCTTGGGGCGGATGAGAAGGCGATTGCGCGGCAGGTGTTTTTGCGGCTCGTCTCACTGGGTGATGGCACGGAGGACACACGCCGCCGCGCAACCCTGGAAGAACTGTTGTCCCTGGGCAGCCCGGAGAAGGTGCAAGCGGTTATCGACCAATTTGGGCAATATCGGCTGCTGACCTTTGACCATGACCCTGCCACTCGCGCCCCCACCGTTGAAGTGGCCCACGAGGCGCTGATTCGTCAGTGGGAACAGTTGCGCTTGTGGATGGATGAAAGCCGCGACGATTTGCGTGTGCAGCGTCGGGTCGCTCAAGGGGCCAAGGAGTGGCGGCAAGGCAATCAAGACCCCAGCTTCCTGATGACAGGCACCCGCCTGGTGCAAACTGAGGAGTGGTGGCAGTCAACCACACTGCGCCTGACCGAAGACGAAAGCGCCTTTCTTGAAGCCAGCGTTGCCCGACGGGCCGAACTCGCCCGCTTAGAGGAAGAGCGCGCCCAGCGTGAGGCCGCCCTGGAGCAGCGGTCAAGAACGGTGCTGCGCGTTTTGGCAGGGGTGATGTCGGTTGCTGCGCTGGTTGCCGTTGGCCTGAGTGTGACGGCGTTTAACCAACGCAACGCGGCTATCGACAATGCTAACGCTGCTGCGACCGCCCGCGCCGAAGCGCAGTCCAATGCAGAGCGGGCGCGCACACTGGCCTTT
>CAWUJQ010000041.1:0-21463 GCA_963922445.1 uncultured bacterium
TGGCCTGATCGCTGGTGGCCCCGTCGCCGAAGTCCCAACTGTAGCTGGTGATGGCCCCGGTGGATGGGCTACTGTCAAACGCGATCTGTTGATTCACACTCGCCGCATTCGGGTTGGCGGTGAATGCCGCTTGTAGAGCATCTGCAACTGTAATATCAACAGTACTTGTGCTTGTGCTGCCATCCTGGCCAGTAAGCGTGAGGGTTGCCGTGTAGTTACCCGTTTGAGCGTAGCTGTGCGTGGGGCCGGGTTGGTCACTCGTGGCTCCGTCACCGAAATCCCAGGCATAGGTTGCGATGTCACCTGTTGAGCCACTGCTATCGAATTGAATAGTTGTTCCAGTTTGTGTGTTTAACGGTGCAGCACTGGCGACTGCTTGTACAGCCTGCAAAGGCGCTTCCAGCGTCACTTCGGCTGATGCGGAATCTTGCCCAGCCGTATTCGATACGATGAGTTGTACAGAATATGTCCCATAATCGCTGTATACGTGCTGTGGAGCCGCCTCATTGCTTGTCACGCCGTCCCCAAACGTCCAAGCGTATTCAAGTTCCTCGCCTGTGGATAGGTTCGTGAAGTCGACCGTTAGGCCGCTCGGATCACTGTCAGACAACATAAAATCGAAGTCAGCTTCAGGGGGTGCAATCGGTTCCGTGGCGCTCACGGTCAGCGTTTCTGTATCCGTACCGCCCGGCCCGTTTACAGTGAGCGTGACCGTATAAGTGCCCGGTTCAGCATAGGTGTGGCTTGGGTTGGCTGTGGTATCCGTATTGCCATCGCCGAAATCCCAGGCATATGTGGAGACTTCACCACTATTCACGGTCGTGCTAAATGCTACAGCCAGGGGAATGTCACCGCTTTCTGGCGAGGCGGCGATTGTCACATCGGGCGCATCTGGGGGGGCAGTAACACCAATGGTCTGTTGGGCCGTGTCTTGACCGCCATCACCCGTAACCACAAGCTGTACAAGATAGTCACCAGGTTGGGTAAAGGTAAAGTCAAACTCGGCGTTGTTGCTAACGGTTTCATCGTCAATGCGCCAGTCGTAAGTGTTGACGTTGTCCGTTGAATCTGCGGTGAATTGAACCGATAGGGGCGCTTCACCGCTGGTACTACTGGCTGAGATGTTCGCATTAGGCGGTGGGATATTTGGGTTTTCAACTGTGATTTGGCGGCGCACACTGGACGAACCGCCAGGGCCAGACACATCCAGAATGACGTTGTAAGTGCCGACCTCGGTGAACGTGTGCTGCGGGTTGCGCTCATTACTGGTCGTTCCATCACCAAAGCGCCATTCACGTGCATTGATGTTGCCTGATGATTGGTCGGTGAAGCTCACCACGAGTGGCGATTCGCCACTGACGCGGTTTTGCGTGAAAGCAGCGACGGGTGCTGTGGGGCTTTGTACCGAAATTTGCCGGGAAACGTTTGATGATCCACCCGGCCCCCGCGCAGTCAAAACAACGGTGTAAACACCAGGGTTCCTGAACGTGTGCGTAGGGTTGATTTCACCACTACTACCGCCATCGCCGAAGTTCCAGGTGTAGCCTGTGATTTGCCCAGATGATTGATTCGTAAAATTGACAACCAGTGGCACGCGTCCGTTGGTTGTGTTCTGCGTGAATGCTGCAATTGGACGCGGAATGGTCGTTGCTGTTGGAATGGGCGTGGGTTGACGGTTTTGTACCCGGATGTTGTTGACGACAGTGGCTAACGTTGTGCCGTCGGTGAGGGTAACGCGCAGTCGCAGCTGATAACGCCCATCGTTGACACTTGTTGTGTTCCATAGGCCGAGCAAGCCGCTAAACACCGGAGATTGGGAAACATTACCAGTGCGGAACCATAAGTTGTCCGGGTTTGGGTCCGGTCCATATTCCACTTGATACTGTAAAAATTGTGGATGTGAGGCCGCACCGAGAACCTGTACATTGCCCGAAACGATGTTACCGGGCACAGGGGACAAAATAACAATGCTGATGGGCAGTGGGGTGTTGGCAGCCACAGGCGGCGGTGCGGCGGTGGGTATCTGCCCCACGATAGCCGTTGGAACGCTGCCCTGTGGAATTGATGTCAACGTGGGTAGCGATGTTGGCAAATTCGCTGTTCCCACCGGGGTGCGCGTTGGGGGAACGGTGTTGGTTGGCGTCAGTCCAGCGCTTTCTGTCGGCTCTGGAGCGGCTGTCAGCGTGCAACTTGCGGCAAAAATCAACACAAAAAACAATGCAACAATGCGCAACAATTGCCTTAAGGTCATAATAGTGGATGAATTCATGCAAAGTCCTTTCCAAAGTCGAGGCTTGCGAATAATATCAGTATTATAATCACAATTCCATTTGGCCACCTGACGATATGGCAACGCACCATGAAAATATTAATCGTAGACGACGAGCAGGACATCCGCGAAGCCTTAGGGCTTAAGCTGCGCAAAGAAGACTTCGAGGTTGTGCTGCGTGCAGATGGCTTGGAGGGATTGAAGGCCTTCCACAGCGAACACCCTGACATGGTCATCTTAGACATTGTCATGCCGGGTGAAATGGACGGCCTAACCACTTGCCGCCGCATCCGTGAAGTATCAGACACGCCCATCGTGATGCTCTCGGCCAATGCCATCACAGAAGAGGATGTCATTGATGGGTTAAATGCAGGTGCAGATGAGTACCTTATCAAGCCTGTGCGGATGAACGAGTTTGTTGCCCGCGTCAACGCGATTTTGCGGCGAGCGCAACTGGCAACCAGCGAGACTGAGCAGGGCTATGATGATGGCTACCTGAGTGTGGATTTGCAGCGCCGTCATGTCCATGTTGAAAGTCGCAAAATTCATCTCACCCCAACCGAGTTCAAACTGCTGGCGGTTTTGCTAGATAATGCGGGGCATGTGGTTACCCAACGTGAGCTGCTAGAACAGGTTTGGGGCAAAGAATACATTGACGATATCTACTACCCGCGCGTGTACATCAGCCAGTTGCGCCGCAAAATCGAGCCGGAACCGGCCAACCCGATTTACATCCTGACGGAACATCGGGTGGGGTACCGCTTCGAAAAGCAAATCGGCAACGATAGCTAATCGCATGCCTAGCTTCTACAGTACGGCCCTGATGATTAACGCAATAACCCTGGTGATGGCGCTGGGGTTCTTGATGATTATTCTATGGCACGACCGACACAAAATTCAGAACCAGTTCTTTGCAACGTTTCTGATCGCGGTGACGCTGTGGAGTACGGGGTCTCTGCTTTCGATAGCGTTCATCCTATTTGAACAAAGCACAGCCTTTGAGCGCATCGCTGTCAACATGATGCAAATCGGCTTTTCGGCTGCTAGTCTTTCGCTATACGCCCTGACGGCAACGTTGGTGAGTGTTCATCAAACGCGATTTCGCCTCTTCGTGTTCGTAGGATTAGCTGCACTGCTGGTTTACCAGTACATCATCGCACGTACTGCTCAGTTCATGGGTTACAGCCTGACCAACCTGAATACGACCTTTCGCCTGCACGCAATTATTTTCGCCATCTTCAATGGCACGGCGCTCTATCTGCTATGGCGCTATCGGGCACGCATCCCGCATGTGAGTTTGAGGCTGGGGCTGGTGACATTTACGATTGGCCAGGGCATCAGCCTCATGAACCCGACGCTTCAAACCCTGACATTATCAATCATGGTGAGTTCAGGCGCTGTTGTTTTGTTGGGGGCTGCCTTCCTGCGGCAGGAAATCATCTTGCCACTGCGAGAACGCAACTCACAGGTGGAGGCGATGCACAGTATGAGTCTGGCAATAACGAGTCAGATTGCGCTGGAAAGTGCGCTTGTGCAAATCGCGGAGCAGGCCGGGCAGTGGTTGAAAGCGGATGGCGTCGCGATTTTTTTGAAAGAGCTTGACCGCATACGATTGGCGGCTGTGTATGGATTTCCAGAGCCATTTAAGGGCATCGCTCTCCCGCAAGATGAGGGCGTAGCGGGTGAAGTTATTCGCACGAAGCGGCCCATCCGCCTGGGCAACTATCCGCAGGATTGGACAAACTTAAACGATTTGCCGCTGTCCATGCAAACGTTCGGAGCTGTTGCCTGTGTGCCGTTGATCTCTGGCAAGGAGGCGATTGGTGCGCTCATGGTGGTTTCGGGTAGGCATGGGCGTATCTTTGGGCCAGAGGACGTTTATTTGCTCGAAATGCTCGGTGTTCAAGTGACTATCGCGATCATCCACGGCGAACTGTTCAACAGTCAAAAGCTGCTCACACAACAGATTGAACAAGCACGCAACCAGTTTGAAACATTGCTGGCAAGTACAGAAAACCCGGTGATTGCCGTTAACCGAAAGCTGGAACTAATTTTTGCTAATGCCGCTGCTGAGCGACTTTTCCCGCCTCTAAAATACATCTCACAACCCATTACAGAGATACTGCCGCCTGATGTTTTGCCAGACAGCTACTTGCAAACTTACCGGCAGGTTCGTCAGCATCGCACCTACTCGTATGATGTGGTGATTGCTGAAAAGGTATACGTCGCTCACCTTACGTCGCTGGGTCGGGCTACGGCTAACGAGGGCGTCGAGGGTTGGGTAGCTGTGCTGAACGATGTGACGCAACTCAAAGAGTATGACAGACTCAAGAGCGAAATGGTGCGCATGACCAGCCACGACCTAAAAAACCCACTTCAGGCGGCGATGGCTCATGTCGATTTGATTGCGGATGAGTTAAAGGATGAACCCAACGACGACCTAAATCATTCAATCCGGGTCATCGAGAAGCAGTTGAATCGAATGTACCGGATTATTGGCGGCGTACTCGATATGGAACGCATCCGAAAAGGGAAGAAAGCCTTTCAAACCTGCCATCCAGAGGCGATTTTACGGAATGTCGCAGCCGATATGGTGGAAATGGCAGACAACAAGCATATTAAGCTTCAGTCTGAAATTGCACCCGATTTGCCTTTGCTCTCAGGTGACGCCGGACAGTTAGAGCGCGCCATCAGCAACCTGGCAGAAAATGCGATTAAATTCACGCCAGCAAACGGCCAAGTGACGCTAAGTGTGCGACTTGAAGGTAGTGACGTTCTCTTTGAGATCAAAGACAACGGAATTGGCATCCCACAAGAAGATCAACCGCGTGTGTTTGAGAGCTTTTTCCGTGCCAATCAAAAAGGAGCGGAACACATCAGTGGCACCGGGTTGGGCTTACATCTGGTAAAGACGGTTGTCGAAAACCATGATGGCCGAGTTTGGTTAGAAAGTGCTGAGGGCAACGGAACCGCGTTTTACGTCTCGATTCCTGCAATGCTAGACGGTATGATGGCCGCCGATGTGCAATAACACTTTGTTTACATGCTGGATACAGTACATGCCCTTTCAAACACCTGTGCGGTTCCTGACTGTTGCGGCTGCTACCGTTGCCTTGATGGCCGCAGCCTCTTTCGTTTTCGCTCAAGATAGCACCGACCCGTTACCCTCAAAAACGCCGACCCCCGCAGCAGAGACCGATAGTGCCTCTGCTGGTGAGGCTGAATCAGATGCGCCCGAAACCATCGTGATTGATGAGCCATTTATTCAATCGGATTTGCGAATCCTTTCTGGTAATGTGCAACGGCCCAACGGCATTTTTTGGCATAATGGCAATTTATACGTTTCATGCAATGGCGACTGGACGCTATACGAGATTGATGCCGAAACTGGCGTGACCGCCACTTACATCTGGGGGGTGCGCAACGCCCATACCTTGTACGCTGAGGATGACGAAAATGGCTTCCTGAACTTGTGGGTGCCAGACTTCCAGACCAACCAACTCGTTCTAATCCAGAATCAAGGGGCCGTGCAAATCGTTGCAGAAGGGCTGAACGGCCCGTGGGGTATTGACGATTTCGATGACGGCTTCCTGATAACAAACTTGCTTGGAAATAGCCTCGTCATCGCCGACCGAGAGGGGGAAATTACAGAAGTTGCGACCGGCTTCCGTTCCCCAGCAGGGATCGTTGCTGACGAGACGGCGGTTTACATTGCCAATAACGGCAGCGCTCGCCGCGCAATTGAGTGGATTGATGTAGAGAGCCTGGGTGAAGACAACGTGCTTGATGCCGCTGAGTCCGATGAAGTGCAACCCCTTGTAAGCGGGCTGCAAAACACAACCGGCATGACCATGGGGCCAGACGGAAACCTGTATATTTCGTACTCCCTGGGCACGCGCGGCGTGATTGGGCGCGTTGACCCACAAGCATGCCGGGAAAACGGTGGCTGCACGAACGACGAGGTCGAGATTGTAGTATATACAGACCTTGCTGCGCCTATCGCTGGGTTGTCCATCTCGCCGGATATGACGCTGTTCGCCCACACGATTTTTAGCCCAGACATCTACTACGTTGCGCTGGGCGATCAGAGTCGCTCCACAGTGCGGCGTTAATCGTTCCTCTTGAGCAAGTAATAGCCCCAGGCAGTGTCTTGGATGTAACGTTGGGCTGTGTAGCCCAACGCAAAGGCGTGTAGAAATGCACGCCTCATTTTTTCTTGCCAAACATCCAAATTGTCAGCATCCGATGGCGGCGAGCATATGCCAACGTATGGGGGCAGCGCGTCGGGTGTCAACTCGTTGACTTCGATCGTTGATCGGTCAACTAACATAGGCACGGCGTCAGACACAAGCAATTCATTGGATGGTGTGTCAGTTGCGGTATCCCAGAAGACTTCGATCCGGTCTGATGGAAGTGGATGCACATTAATTTCATCCACCATGCGTCCGTACAGGTTTGAATGGTAGCGGTAGCCCGTCGCACCAAGCAGATTCAGATTGAAGTTGGCATTACGGGCTTTTAGCGGGTCGAACGTCCAGTGTAAGGTATTAAAACCCTGTTTGGCCGCCCACTCACGCTGGAACTGCTTCAGCTCGTAGCCAATTCCACGACCTTGATAACTAGGGTGGACACCGGCCATGTATGACCACAGCATGAGGTCGCCATCTCGTAGCGCGGGGGACGCGGCACAGAAGGCAACAAACTCCCCGGCGTCCTCTGCGACGATGACAACACCGCCATTCAGTGGCACTAAACTGAGCAGGTGCGGTGCGAAAGCATCCCGGTCACCGATGCCCCAGATCGCAATTTCGAGATCAACAACCCGTTCCATGTCGGACGGCTTGCTCACCGTGTGAAACTGAACCATGACCGCTATTCTCTATGATAGGGTTGCGCCGGCCCCAACGGTTCAATAAGCAACAACCCAATCAACGCGATAATGACACCCAGCCCCTGAAAGAGCACCCCTGCCAGCTCAACACTCCAATGCGATAGGAACACATTTACAAGGAGCAGCACAAAACCAACGATGGTCATGCCGATGCCAATCAGCGGGAGCAGCCCACGCCTTGCAGCGAGCACCTCTGAGACGAAGGCGATGAACCGATAAAGTATTTTTGAGTTATCCAGGGCCGTGCGCATGGTCTACTCCAGAATTTGATATCGGGCAATACGTTCGTAGATGGCGGCTGGCACCTGTACAGTCATACAAACGCCGTCCGCTCTGTGATCTTGGCTTTCCACCGTCGCCAACTGATAAAGCAACGATACAATTTGTCCATCAGAGTACGGGATAAGAAGGCGCAGACGATACATAGACGCAGCCAGCACATCCTCAATAGCCTGTAGCAAATCGTCAATGCCCTGGCCTGTCTTCGCTGAGATTAATACATTCTTGTTATAACCGAGCGCGATATCCGGCGGTAGCTGTGGCGGTACAGATTCGTGCCACAAATCCGCTTTGTTCCACACCAGGATGCGTCGCACTTCTGGGAGATCAATCTCTGCGAGCGTATCTTCCACGGTTTCGATATGCTCAATAACGTTTGGGTGAGATGCGTCCACGACGTGCAGAACTAGTGTTGCTTCCTTTGCTTCCTCTAGTGTTGCACGGAAAGCAGCGATGAGCGTTGTTGGCAGTTTTTGGATGAAACCAACGGTATCGGACAGCAGGATATTGCGCCCCGATGGCAACTCCGTTTTCCGCGTAAGCGGGTCGAGTGTGGCAAACAACTGGTCAGCAACATACGTTTTTGCACCGGTCATTGCCTGCAACAAGGTTGATTTGCCCGCATTGGTGTATCCCAACAGCGCCACAACCGGAATCCCTGACTTTCGCCGTTTACGGCGATGTGTTTCGCGATGGACGCGAACCCCTTCCAGGCTTTCTTTCAGCTTGTCTATCTTGTCGCGGATTTCACGACGGTCGGCTTCTAGCTGAGTTTCACCCGGCCCACGCAAGCCTACACCCCCTGAGCCGCCGCGAGCGCCACCACCGCCGGCCTGACGCGCAAGGTGCGACCACTGTCTTGTCAGTCGCGGCAAGCGATACTCGTACTGGGCCAATTCTACCTGTAGCGAGCCTTCATGGGTGCGCGCGTGCTGAGCGAATATGTCGAGAATCAAGACAGAACGGTCAATCACACGAACGGTTTCGCCAAAGCGTTTTTCGAGTTCACGTTGGTGACGAGGAGAAAGCTCATCGTCGAAGATAATGACCTGAGCGTCATGAGCAGCCACTGCCTCACGGATTTCGTTGACTTTACCCGAACCGATGTACGTAGCCGGATCAATGCTATGAAGGCGTTGCATGGCCTCACCAACAACCTCTAGTCCAGCCGTATCTGCTAGAAGCGCCAACTCTTCTAAAGAGTCTTCAATCATCAGCGGGGACTGCGTTCCGCGAACCTCGGCACCGACTAGAAAGGCGCGTTCGGGTGCTAGCTCCGTTTCAAAGTAATTACTCATAGGCTACTGCTTCGTATACCAGGTTTTTAATCGCTGTAGTCCCTCTTGCAGGCGCTCATCGGGCACGCCCACGCTCAAGCGTAGATAGCCGTCACCACCAGGGCCATAGGCAGCGCCCGGAGCGATAGACACATGAGCATCGTTGAGCGCGCTAAGGACGTAGTCTTCGGCGCTACCGTCAATAACCCGCGCCCAAATGTACATGGCCCCCTGCGGGGCTTCGGCTTCTAGGCCGGTATCCGTCAAGGTGTTCATAATTAGGTCGCGACGCCTTTGGTAGATCGCATTTCGCTGTGCAATCCATTCGGCTGGGGTTTGCTCAAGCGCCGAAATACCAGCGTGATATATCGCTTTAAAATGACCGCTGTCCATGTTGCTTTTGACGTGCAACAGGTTCTTTAGGGCCGCCGCATTACCGACCACTGCACCTAGACGCCACCCCGCCATGTTGTATGACTTGGAGAAAGACATAAACTCAACGGTACAAGCCTTATCTGGGTCGGCCTGTAATGCACTTATCCCGCTTGCTCCGTCGTACATCACTTCAACATACGGGTTATCGGATGTTAACAAGATGCTGTGTTCACGACAGAATGCCACCACTTGTTTGTAGAACGATTGCGTGGCGTTGGCCCCGGTGGGGTTATTGGGGTAGTTCACCCACAAAATTTGCGCCTTCTGAGCGTCTTCTGGGGCGATTTGCTCCACATCTAGCAAGTAGCCGTTCTCACGTGGCATTGGCACAAAGGCCACAGTGCCACCTGCTAATTTCGCCCCCATTTCATACGCGGGGTAACCGATTTCGGGTACAAGTACAACCGCGTTTTCGTCAACGTGCGCCAGCATTAGGTTAACAATACCCTCTTTACTGCCAATAAGTGGCAGCACCTCAGATTCGGGGTCAAGGGTGACATCAAAGCGCTGTTGATAATATGCCGCGACTGCCTGGCGAAACGCCGGAATGCCGCGATAGCCTGCATATCCGTGCTGCCCCGGATTGCTGGCCGTTTGGGCGAGGGTTTCGATGACGTGGGGTGGCGGTGGCATATCTGGATTGCCGATATCGAACCGAATGATGTCATGACCAGCGGCAGTCAAGCGTTGTACATTTTGCGAGATGGTTACAAATACATAAGGTGGGAGCCGGTCCAGGCGATGAGAGCGGCGGATTGGCGTTGTGCGATCTGTTAACATGGATTGGTCTTATTCTTGTTACGTTGTTTGTTTGGGCAACACCGCATTCAGTTGGCTATCTGCATGATCGGCAATGGAAGCTTGCATGTCTGCATTGGCACGCGCTGCATAAGCAGCATAGCGCTCACGCTTACTCTTGATGCGCTGCGGCAATTCCGGAAGTATACCAAAGTTTGCCTTCATTGGCTGAAAGTGCTTCGCTTCGGCATGGGTCACATAGTGGCACAGCGCACCCAGCATCGTTGTTTGCGGCAACACCCACTCAGGCTCCCCACTGAGGTGACGGGCCAAGTTGACCGCTGAAAACAAACCTGTTGCCACATTGCCTACGTACCCTTCGACACCCGTAATTTGACCTGCGAAAAACAGGTCATCTCGTTCGCGGTAACGCATTGTTGGTTCTAGCATAGACGGCGAGTTTAGAAATGTGTTGCGGTGCATTTGCCCAAACCGGATGAAGTCGGCATTTTCCAGGCCGGGGATCAACTGCAAAATGTTTTTCTGCTGGCCGTAGCGAACATTCGTTTGGAAGCCAACCAGGTTGTATAAGCTGCCCGCGATGTTGTCGCGCCGCAGTTGTACGACTGCATGGGGACGTTTGCCTGTGCGGGGGTCTTTTAGGCCAACGGGGCGCATGGGGCCAAACGCCAAAGACTCAAACCCACGTGATGCGATTTGCTCAATGGGCATACACCGTTCGAAGAAGACCGGGTCTTCTTCCTCAAAATCGCGAAGCTGAATGGTTTCCGCCCCCAGCAAGGTGTTGACGAAGTGTTCGTACTCATCGCGGGTCATTGGGCAGTTGATGTAATCCCCGTGTTCACCCTCAACGTCACCGTGGCCATAGCGGTTTGCGAAGAAGGCCACATCCATATTGATACTTTCAAACGTGACGATAGGTGAAATCGCATCGTAGAAGTACAGGTATTCCTCACTGCTAAGTTGCGCTATCGCTTGCGCCAGCCGATCTGCTGTGAGGGGGCCTGTTGCGATGATTACCGGGTCATTCGGGATCGTCGTGACCTCTTCACGGATGATTTGTATGTTGGAGTGCGCTTCAAGGTTGTGGGTGACCTTTTCAGCAAACAACTCGCGATCAACAGCAAGCGCGCCACCAGCAGGCACCGCCGTCTGATCGGCCACTTGAATGAGCATTGAGCGCAGTGCTCGGAGTTCATTTTGCAAGACGCCCGTTGCGCGGTCTGCTAGTTTGGAACCGAGGGAGTTGCTGCAAACCAATTCGCCGAGCTTATTTGTCACATGCGCGCCGGTTTCACGTTTGGGCCGCATTTCGTACAGTTCAACTGCAAACCCGCGCTCGGCAAGCTGCCAGGCCGCTTCTGACCCTGCAAGACCTCCACCGATTACGCTTACACGCTGTGACATAGACTATACCTGCGCTGTTTATGGGATATTCGTAACTATATTGTAACCTTTGCGGTGATGATCGCAAGGATCAGACCTTACCAAAGACAACGGCGGCATTTTGCCCGCCTAAACCAAAGTTTGCCGATACAACAGCATTCATTGCGTCCGTTTCACGGGCCTCATTTGGGACGTAATCTAAATCGCAGTGCGGGTCTGGTGTGTGGTAATTGATCGTAGGGGGTAAAATGCAGTCGGCGAGTGCCAAAATACTGACAATAGCCTCCACAGCACCAGCAGCAGCCATGGCATGGCCCAACATGCTCTTGCTTGAACTAACAGCAGTTGTGTAAGCATCATCGCCCCACACGCTTTTGATCGCCATCGTCTCTAGACGGTCATTGGCTTCGGTTGATGACCCATGCGCGTTGATGTAGTCAATTCGCTGCGGCAAAATCTGCGCATCCGTCAGCGCCCACTTTATGCAGCGCGTCATCCCGCTGGCGTTGGGGTCAATCGCTGCGATGTGATAAGCATCCGACGAGCTGGCATGACCGAGAACCTCAGCATAGATCACGGCATTACGCTTAACTGCATGTTGCATGCTTTCCAAAACAAGAACACCGCACCCCTCACTAAGCACAAAGCCATTTCGGTCAGCATCAAACGGACGGCTTGCCGCCGTCGGGTCACTATCGAAGCCAGTTGCCAGCGCTTCAATGGACGCGAAGCCAGCGATGATGTAATCCTGGATGATCGCTTCCGTTGCCCCGGCGAACACCACGTCAGCGCGCTCTGAGCGGATAAGTTGGACGCCATCGCCAATTGCTTGTGAACCGGTTGCACAGGCAGCGATGGGTGTCATTTGCGGGCCATAGGCTTTGAGGCGTTCACTAACGTAGTGCGCAGGCATATTAGGCAGGCAGTTGGCAAACAACACCGGGTTTGGGCGGCGGTGACCGTTTTGGCGATACTTTGTTGTCATTTCCTCGGCAAGCAAGTGCGGCCCCATTGTTGTGCCCATGACCACGCCAATCCGCTCATGCTCAACCTGCTCTAAGTTTAGGCCGCTATTGGACACGGCCATTTCAGTCGCCGCAATGGCGAACTGGGAGGGCCGTGGTATGCGACGCATGTCTTTTGCTGCAAGATATTGAGCCGGGTCGAAGTCTGTTACTTGTCCAGCGATACGAACCGGAACGTGACCGGCCCAATCCTGCTCAATTCGCGTAATTGCAGACTTGCCATCAAGCAGCTTTTCCCAGGTCTGCTGGGCATTACCATGTGGGGTAACAGCACCGAACCCGGTTACGACAACTCGCTGTCTACTTTGTGAATCTGTCAATCTCATTCAGCAGATTCCTGATTAAGTTGCGCCAAACCGTGAACCGTCTTTTCGATGACATTCGCTTGGATCGCCTCACGCGCCTGACCTATGGAATCCCGAATAACTTCAGCAGTTGCGCCCCCATGCGTAATGATGACAATACCATTGAGTCCAAGCAACGGTGCACCGCCGTATTGTGTCGGGTCTAGCTGACGAAAACCGCGCCGTAGGTAAGGTCGCAGCAACCATGCGCCAAGTTTGGAGCGCCAATCTGCGGTCAACTCATTTCGCAAAACGGTACCAACCGATGACATCGTCGCCTCAAACGTTTTTAGCAAGATGTTTCCAACATATCCATCAGTTACAATGACATCAACGTTCCCGATGAAGATGTCTCGTGGCTCAACATTGCCCACGAAGTTGATTGGCATCCCTTTGAACACGGGATGCGCATCGCGCACGAGTTGGTCACCCTTTGAATCCTCTGAGCCGTTAGCGAGTAAACCAACCCGGGGCGAATTTATTTGGAGTACTTGCTGGGCGTAGACGTTACCCATTTGCGCGAACTGCTGTAACCACTCGAGTTTGGTGTCGGTGTTGGCCCCTACATCAACAATCGTGACTAGGTTGCCAGCAATTTTGCCGACTGCGGTAATGGCTGGGCGCTTAACGCCCTCAATCCGCTTAATCGAGAACATCGAAATGGCCAGCGCCGCCCCAGTGTTCCCAGCAGTTACAAGCGCATCTGCTTCGCCATTGGCCACCATTTGCGTGCCAACATGCATTGACGAATGCTTTTTGCCACGCAAGACCTCGTTGGGCTTGTCGCTCATCGTGACGACTTCGCTAGCGTGTTGAATCTCGATGGATAGGCCGGTTATATCGTGTTTGGCCAGTTCATTCTGTATGATCTGCTCATCACCAACCAAGATGATCGTGTCGTCAAAAAGCTTGGCTGCCATAACCGCCCCAGCGACATCTGGACTGGGGTGTGCATCCGTTCCCATTGCGTCTAGCGCAATCCGCATCCAAAGTTCCTTTCCGTAGTTGATCGCGATGCCCAATAGTTGACACCCGCTCAATCGTATATATACTTGCCATATTGTAACGCCCTGATGGCGGAATTGGCAGACGCGCACGGTTGAGGGCCGTGTCCTTAACGGGGTGGAGGTTCGAGTCCTCTTCAGGGCAAGCACAGGCTCACATGCAAATGTGGGCCTTTTTGTTTTGTTGCGGCAGGTGAGGCAACGTTGTACACTGCCTTCAAACACTTACATGCCTCCAGGAGTAAGAACGGACATGGTTACAACGGCAAATGATACACTCAACGAGGCTTACGAACTCATCGAGGCGAACCGCATTGATGAAGCGCGTCGGCTCTTGGAACCAATGCTGGATGATGATAGCGACAATCCCGATTTATGGTGGGTGTATGCACATGCTGTTGACAATCCAGCCGATGCCCGCCGCGCACTAAAACGCGTTCAGGAAATTGACCCAGCCTACCCACAAGTGAATGAACT
Source organism: uncultured bacterium (assembly GCA_963922445.1). GTDB lineage: Bacteria > Chloroflexota > Anaerolineae > Aggregatilineales > Phototrophicaceae > DAOTTY01. Next base: position 14,147 of record CAWUJQ010000041.1, read on the forward strand.
CCTTGGGGAAATTGACGAGTTGCAGCCAGCAGCACCGTTGCCTGCTGGCGGTTCCGGCATCAAGCGTATACGCCCGCTCGCTACAGGCACGCCCAACCCAAAGCCACTGGCGCAGCCTGACTCTGATTTTGATGATCTTGATGACCTAGATAGCGATTTTGACGACTTTGATGACGAGGATGACGTAGAACAGCGCGGCAGCCGCAGCCTCGTGCTGCCCCTGGCTATCGCGACAGTTTTCGGCATTGCGCTAATCCTAGGGGTTTTGTGGTTGGCGTTTGGACGGACGGGCAGTAACGTCGCTACAGCAACCCCCGTCAATGTCACTACTGCGAATAGCGCGACGGAGACGCCTGTCGCGTTAGGCGTCCCGCCGACGAACATCACCGCTGAGGCGCAGTCTGCTCAGGTATCGACGGCGACAGATGACAGTGCTGACGGCGCACTCGTGACGACTGACGACGTTACTGAGGACACAAGCGCATTGGTTACGGAAGCCGTTGAAGAAACGGACGAGCCAACCGATGAGGCTGATGTGACGGATGAGCCGACCGATGAAGCTAATGTGACGGGTGAACCTGCTGCGGAGGCTGATGTGACGGATGAGGCCGACGCCACAGATGAGGCAGCAACTGGCACAATCGACGCGACACCGACTCAGGAGTTGCTGAGTGATGCGACTGATGCTGTTGAGGAAATGGCATCCGATGAGGATGCAACACAGGAAGCTGAGGCTACGGATGAGCCGACCGAAGAACCATCAGACATGGAGGTTACGGAGGAACCATCAGCAACCGCTGAGCCAACCGACACGAATACCCCCACACCTGATGCAGAGGCAGGCCTTGAAGCCGTGTTTAGCGAGTTCCGGCTGAATGAAGATGAGCCGACTAGCCTGTTAGAAACTGCAAATGGCGAGGCGTTTCTGGTAAATATTTGCACAGAGCCGATTACGGATCGCGCAGAGGCTCTCAGTGATGCAATGACAACACTTGCACAGTCGGAAATTGAGCCACCGGAAGACGCTTCTCTCGTCGGGATCACGCTCTATGTGTGCGAGGAAGACATGATTTTCCGCTCGATTGTGACCCCTATTGACACCTTCTTCGCCTACAGAGACGGCGGCCTCAACGACCGCCGCTTCCAGTTATCCTGGCAGGTTATCCAGTAGGTACCTGATCGGAAGCCGTTAGTACAGGCAGGGTCACCGTAAATGTTGTCCCTGCCCCAACCCTGCTGCGAACGTCAATATCACCTTGATGACTTTCGATAATACTGTAGGTCACGAACAAGCCTAGGCCCGTGCCGTCGGGCTTGGTCGAAACAAATGGGTCAAAAATCTTGTCTAGCATATCTTCTGGTATACCCGACCCAGTATCCTCAAATTGAATCCTGATTTTGTCCACCTCGTGCCAGATGCGGATTGTCATGTCGCCGCCATTTGCCATCGCTCCCTTGGCGTTAATGAGCAGGTTCATAAACACTTGCTCAAGCTGATCTTTGTTAGCCAATGTCGTTGGAATGGGTTGCGGGTCCATTTTGATCGTAACGCCATCACGTGCGAATGCCCGCTCATTCAATTTGACAACCCCGTCCAGTATGGCCTGAATGTCGACCGTTGCGAACGCGTCGCTATCACCCGTTTTAGTAAACTCTAGCAATTGGCGCACAATACGGCTGATACGCTCAACACTGCCTTGCGTCATTTCTATCAATTCATGATCCACAGGTTGGCCTGTCGCAGCATCATCCAGTAAGAAGTCAAGATTGAGCCGGATGGGTTGCAGTGGGTTGTTGATTTCGTGGGCAATGTTGGCCGCCAAATGCCCAATTGATGCAAGCTTTTCCGAGCGAAGCAGCATTTGTTGGGTCGCTTTAAGTTCTTCGGTGCGCTGGGTCACCATATCTTCCAGGTGTAAAGCGTAATTGAGTTGAATTTCATACAACTCTGCATTGTGAAGGGCCATACCTGCCTGGCGACCGATTCCTAGGAGTAGTTTTTTCTGGCTTTCGTCGTAATCACTGGTGCGATTTGCAACGATCATTGCTCCCATTTGCTGACCACCGTGTGATAGCGAGACAACCATCGTATGAGGCATTGCCAGCCATGGTGCCTGCTCCACTTTGCCGGGGCCAAGAACGGGCAGCATGGTTTGTAATTCGAGCGCATAGCCTTCAGCGGAATCTGGGCTGGGCGCACGTTCTGCCTCTGATGCATAGGAGTTAAGCCCGACTAATCCGCCATCATCATCGAACCGACAGATGAGCGCAAAGTCTGCCATCAGTAAATCACGAGTGAGCTTAATGATGAGTGCTAAAATCTCTTCGGCTTCAAGGTGTTTGTTAAGTTGCTCGCTCACACGAAGCAATGCTTCTAACTCTTGTGTGCGTTGCTGGAGTGCTTCTTCAAGTTGTTTAGCGCGTAGTTTGTTCTTAGCACGTGCAACCAGTTCCTGGGGTGCAAATGGCTTCGCCATGTAATCGTCTGCGCCGATGTTAAGCCCCTTTGCCACCTCGTGCGGTTCTTTGTGACGTGCGGAGACGATTATGGTAGGGATGCCAACGGTTTCCGGATTCTCTCTCAGATGCTCGAGTACCTCAAAGCCATTCATTCCCGGCATCATGATGTCTAGAATGATTAGATCTGGAATAATGCTTTGCGACATCTCAAGCGCGGTCGGCCCATCCTGGGCGATTTCCACCTGAAACCGCTCACGCTCGAAGATATGCTTTAGCATTGTTGCAGCGGATGGTTCGTCATCTGCAACTAACACTAATGGGGGGTTATGTTTCATGGTGTCACCAAACCTCAAAGTCCATGTAGCCTGTGGGCATGTATCGTAATATTCGGATTTTAGCACGTTGTGATAGAATTGGTGTATTGAGTAGGGAGCGCATTGCAAATCTCACAACTTGTGTTAACGAGGCCGCTAATACAAACAGAGCATACATTGATGCAAAATCCGTGCTACAAGTGTTAGCTGAAGTAATACAAACCCACAGAATCAGGATAATGAAAAGCGATGAAAAATACGGGCAACGACAACAGCCAGCCCTCCAGCTTACTGCGTTCAATCTTATGGGGAGTTATGTATGGGTTTTCAATAGCCGTTGCATTTGGTGCGGGTATTGTCGTGCGCGATTTAGGCGGACTTGGTGGTTTTTCCGCGTTTGCGTCGCCCATATATTCTGATGAGCAATATCCACTTTTAAGTGAAGTGCAAAGCCTGCTAGATGCCTACTATTTACGTGAACAACCGTCCTATGAGGAGCGGCAGTACGGTGCGGTGCGGGGTATGATCGATACCTTAGGAGATCGCTACACTTTCTTTGTTGATCCGCCAGTGGCGCAGAGCGAGTCGGACGTATTGGCAGGGGCATACGGTGGCATCGGCGTGCAGATACAGCGCTCTGAAGCAGGTGAGTTGCTGATTTACCCATTTGAGGAAAGCCCAGCAAACCAAGCCGGCCTTGTTGAGGGCGATGTACTGGTTGCGATCAATAATGAGCCAATCGATTTCACTATTCGGCCCGATGTACTGGATCAAGCGTTGCGGGGTGAAGTAAGACGCAACAATGGCGTAGACATCACATATCGACGCGGTGAGCGCGAAACGACGATATTCATTCCCTTCGGTGTGATCAACGTGCCATCCGTAGTTTGGCGTACGACCCCCGAGGACGAACGCATTGGCTACGTGCAAATTATACGCTTCACCAACCGAACACCAGATGAACTGGCCGAGGCACTGAAAGAGCTAATGGATGCAGACATTGAGGCAATCATAGTGGATGTACGCGACAACAGCGGTGGCCTGCTACAGGAGTCTATTGATGTCGCAAGTCAATTCCTGGATGGGGGCGTTGTGCTATATGAACAAAGCATCGATGGTGAGAAAACATTCGAGGCGGAGGATGACGCGATGATTGCTGACATTCCAATCGTTGTGTTGGTCAACGGCGGCACCGCGAGTGCGGCTGAACTTGTAGCTGGCGCAATCCGCGACCGAGGCCGTGGTATTTTGATTGGCCAGCAGACGTTTGGCAAAGGCACGGTTCAGCAAATATTTCGCTTGTCCGACGATTCATCTATTCACGTTACATCGGCTGAGTGGTTAACACCCGACCGCAGCCAAATTTCTGGGGTTGGATTGACGCCGGACATCACCATGATACCGGATGAAAATGGTCGGGATGTTGAACTGGGAGAGGCTATTCGTTACTTAACCGGGCTTTTAAGTGAGGAAGCATCATCATGACCGATGGCATCAAAATCGTTTCGAAGAACCGTAAAGCGTTTCATGAATTCGACATCAGCGACACCTATGAAGCTGGACTTGTCCTCATGGGGTCAGAAATCAAGTCGATTCGGGCAGGCCATGTGAATTTGCGAGAGGCATTTGTTCAGGAGCAAAAGGGGGAGTTGTGGGTACTGGGTATGCACATCGCGTTATACGAGCAAGCAACCCAGTTTGGGCATGACGATCCGCTGCGCCCCAGAAAGCTGCTGTTGCACAAACGTGAGATTATCCAAGTACTGGACTGGATTCGCGAAAACACATACACCTGCATTCCAACGAAACTCTACCTTAAACGCGGGCGAGCAAAACTTGAGATTGGGCTAGCCCGAGGCAAGAAACTCTACGACAAACGCCAAGCCAAGGCGAAACGTGACGCAGAGCGGCAAATCGAGCGTGCGCTTAAAGATGGGCGCTACGATTAAATACTAAATCTCCTCCATGGAACCGCGCCGCGCCGCTTTAGCGGCTTATGATCGACCTCACATCAGCACAGAGGGCATTCGGGCAGCCCTAGATGCGATCTATTATGGTGAACCGGCGCGATGCCCGACGGCTATGCTTTCACTGTTTGTGGTGGATCAATATTTGCTTGAGTATCCACCATTTTCCCACGAGTTCTCACGTTTTTTTGCACTTAGCGACCTTCTAGTAGGCGCAATCCAGGCTGAATACGCAGGCATTCGTGCCAAGATTGGCTTAGGTGAGTTGCCTGCTGTTCAGAATCGAACAGCGCTGCTGGATGTTCTCGCGGTGGATGCCACTTCAGACAATAGCAATTTGATAGCGCTAAGCTTGCTCCACGCACGTTATGCCCAAGGCCCGCTTGAGTTGGATTCGGGTAGCATCGCATCTGCTCTCAAGCTGTCTACCAGGTCGTTGCGGCGTTACACAAAAATGGGCATTTACCTGCTGCAAAAGCACCTCACAAAAGCTGAGCAGAATGCGATGCGGCACAATCGCTTGGTGCAGATGACAGCAAGGGTGCCGGGATTTAACCGCACCCTGGTCGGGCGTGACCATGAATTGAGCGTGTTGTCGAACGCAATCGGCCAACGCGGCAGCAAAATTCTTGTGACGGGGCCAGCAGGCATCGGTAAAACGCACCTCGTTAGTCATGCGATACGCGAAGTCGCCCTCAATATGCTAGCCGATCACGTCGTATGGGCCGAACGCCCTACCTCTGCAGAAGCGCTCATGACGCTGCTCTACGATGAGATCATGCCGCAACTTGTTCATGTCGCTGTATACGAGTATGTCGAAACACACCACGCAATAATTGTTATCGACGGGTGTGAGTCTATATTGTCGGAAATCAATCAGACCCTTACAGCAGTGGGTAATGCTACATTTATCTTCATTGCACGAATCTGCACTGACAAAACGCTGCTCGCCCGGATTGACGCACATCTCACGCTGGATTCATTGTCACAGGCGGATGCTGTTCGCTTGTACAAAAGCATTGATGAATGGAGTAATGAGTCCAAGGAAACACCGTTAACGGAAGTGCTAAAAAGCGGCGTTCCCAGGGAGATCATTTTGGCTAAGCGTGGGATTCGCAGTCACCCAGATGAAATTTTGGCAAACTTCACAACTTTGCCCAGCGAGGCTCAAAATCTGATTCTCATTTGTGCCTTAGCGACCCATAGCACTCTGCATTTGTCAGACTTGGTCGCATTCGATCGTGATACGTTACGCTACGTAGAGACTATGCAGATCGCTGAGTGGCGTGATAAAGATCATTTGACAATGTATAAGCAAATTGCGGAACGAGTGTTTATTTACTTGGAACAACCCGGTGGTAAGCCGACCTGTGTTCAATTGGGTGAAAACCTGACTCGCGACACATATGGGCTTCTGCCACGCACAGCGCTTGATGTAGGCCAGAAGCTATTGCATTTGCTTGCAAACACACATGATGCGTCCATACATAGCTACCAGTTGATTCGCGCAATTTGGCCACATGTGCTTGGCCTGCATCGCCTACACCAATGGCGACAGGTCGTTGCCAGCTTCACGGAAAGACACGGCCAAAACCTGCCTGAGCCGGACAGATGGTGGTTACTTATTGCAGAATCCAAGTTAATGTGGCGGCTAGGCCTCTATGATGAATCGGAGGCTGCTGCGATGAAGGTCGTTCGTGAATCAGGTCATGTTGGCGATTTTGTGACCCAACAGCAAGCGCTATTACAAATAAGCGAGGTCAGGCGGCGACTAGGGTATTTTCAGCATGCCCTCAATATATTGGAGCGCATAGAAGCACGTCCTGCAAAGCCAACTTTAAAGGCAGAGTCACAACACCTGCAGTTGAAAATACAGCTAGAGATCGGTCAAGTATCAGCAATCGAGGCGCTGCTGAGCGAAATGGATGGGCACACCAATTTTGATGTTGAGTTGGCGCGCTGTGAGTTACATCTTTTGCGCAAAGATTTTCATGAGAGTCTGGTGGTCGCGAAATCCCTCTTGAACGGGCAGCGCGCCGAAAGTGAGAGAGGCCATGTATTCGCGCTAATTGCGCGCGGCTATCACTATTTGGGTGATATGGCGCGGGCGGATAATTTTTACCAAGAGGCGTTGTACTGCCTACAGCACAGCGATAATCTTTTTGTCGTGACGCGCATTTACAGCAATTACGCAGCAATGATGATTGACGCTGCGCGTTACGAGGAGGCGCTTGAGTTGCTCGAGTGGCTGATAGCCCAACAACGTCTGATTCAGGACAGGACTGGCATAACTGCATCACAGCACAACCTACGCTATGTACGAGGACTTCTCTTACAAAGATGATCCCCGTCTTGACGTGTCCAAGGGCCACTGCTACTATCTGATCATAGTAGGTCCCATTCGTCTAGTGGCCTAGGACGCGGCCCTCTCAAGGCCGAAACAGGGGTTCGAGTCCCCTATGGGGCAAAACGCGCTATCGAGTATCGGTAGTGCGTTTTTTGTTTTGGAATTGGGTCGTGTGATAACGCCAATTATCGCCAAACGAGCCATGAGGCGTGTGGAGCAATTGGCAGAC
>CAWUJQ010000042.1:0-21213 GCA_963922445.1 uncultured bacterium
ATGGCGTGCCCAACAGCGAACCGAGCTTCCAGGCAGAAATTCCGCGCACCTTCGTGCTGGATACCGAAACCGGCCACGTGACGCTCATTAGCGACCAGATCAATGACGTGCTGCTGTGGGTTCAGGAAGGAGCAGAATAATGAATCGCATTTTCCGCACAATCCGTCGGGACGCGCAACGGCGGGTCCACCCACCCGTTGCCATCTGTAGGGACGCAGCCTGCTGCGTCCGCCGCAACACCCGCCCCTATGCCCTGCTGCTATTCGTCGCCGTGCTGTTTGCAGCCGCGATGCCCGCCCAGGCCCAAGACGACGCCCCGCCGCCGTACCCGGAAGAGGACACGGGCATCTACGTCACCACGCAGGACTTTTTGAACCTGCGCAAGGGGCCAAGCGAGTTCTTCGCGATATGGGAAGTGGTGCCGCCGGAAACAACCCTCATGGCGATAGGCCGCACGGCTGACACGCGCTGGGTGCAGGTCGCCCTGCCCAGCGGACGCACGGGATGGTTGTTTGTGCGCTATCTGGTTTACAGCGGTGATGTCGTTACGCTGCCCGTGGATGGCATCAACCCGGAGCCGTTTATTCGGCAGGCGGGGGCGGTCGGCGTCACCATTCGTGAGTCGCCAATCTATGACCGGGTCGGCTTCCAAACCGGCACTCTGCCAGCGGGCACCACGGTCGAACTGACCGGACGCCTGGGATCGGGGTCGTTTTCGCGCTATCAAGTGCTGCGCAATGACGAACTCTACTGGGTGGGTGGCTGGAACATCCGCGTGGTGAGCGGCAACCCAACGCGGCTGTTCGACACCGCCTACCTGTATCCGTATGGCCGCATCCTAACCCAACTGGACGAAGACCTGGCCCTCACCACAAGCAGCCTCAACCGCATTGAAGCCATCTGGCAGATTATCGCAGCGGGCGGCAACGTCGTCTGCCGGGACGCGCCGCCGCGAGTGAGCCGCAACGTCACTGATTTGGACGTGGAGCAGGAGGTGTTGTTCAGTCCGGCAGTGATTGCGTTAGACGCCGCCGTCGCCAATACTAATGCCGCTATCTCTGCCTTTGAGGACGCTTGCGGGCGGGCATCGGTTCAGGAGGATGCGTTTGTTGACCGTGCGGACATCCAAACGGCGTTTGACAACATGGAGGAGGCGCGCATCAACATCAACATCGTGCAGTCGATGTACGCGCCGCTGCAACGCCGTGACCCACTCATCACATTGTTGAGCGGTCAGGCCCCGGCGAGGTAGGTCTGGATCGGCGGCTTGATTCATCAAGCCCCCACCTGAAACAACCGTCATGACCTGTAGGGACGTAGCAGGCTACGTCCGCCAGAATGTTAAACCCGGTGGCCCACGCTGCCGCATAATTTGAAACCAAACACAACCCAATGAGGAGACACGTACAATGAACAAGCGTAACACTCTACTCGCACTGCTGGCAGCCCTGTTGCTGATCGTCCCGGCGCTGGTATTGGCGCAGGAAGCCACCGAAGAGCCGGAAGTGGAAGAAGAACTGCCAGATTGCCCCGCCTTCGAGGGCGAACCGTCTGAAGTTCGCATTAGCTACTACATGGGCGAGGGCACCGCTTTCGTGCGCACAGGGCAGTTGGGCAGCGCTACCTTTAGCTACACCTGCATCATCGAGGTGATTGACGACAGCTACATTCCCGCTTACATCGGGCGTGCTAACATTTACACCCGCAACCGCGACTATGAACGCGCTATTGAAGACCTGACGCGCATCATCGAACTTGACCCGCAAAGCACGGCTGCCTACAACAACCGGGGCATTATCAACGCGCTGCAAGACGGCGGCGAAACCGCGTATGTGGACGCCATCGCGGACTTTGAATCTGCATTAGATATTGACGGTGAGTTCGTCCCGGCGTTGAACAACCGGGCCATCATCTACATCATCCAGGAAGATTACGACGCAGCTATTGCCATCTTTGAAGGCATCCTCGCCAACTCTAACGTGGACGCCGCCCTTAACATCATCCGCGACCCGGAAAATGAGACTGAGTTACCAGATTTCACGAGTAACGAAGCACAAGCCTACGCCATGCTCGGCCTTATTCGCTCTGCACAGGCCCTGGAAAACTACGACGACTACCTGACGGCTACCCGTGGCGCTGCCGATGGCCGCATCCAGAGTGCTGCCGGAGCGTTGGAATCGCGCTTTACGTTTGAACTGCGGGTAGATGACGGCTCATACTTTATCGTGGCCAGCTTTGACGACGAGGATGAGTCGTAATGCGACCCACGATTCGCAGCGGGCGGGCGGTGACAGCCGCCCTGCTCCGCAAAACGCTTGTACTTGGGGCGCTCGTTGGGCTGGTGGCATGGCTGATTCCATTCCAAGCCAACGCCCAGTTGATCCTGGAATGCCCGGATTTAATTGACGAGCTAGAGGAGCCGACGGCGCAGTATTACGTCGGCATCGGCAATGCGTACTTCTCGCAGATTAACTACACCAACGCGATTGCTGCTTACGGCTGCGCCATTGACCTGGACGGCAATTACGCCCCGGCGTTTGTGCGGCGCGGCTATGCCTACACCGTGCAGGGCGATGAAGCCCGCGCCCTGGCGGATTACAACGCCGCGCTCGAACTCGACCCGAATTTGATCGAGGCGTACAACAATCGCGGTGTGCTGTATATGACGCAGGGCAGCTTTGGCCTCGCCATTGGCGACTTTTCGCTGGTGCTGGCCCTTGAGCCGGAAAACGCGGTGGCCTACAACAACCGGGGCATCGCCTACGCCGCTGAGGGCAGCTTTGACCTCGCCGTTGCGGACTTAGAAGCGGCCATCGCCATTGACCCGGAGTATCCCGCGCCGCATGCGGCCCTGGGCGCGACGTATACCGCGCTGGCCGTACAGAGCTATAACGACTATCGCTTTATGGCCGGGCAAGGTGAGTTTGAACTGCCGCGCCGCCAGCCCGTCGAAATCATCCGCGCTGTAGACGAGGACGGGGTGATTCGTGAATTCGAGGTCTGGATTCCGTTCCTCACGCCGTCGATTGAGTAGAGGAGTTTGCATATGTGGCAACGACTAATCCCGGTGCTGCTGGCCGCTGTGCTGCTGGCAGCACCCATCTACGCGCAACAACAAGATGAAGGCGGGCGCGGTCTCATCCGGCAGGGGACGACCACCCCCATTGAAGAACTGACGACGCTCAACCCGCTATTCTGTTCATCCCTGCTGTGCATCGAAGTGACGGATTTGCTGTATTCACGCCTGTTGCATGTTGATCCTGCCTCAAACGAGTTCGCCCCCGCAGGTGTGGATGATGAGGCACTCGTCACGGATTGGCAAATCAGCGAGGACGGCACAACGTACACCCTCACCATTCGTGATGATTTGACGTGGAGCGATGGCGAACCCGTCACAGCCTATGATGCGCTGTTCAGCGTGTACACCGTGTGGCAAGAAGACATCAGCACACGCTATGACAGCGAAGCGTTCAACGAAGACGTAGTGAATCTCGCTGCGCCGGACGAGCGCACGTTGGTCGTCACGTTTGAGCAGCCCACATGCCGAGGTCTGCACCGCATGAACTTCCCGGTGATCGCGGCACATGTTTACGACCCTGCCTTTCCCGCTGGCTTCGACCTGGAGTATTCATTAGCGGGTATCTCACGGAATCCGCGTAACATCGTTGACCCGGTGACGGCGGGCAAGTACCTGCTAGACGAAATCCGTGCGCCGGAGTATGTGCGCCTCATCAGCGAGGACGGGCAGCAGGGCTTTGAGTTTGTGTATGAACCATCGTTTGAGAGCATTTCAACCGGGTTCATTCGCGGTAACTATAATTTGAACAGCACCCCCGCAGGCTACACAGCAAGCGACGTGGCGGCGGTTGGCTCACAAATCGAGGGCTGACCGATTGCGTTTATCAATGTGCTGTGGTTTAACCTCGCTGACCCAACCCAACCCCGCCCCTTTGATACCGACGACGACGACGGCCAGGGGGTTCATCCGGTGTTTGGTGACATCCGTGTGCGGCAGGCTGTGCAGTTAGGCATCAACGTAGATGAAATCACTGAGCGTGGCTACAGCGGCGGTGCGGAGCCACTCACAACCCCCGCGCTGCCGTCCGCGTGGTATGCCAACACCGACCTGACGGCCCCCGCCTACGACTACGACGCAGCCCGCCGCCTGCTGGATGATGCGGGCTGGCGTGATACCAACAACGACGGCGTCCGCGAGTGCCGCGCCTGTGAAACCGCCCCCACTGGCACCCAGCTAAACGTTGTGCTAGCGGATGATCTGGCAGGGCTGACCCGGCTTGGGTCTAACATTATCGAGCAGCTTGAACGCCTGGGCTTCAGCGTGAACAGCGGCGGCGACGGCACCAGCCAGCAGTTTGACCTGTGGCTAGGCTCCGTTTTCCTCGGTCGTCCGTATGACCCGGCGGAAGCCTTCGCCATCTTTGAGACGCGCAACGACGTACCCGGCTCTGGTGCCAACATCACTTCGTACAGCAATCCTCGCGTAGACGACCTGCTGCAACAGGCCGCCACCCAAGCTTGCATGGACACCGACGCCCGCGCCATCGCCTACCGTGAAGTGCAGGCTATTGTCGCACAAGATTTGCCCTACATCTGGTTGGCTGCTCCTCAGGTTGAATACTATGCCGGGGCAGGCGTGGCCAACTTCGACCCGTTCCCGCTTGACCCGCTGTGGAACGTGGAATCGTGGATCATAACAGACCCGGAGGTGACCCGATGACCCGCAAACACTGGTTACTCATGGCAATCGTCCTGCTTGTGTTCGCGGGCATCGTCCGCGCACAAGACGGCGGCGATGGTGGTGACGACCCGGATACTGTTCCGATTCAACCGGCACAGCCCGTCACGCCGACACCGCTGCCGTCGCCCACACAGCCGAGCTTTTTGCCGTCACCCACGCCGACAATCGGCCTGGGTGAACAGGTTGTGATCCCGACGAGCGCCGCCACCGAAGACGTGGACGCGCTGGACGCCACCGAAGAAGCGGCGGTAGCGACCGAAGAAGTCGCGGAAACGGAAGAAGCAGACGCCACGTCCGTCCCACCTGTTGCCTTCACACAGTCACCGTTCACACCCGGCCCCACCGTCGAACCCACACCACCGCCTACGACCGGCATCGTGGACGTGGAAAGCGCGTTCATCCGGGCAGCGCCGTCACTGGATAGCCCGCCGTCTGCTTCAGCCTTTCGGGATGACGTGCTGTTGGCGATTGGCCGCAACCTGGATGGCAAGTTCTTCGAGGTAGCGCGGCCCTACCGCCCGGAGGAAAGCCTGGGTTGGGTGTCGATTGAGGTGATTGACTACGAGTTCCTACCGGAGCGGCTCCCGCTCACAGACATCGAAACGGGTGTGCAGGGGAACAATCCGCTTGCGTCGCCCGTGGATTACGGTGTGTTCGTGGTGGAAGGGGTTGCGCTGCGCTCGCTGCCGAGCATTCAGTCGGGTGACCGCCTGCTGAACATACCGCCGTCCGTGGTGGTGCCCGTATTGGGCCGTTACCGTGATGGCGAGTGGCTGCTGGTTAACTACCTGGGCACGGAAGGTTGGATCATCGGGTTTGCTACGCGTCAGCGCGACGACATCCTGACGGTGACCGAAATTGACGTGCCGCTGCCCGGTGGGGAGGTCTCGCTGCAAACAGAGATCATCTCGCCGGAGGTGCAAATGGCTCAGCTTGAACGCGCCCGCGACTATGCGACTTCGCGCACGAATTTGGCACGAGATGTCGAGGCGTTTTGGTGGCTCGTCCAGCAGGGGGAGGTGATGCCCTGCGACCCCCCGCCGCCAGTGGAAGCCTACTTCTACAGCACCCGCGATGTCATCGAACTGCCAGAACTCGACCGTTACATCCCGCGGATGAACGAGGGGATTGTGTTGCTCAATGAATCGGTTGATGTGCTAGACCAGTGCGGTGTCATTGACCCGCGCACGGTCATCCGCGCACGCAACGACGCCATCAACGCCAAGGTCATTCTCGATAACACGCTTGTACAGCTTGATAATCTCGAAGACATTATCGAATCTGTGCAATAAACAAAAGCGTACCGCGTATCTTCAGCCCCAAAAGCGTACAGTCCGGTTGGCTGTGCGCTTTTCTGTCATAGGTGTACAAAAATTCACAGCCTTTTCATATCAAACACCCCAATGACTGCTAAAATTCAACCAATAAGCCAAGCTAAAAGTAAGGTCAGTCATTATGGCAGTCTCAACGGACGAAGCCCGCATTATCAACAACGGCATCCCCTGGTCAACCCATGCGGAAATGGAATTTGCACTGGAAGCGCTGTATGCAAACAAAGGCCGTTGGACGCAGCTTGGCATCCCTGAACGCATTCAAATTCTGGACGAGCTTCGCGCCAGCTTTGAGCAGATTATGCCGCAGTGGGTGGAATACAGTCATGTTGCCAAGGGCATTAGCGACGACGTTCCCGGCGGCGGCGAGGACTGGGCGTTCGCGTCGATGGTGTTCCGAATGCTGACAGCGCTCAAACAATCCCTCAAGGACATCAAACAGCACGGACGCCCATTAGTACCGGGCAGCTTTTACACCCGTGATGATGGGCGTGTGGTCGCGGAGGTATTCCCGCGTGGCCTGAAAGATCAACTGATTTATGCCAAGCTCAACGGCGAAATCTGGTTTAATCCGGGTGTAACCGAGCAGCAGATCATGAATCGTCAGGCGCATAACTACCGTATGCCGAGTCCTGAAGGACACGTCGCGCTGGTGTTGGGTGCCGGGAATGTGTCTATGCTCGTGCCGGGGGACTTCCTGTACAAGCTGTTTGTGGAAAATTGCGTTGTTGCCGTCAAGATGAACCCGGTGAACGAGTATTTGGGGCCGCTGCTGGAACAGGGCTTCTCGCCGTTAATTTCACGCGGATTCCTGCGGATTTTGTACGGTGGGGTAGATGAGGCAGCATTCCTCATTAATCACGACATGGTGGATGAGCTGCATATGACCGGCTCTGACAAGACCTACGAGGCGATTGTGTTTGGGCCGGGCGAAGACGGCCAGCAGCGCAAGCGCAACCGCAATCCACGCGTGACGAAGCCGTTCACTGCCGAACTGGGCAACATCACGCCGATTATTGTAGTGCCGGGGCCGTGGACTGACGACGATATTGCCTATCAGGGGCGTAACATTGCGGCCCAGTTGACCATCAATGCAGGGTTTAACTGCCTAACACCCCGCGTCATCGTGCAACATGCACAGTGGCAGCACCGTGATGCGCTTAACAGGGCAGTGGATGCAACGCTCGAACGCACCCCAACGCGCAGCGCCTATTATCCTGGGGCAGCGGCACGCTTTGACCAGTTCGCTGCCTGCTACCCGGATGCCCACCAGCACGGCGAACGGAGCGACACAAATCTCCCGTGGATGTACATCCACGGCGTGGATTCTGCAACGGATAGTATGGCCTTTAACACCGAAGCGTTTGCGAGTGCGATGGCAGAAACCGCCTTGAGCGCGCCCAGCGTTGTAGACTACATCGAAAAGGCGGTTGAATTCGTCAACGAGCGGCTGTGGGGCACCCTGACGGCAAGCATTATCGTACATCCGCAGTCCATGAAAGATGCCAAGGTCAAGGCTGCCGTTGAGCAGGCCATTGCCGACCTTCGCTATGGCGCGGTGTGCCTTAACACGTCTGGCGCTATTGCCTATATCACGCTGACAACCGCATGGGGCGGTCACAGTGGCCATGACCACTACGATATTCAAAGCGGCAACGGGTTCGTCAACAATATGCTCATGTTTGACGACACACAGATTCAAAAGTCCGTTGTGTGGAACACGTTCCGTTCTGCCCTCAATAGTCAAGACCCTGCGGACGCCAGCGCAAATGAACTATCCAAGAAGCTGGCTCTGTTTGAAGCAGATCCCGGCGTGGGCACGACCCTATCGCTTGCCAAAACCATTATCGGTACATCACGCGGCTAACATACGCTTGCCATACGGGTGGCCCGCGCTGGGTCGCCCTTAATCACGATTTGCTGCACAATAGAGTCAGGTTCCATCGTGTGATTAGTGGAGGTGATGTGCAATGAAACGTTTAGGAATTGCAACAGTCTGGTTAACGCTCACCTTGATCTTCGGCGTGTCGATGTCCAACGCGCAGATTGAGGACATGTACGGGTTGGTCGTTGTTAGCAATGCGGACGTGCGGGCGGGGCCGGACTTCGCCTATGACATTGTGGGGCGGTTGCCTCAAAACTCGTCGGTGAAAATTCTTGGCCGTGCGGGGGACTTCTTCCGGGCGTGGGATGGCCGCCAGTGGTTGCAGATTGAATATGGCGGTGGGCAGCCCTGGATTTACGCCCGCCTGCTGCGCACAAGCCGCGCTTTCAATTCGATTCCGCCCACGGGACGCATCCTGCCGCGTGACAACAACCAGCGTGTGCCTGACGCGTTCGATCTATCAGTAGATGTGTGCCAGCAGTGGCCGAGCGGGCCGTTTACGCTCAGTGGCAGCTTTGGCGCAGGCAACCCTGAACTCACGGTAACCTATCCGGGTTTGCAGGGGGCCAATGCCTACAGCGTTATCGTCATTTCACCTTCAGGCACGCGCAGAGCTTTCGACAGCACCACCACAACCTCACAGATCATCTTTGACCGCCTGCCGCGTGAGTCCGGTACGTATACATGGCGCGTCGCCCCTTACTGGACGAATTCTCCGCAGCGGTTCCGCTGGCAGCAGGTATGCTTGCTGCGCACAGGTGGCACGTTCGAAAAGCCGGAGCGTTTGCCGGGTAGCTAACCGCTTGGTGATGGCGTGGAGTGGGCAGTAACACTCACTCCACGCCATGCTAAACATGTTAAAATATTGAGTATTAAACGATTCTTGGGGGACGTTCAACAATGGCTACAAAAGAACAGTTTGCGCACATCCGCAACCTCATCAAGCAAAAGGAATACACTGAAGCCCGCCGCCTGCTCAATCAGCTCAGTGCGCAGGGTAGCTCTACCGCCGATAAGTGGCTGGCCAACCTCGATAAGATTGCCCCACCACCGCGAGCAACGCAATCGACCTACAACACCAACCGTCTTGACGAAATCAAGGCGCAGAAGGAAGCCGAGCGCGAGGCCCAACAGCGCCGTCAAACCCAACAACGGACGATTGGCTGCTTATTGCAGGGCTGCTTGCCGATTGTCATTCTCACGGTCGTCTGTTCGCTGGCCATGCCCTTGATGCTTGCTGCAGGCATTACCTCGGAAAGCGAACCAGCCCAGCAAACATCGCGGCAGGTGTTAACGTTTGTGAGTGAGCAGCAGCAGAACCCGGTGGGCCGCACCATCACCAATGTTTATGCGTCAACGTCTGGCCGGACGGTGCAGGCCGTGGTGGAACCACAAGCAGACGAGATTTGCAGCATCGCGATTGACCGTGCAGCGCAGAACGGTCGCACAGTAACGCAAGATGAGTGCCAGCGCACGCTCAACGAAGCGATGACGTGCGTCACGACAGACTTTGCCCGCAGTGAGGCGTGCTTGCGCGACTACATGTACAACCGCTGTATGCGCGTGCAGCCCGTCAACAACGCGCAGTCGCAAGCCTACTGCCGCAGCTTTGTGAATCAGCACATGGGCGAGGCCATTACTAGCCTGGAATAGTTAGCTACCGGGTGGGGCGTGGCACTAACCTCCCCAGGCTGTGACGAATGCAAAGCGAAACATGGCAATCACCTGTTAAAATCGTGGGCACGTAACGAAAGGATACCCCCATGCGCGCTGTGATTGCCCGTGACGCAACCCCTGTCATTGTCGATATACCCCAGCCAGAACCCGGTGAAAATGAACTGCTCGTCAAAGTGCGGGCGACCGCGCTTAACCGCGCTGACCTCATGCAGGTGGTGGGGGGCTACCCACCACCCCCCGGCGCACCTGATACGCTTGGCCTAGAGCTAATGGGGGTTGTGGTGCAGTCTGGGCGTGACGAGGCTGTATTTCCCGTCGGGGCGCGTGTGATGTCCCTGGTAGGGGGCGGTGGGTATGCGGAATACGCTGTGGTACCCGCGCAGCACGCCCTGCTGGTACCAGAGAACATCAGCGACATAGAGGCCGGGGCCATCATGGAAGCCTTCCTGACGGCCTACACCAATATGTTTGACATGGGCCGCTTGACTGCTGGTGAAACAGTGTTGATCCATGCCGGGGCGAGTGGTGTGGGCCTTGCCGCGATTCAAATGGCTAAGGCTGTTGGGGCCACGGTCATTGTCACGGCCAGCAGCGCCAAGCACAACATCTGCTATGGCCTGGGGGCAGACATTTGCATTGACTACAAAACACAGGATTTTGCCGAACGCATCGAAGCGGAGCATCCCGACGGGGTTGACCTTGTGCTGGAGATGGTAGGGGCACCCTACTGGGACGCTAACGTGCGCGTGCTTAACAAGTGGGGGCGGTTGGTCTTCATCGGGTTGATGGGCGGCGCTAAAACGGAGGTCAACTTCGGCCTTATCATGCGTAAGCGCCTGACCATTGCTGGCAGCACGCTGCGCGACCGCGATTTTGATCGGAAATCGGATTTGATTGCGCGTTTTGGTCAATGGGCGCTGCCGCTGTTCCGCGATGGCACACTCAAGCCGACGGTGTGGAAGGCTATGCCGCTGGAGCAAGTGGCAGAAGCCCACGAAATGATGCGATCAAGCGCGAATGCCGGTAAAATTGTGCTAAACGTTTCAGACAAATCGGCTAAATAGGCGAATGCCGCAACCAGGATACACCTTCCACCGGCGTGGTCGCCGCGAACGCCTGTTGTATGCGTTGGCGCGTTGGATTCAATCTGTAACAGACTATCTGTCCGACCCGCTGCAACGCCTGTATTTGTCGATTGGCTTCTTGGTGGGTTTTTTGTTTGTCGGCATTGTCGGCTACATGCTGATTGAGCAGAAGACGTTTATTTCTGCGTTGTATCTGACGATTATCACCGTGACGACGGTCGGCTATGGTGATGAAGTGCCGCAAACGGCTGCCGGGCGCGTATTCACCATCATTCTGATCTTTTTAGGGATCGGTGCCGCAACAACAGCCGTCAGTAATGCACTGGAATTGATTGTTGGGCAGCGGTTGGTGGGTGCCATCCGGCAAAAACGCATTGAGGAGACCATGCGCGTGATTGAAAATCATTACATTGTGGCAGGGTATGGGCGCATTGGCCGCCAAATTGTACGCGACATCCTGGCGCGGGGTGAGATGTGTGTTGTCATTGACGCCGAGCAGCGCGTTCAGCTAGACGAATTCCTCGTGGACGAAAATATTCCCGTGCTGATAGACGACGCCACTGAAGACGCTGTCCTTGAGCGGGCGGGCGTACGCCGCGCTCGTGGGTTTGTGGCTGCGCTGCCGTCGGATGCGGATAACGTACTAGCCATTCTAACAGCGCGCGGCCTCAAAGAAGACCTGTTTATCGTGGCGCGTGCGTCGGCCATCAGCTCGGAAAACAAGCTCCGTCGTGCCGGGGCCGATCATGTTGTGAGTCCGTATCAGGTTGGTGGGCACCGCATGGCGATGGCGCTGCTGCGGCCTGCCGTGCATCGCTTTTTGACGCACCTGTTTGACATCAGCGTCACCGAATCCTACGACATCGGGCAAATCAACATAGAGGCGGATTCATATTTGCGTGGGCAAACGGTCGCCACAAGCGACCTGCGCCGCGTGCGCGGGCTGTCAATCCTGGCTGTTGCCGGGGCCGATGGCCGCTTGGAAATCAATCCACCCCCGAATCGTGAGTTCTTCCCTGGCGACCATCTGATTGTGATTGGGCCGCCTCAGTCTATCTACTCCATTGAGGAGTACTACGAAACCAAGCCAGAAGAGGATGACCGTTAAACGGCTTGCCCCACCGTGATTTGCTTAACGGCGTCTACCACACGGGTGATGTCGGCTTCTGAGAGCGTGTTGTAGAAGGGCAGCCGCAACAGGCGGTCGCTCACATCCTCTGTGACGGGACATTGTCCTTCGTAGCCGCCTAATTCCCGCCCCATGTCCGACAGGTTCAGCGGCAGGTAGTGGAATACAGCTTTGATTCCCTGTGCTTTGAGTTCGTCAATCATGTGGGTGCGCGCTTCAAGTGAGGGCAGCAGAATATAGTACAGATGATAGGACTGATCCGCGTAATTGGGCACGGTGGGCACCTTTATATTGTGTGCGGGTGCCCACTCGCTCAAAAGCGCATGGTAGGTGTCCCACACACGCTTGCGCTGTGCCTGGATGTGTTCGTGCTGCTCAAGTTGGGCATACAGAAAAGCAGCCAGCATATCTGACGGCAAATAGCTGGAGCCGATGTCTACCCATGTGTATTTGTCCACCTGCCCCCGGAAGAAGCGGCTGCGATTAGTGCCCTTTTCCCGGATGATTTCCGCACGTTCGATCATCGTCTCGTCGTTGATGAGCAGCGCGCCGCCCTCGCCGCAGGTGATATTTTTGGTTTCGTGGAAGCTTTGCGTGGCAAATGCGCCAAATGTGCCCAGTTGCCGCCCCTTGTAAGCCCCAAATAGGCCGTGAGCGTTGTCTTCGATAACAGTGATGCCGTGCTTTTGGGCAATTGCATTGATCGCGTCCATGTCGCAGGCGATGCCCGCATAGTGAACTGTGACAATCGCCCGTGTGCGCGGCGTAATCAGGGATTCAAGCTGCGTTTCGTCCAGGTTGAGCGTGTCCGGGCGGACGTCTGCAAAGATGGGCTTGGCCCCACGCAGTACAAAGGCATTCACCGTGGAAACAAACGTAAACGACGGGATGATAACCTCATCGCCCGGTTCGATGTCCAACAGCATTGCGATCATTTCCAGCGCGTGGGTGCAGGAGGTGGTGAGCAGCGCTTTTTTGGTGCCGACGGTTTCTTCGAGCAAGGTGTGGCATTTTTTCGTGAAGATGCCGTCACCCGAAATGCGCCCTTCCGTCATAGACTGCTGCATATATGGGACTTCATTACCCGTGAGCGTTACGCTGTTGAAGGAAATTTGCGGCTCGGCCATGGTGTGCCCTGTGTTTTCTTGTAGGAAATGCGCCAAAGATAAGGTCACTGTAGGGGTTGTTCAAGTGCCACTCCTGTCCATTATTGTTAAGCGAGTGCGAAATAACCCCGTTTGCTAGTAATGTGGCGCTGAATGCCAAGGGGGTGCATTGTATTCAGTTCGGTAGGCGATATAATTGCCCCAGCGTTGACCACACACAAAGATCAAGGCCATGAGCGAAAACCCCGGCAAGCCAGATACCCAGGACACATCGCAAAGCGACCCCGCAGCGACTGTCGCTGAAGCCGATACGAGTGCAACGCAGGCACCGACCGATGAGCAACCACTGCCGCAAACGTCGCATAATCGCGATACCAATCCGACGCCAGTGCTTTCTGCTTTGAAGGCGGAAACACAGGAAACGTTAGTCGTCGCACCGCAGCCCGGTGATTATTTTTTGATGAACCCTGCTAATGAGACCATCCTTGACAGTGAAAGCCGTCAACTGCCCGATGATGGCTCGCGTTGGGCGCTCATTGTGGGTGTGCCGCTGTTGTTGGCGGCCATCGGCCTGATTGTGTATGCGGTGTTGCGGTGGCAGGCGATTATCCCGGTAGTGCGGGCGGGGAGCGCCGCTGCGCCAAATACCTTGCTCAACGGCACACTGTGGACGGCAGCCGCGTTTGTTGTGACGTTGTTCGCTCTTGGGTGGTATTTACCCACCGTTGGACGCATCAATCGGCGGCGGCGGTTACAAAAGCGTGGCGACATCGTGTGGGGGGAAGTGGTCAGTGCAGTTGGCAAGCCGAACCGTGCCGACGACTTGATCGTGACGGTGGAATATACCTTCCAGCGACCTGACCGCCGCCGCCGCAAGATGCTGTCTGATCAGGCAAGCGGCCCGCGCAACGACCTGCGCGAAAAAGCACTCCCGTCGCCAGGGAATCCGGTTGCCGTGTTGTATCTGTCGCCCAAGAACTATGAATTGCTGTGAGGCGGATAAAGCGCACGCTTGTTTGATTGCTATTTTCAGTGATAGTGTTAATAATTAGCCTGTGGTACTTATCACACGGTTCTACTTGACAGCCCCATACGCTGTGCAGGATGATCTGTCAGCGTTTTTGTTGCGAATTGCAGGGTTCCCGTACTGTTGACCGAAAAGAAATTATCCTTCGAAACGATTGCCCCGATTTTTCTCCTCATCCTGGTTGATGTACTGGGACTGACGGTCATCCTGCCGCTGCTGCACCTGTATGGTGCGCGGTTTGGCGCGTCTCCGTTTGAAATCGGGCTGGTGGTTGCTGCATTTCCCGTTGCCCAACTGATTGGTGTGCCCATGATGGGGGCGCTATCTGACCGATTTGGTCGCAAACCGCTGTTGCTCATCAGCCAAGTAACGACGTTTGCCAGCTTTTTGCTGCTCGGCTTGGCCAATACGCTATGGCTGGTGATTTTGTCCCGGTTAATTGATGGCATATTCGGGGCGAACCTTGCAACGGCACAGGCCGCGCTCAGTGATGTCACGTCAGAAGAAGATCGGGCGCGGGCGTTAGGCTTGACCGGAGCGGCTTTTGGTGTGGGCTTTGTGCTAGGGCCGCTGATTAGTGCTGTGGCCCTCAATTTTACAGATCGGCTGTCTGTTCCGGCGTTCATCGCGGCAGGGTATTCGCTGCTGTCCATCATTCTGACTTTAGTCCTGTTCAAAGAGACGCTGCCAGAGGAAAATCGTGCAGCAAGCCGCCCCCTAGACCCGACAATCATTGTGACGATGCTCCGTGACCCCCGCGTCAACCTGCTGCTGGTGATGATGTTCGCACAGCAGTTGATCTTCTTCGGCTTTGAGAGCTTGCTTGGCCTGTTCACGCTCAGCCGTTTAGGGATGCTGGGCGAGGGCAACGCCTATGTGTTTGTGTGGGTAGGTGTGGTGTTGGTCGTGGTACAGGGCTATTACATCGGCAAGTGGACGCGCAGGTTTGGTGAGCATCGCGTGGCGCAGGCTGCTTTGGCTTGCTTGGCGCTCGGATTGGTGATGGTGGCCCTCACTCCACGCCAACCGCCTTACTCATACGTACAGGCGCGGGCCGAACGCGAACTGTTCATCCGTCAACAGGGCGGGGATGGTGCGGCTAGTGACATCAGTTTGCCGGAAAATGCCGAGCGTGGGCCGTGGGGTGTGCCCTGGCTGATTATCTCCCTTGTACCGCTGTCGATTGGGTCAGGGCTGATTCGCCCCACGCTGAACACGCTTATCACCAAGCAGGTTAGTCCGGTGGAGTATGGGGTTGTGCTGGGGGTGAGTGCCGCGCTTGTGAGCGGGGCGAATGCTATTGCGCCGCTCGTTGCAAGCCTCATGTTTCAGACAATCAGCCCATCTGCGCCTTACTTGTACGGCGGGATCATCATGGCGCTGCTTTGGGTGGTGAGCCTCGTTGTATTCCGGGGTAGCCACCAACCGGATTTAGAACCGTCTGAGGTGGGGTAGTGGGCGCACGATAGACCGTGCGCCCAAACGATTTCCGGTCATGCAATCGCGTTGATGCCCGTCAGCTTGCGCCCCACGATGAGCATATTCATCTCATTGGTGCCCTCATAGGTGTAAATCACTTCCGCGTCCGTGAGCAGGCGCGCCACATGCCGGTCTGCCAAAATGCCGTTGCCGCCCATCGTCTCGCGGGCCAGCAGCGCTACCTGACGCGCTTTTTTCGCGTTGTTGTACTTCGCCATTGACGCTATGCCCTCGTCAATCTGACGGTTGGCGGTCAGCATTGCCATCTGGAAGCACATCAACTGCATCTGCGTGACTTCTGTCGCCATTTCGACCAGCTTTTGCTGTACAAGCTGGTAGCTTGCAATCGACTGGCCAAACTGTTCGCGTTCGGTGGCGTACTTGAGGGCGACTTCAAACGCACCAGCCGCCGCACCCGCCGCTTCCCACGCAACGCCTGTGCGTCCCGTCATCAGCACTTTCGCCGCATCGCGGAAGGACTGCACTTTTACGAGGCGGTTCTCTATCGGAATGCGCACATTGTCTAGCGTGATGTCGCCGTTGAGTACGGCGCGCTTGCCCATTTTGTACTGAATGTCTTCGATGTGCAGCCCTTCGACGCCGTTTTTTGCGTCTTCCACGATGAACGCGCCCAGCTTGCCCTCATCATCGCGTGCCCAAATAATCAACACATCGGAAATACTGGCATTGCCAATCCAGCGCTTAGCCCCCTTAAGCACATAACAGTTGCCGTCACGCCTTGCCGTCGTTTGGATGCCGCGTGCATTGGAGCCAACATTGGGTTCGGTCAGCCCAAACGCGCCGATGAGATCAAGCGTGGCCATCCCTGGCAGCCAGCGCTCGCGCTGTTTATCACTGCCCAAAAAGCCAATCGTGCTCATCGCTAAACCGGACTGCACGCCATAAAACGTGCTGACAGAGCCGTCTCCTTTGGCCAGTTCGTACATGGTCAGGCCCATTTCCAGCGGGTCAAGACCGGCGCTGCCCCATCCGCGAATGATGCCACCGACAATGCCCAAGTCTTTCATAGGCATGACCAATTCACGCGGGAACTCTGCCCGATCCCAGTAGGGGGTGATGTTCGGCTTCACAACTTCTTCGACGTAAGCGCGCACGCGGTCGCGTAGGTCGCGCTGGTCGTCGGTCATGAAGTTGTCTAGATGAAAAAAGTCGAAGCCTTCATATGTTTTAAGTGATTCATTTAGCATTTTAGTGCCACCTCTTGAACTAAAAGGGAAGTGTAACCCCGGTTAATTTAATCAAAGTTAGATTCGATTAATCGCAGTATACACGCTTTCAAGTTGCTAATCAAACGTAAATTCGGTTTTCGGCACGGTCTTGATGAGCGGGCAGAAAACCAGAATCGCGCTATACTTTGTAATGCAGATAACATAACGGGGGGCGCAATAAGGTAATTCTTATTATGCTTGATAAACACAACTTATTCATTTCGCAACTCAGGGAAGAGGCATGAACAATTTAGAGTGGCACAAAGTCGCTGTTGATGGTGACTTGGCCGAAGGTCACGTCAAGGCAGTGAACGCTGGACACCAGCCCATCTGCTTGACGCATTACGAGGGCAGCTACCACGCACTGGATAATCATTGCCCACACCAGGGCGGCCCATTAGGGGAGGGCTTGATTGACGAGCGCGGCTTTGTCATTTGTCCGTGGCACGGCTATGAGTATTCCGCTGTAGATGGTGCGCCGCCGCCCGGATTGGATGACGATGTCGCCACCTATCCGGTAGAGGAACGTGAGGACGGCATATACGTTGGCATTGAGCCACAAGTGCCTGATGACACCGTCGCCAATCAGATGATGGAAGTTGCCGTGGATTGGGGGCTGACGCACATCTTTGGTATGGTGGGGCACAGCAACCTGGGTGTTGCAGATGCGATTCGTGTGCAGGAAGAAGCGGGCAAGCTGCGTTTTATCGGTGTGCGTCATGAGGGCGCGGCGGCCTTTGCTGCCAGTGGATTCGCCAAGCTCACCGGGAAGCCAGCCGCGTGTCTGGGCATTGCCGGGCCGGGTTCCACCAATCTGCTCACGGGATTGTGGGACGCAAAAGTAGATCGTGTGCCGGTTATCGCGCTGAGCGGTCAGGTGCAAACGCAGGTGCTTGGCCCCGGCGCTTTCCAGGAAGTTGACCTGGCATCGGCGTTCAATGCCGTGGCGGAGTGGGGGCAGACGGTCATCAGCAACAAAAACGCATCCGACTTGATGGCGCTCGCCATGAAGCACGCCATCGTCAAGCGCGATGTGACGCACCTCATTTTTCCAGACGAAGTGGCCTTTGCGCCGGGATTGCAACCCCGGCCTGCAACACCCCGTCATGGGCGCATTAGCACGACGGAGATTACCCCGCCGCCGGAACAAGTGAACGAAGCCCTGAACATGATTCGCGAGTCGCGCATCACGGCGATTGTGGTGGGCAAGGGGGCGCGTCCGTTTTGTGATGAGATTATGGCGCTGGCAGAGTTGATCGAAGCGCCCATCCTGACGACGTTCAAGGCGAAAGGCATCATTCCCGATACGCACCCGTTGGCGTGTGGGGTAGTGGGCCGCAGCGGCACGCCCGTGGCCAGCTTTATGATGAACCGTGCGGATACCATGTTGGTGTTTGGGGCGTCATTTTCCAATCACACGGGCATTGCGCCATACAAAAAGCTGATCCAGGTCGATAGCGACCGCATGATGTTAGGCAAGTTCCACCCTGTGGATGTGCCGCTGTGGGGTGACATCGGCGTCACCGTGGCGCAAATGATCGAAGCACTGCGCGATACCAAAGGCTCCTACAATCGCGACTACATCCGCCGTGAGATCGAAGGCCGTTGGAATCAATGGCGCACGGAAAAAGCTGACCGCGCAGCCCAGGGCGACGAAACGGGTGTAAATTCCGCCTATTTGTTCCAGCAGATGAGCGAAGCCGTACCTGAAGAAGCCGCTATCGCCGTGGATGTGGGTAACAACACCTACTCATTTGGGCGCTACTTCGAGACGAAGCGCGGCCAGGAACTCATCATGAGTGGTTACCTGGGCAGCATCGGCTTTGCCTTCCCAGCAGCGATTGGCGCAGCGGCAGCCGTCGGTGATGAGCGCCCGGTGTGGGCCGTAGCAGGGGATGGCGGCTTCGGCCAGTATGCGATGGAATACACCACTGCGGTGCAATACAAGCTGCCGATTAAGCTGGTGCTGCTGAACAACAGCGAGATTGGCAAAATCAGTAAGGAACAGCGCGGTGTTAAGGTACCCGTGTGGCAAACGACGCTGGTAAACCCGAACTTCTCCGAGTTTGCCACGATGTGCGGCGGCTGGGGACGCCGCATCACAGCACACGCAGACCTGCGGGACGGCCTCGAAGAACTCGCCAGCATTCCCGGCCCCGGCATTTTAGAAGTGATTACAGACCCGTTGAAAATATAGGACGAACCATGCCGAATTTTGTCAATGTACTGACCGTAGACCAGCTTGAAGAGGGCCAGGGCACTACGGTTTTTGTCAATGAGCGCGATATTGCGCTTTACCGCTATGAGGGCGAGTTTTATGCGCTGGATAACACCTGTTTGCACCGTCAGGGCAAGCTGGGTGACGGCTGGCTGAACGGTGCCAATGTAATTTGTCCGCTGCACGGTTGGGACTACGATGTGCGCACGGGCGTTAGCCGCTGGAACAGCAAGGAAGTGGTAAAGATTTATCCCGTGCGCGTGGAAGGGGAGCAGGTACAGGTTGATGCTGAGGCGGTGCCACCCAAGCCGCGTTTCCAGGATGAGTATCTGGGCTTGTATACACGCCGCGATGACGCACTCGAATACGAAATGCACGACATTCACGCGTATTCCAAGGGCACCCGTGAGTTTGTGGAGCCGATGGGCAGTGATCGTCGCAATTATCCCACGTTTGAGGAGCTTTACTTTTTGCCGGGGCAGTTGGCCAGCCTGCCGCTGCTGGATCACGAAGAGGTGACAACACAGGTTGTTCTCGGTGAAAAGCGTGCAAAGCCGATCACGCTGGCCGCTCCGATTTTCGTGAGCCACATGAGCTTTGGTGCGTTGAGCAAAGAGGCAAAGATGGCCTTAGCCAAGGGAACATCCCTGTTTGGCACGATGATGTGCAGTGGGGAGGGCGGCCTGCTGGAAGAATCGCTCGAACTGGCTGACCAGTACGTGTTTGAGATGGCATCCGGTTACTTTGGCTGGACGGAGGCGAATATCGCCCGCGCCAGTGGCATCGAAATTAAGATGGGGCAGTCAGCCAAGGCGGGGCTAGGGGGTCTGCTCCCCGCAGATAAGGTCAAAGGTGACATTGCCAAAGCGCGCGGCCTGGATGAAGGCACCGAGGCGCGCAGTCCGGCCCGCTTCCCGGACATCAACAGCGTGGATGACATGAAAGAACGCATTGCCTGGATTCGCTCCGTGAACCCGGACATCCCGATTGGCATCAAGTTTGCGGCCAGCCGCATCGAAGCGGATTTGGCCGCCGCCAGCGAACTTGATGTGGATTGGATCACGCTTGATGGGCGCGCAGGCGGTACGGGCGCAGCGGGTAAGCATGTGAAGGACAACATCTGTGTGCCAACGGTGTACGCGATTCCACGGGCGCGCAAGTGGCTGGATGACAACGGCGTTACAGACATCAAGCTGATTGTGACGGGCGGCTTTCGTACTGCGCCGGATGTTGCCAAAGCGATTGCACTCGGCGCAGATGCCGTCGCCCTGGCTACGTCTGCAATGATGGCGATTGGTTGCCAACAGTACCGGGCATGTGGCAGCAACAACTGTCCGGTGGGTATTGCGACGCAGAAGATGGAGCTGCGTGAGCGCTTTGACTATATGGTGAGTGCCAAGCGGCTGCATAACTTCCTGGAAGCGTGGACAGAGCAGATGACGGACTTTGCCCGTATGTGTGGCAAGCGCAGCCTACACGATCTGAGTTACGCTGACCTCGCTACAACCAACCACGACATCGCGCAATACACGCCGATCCCGCATGTGTAAATGAAACTTCGCATAGTCAATAGGTGAGGGTGCCTGTTGGCTATGTTAGGCCCAGAATGCTTTTTCCAGATCAGGAAATTCTTCGGCAGGCCCGTCGAACTTATTCCGTCCCAGTTCAAGCACGTACACATAGTCCGCAATCTTGAGCGCCTCACGAATTTCCTGATCTACTTACGAGATCGTTGGCACGTTTAGACAAGGTATAATATTCACCTAACATTGATAGAAGAACGGATTGTGAATTTGATTACGGTAGATTATGCCCAGGTGCAGAATATGGACGAACATGGTTTTTCGTACATAGAAGTAAACGACAATTTGCAGCGCGTTGATTTTGCAGAATGCTACCAAAACTACCTTACCAAGCGGCTTAGTCAGGAAGCGTATGAACTGCACCGAAAAGCCAATCCAACACTCGCGTTCAGCTACGAGAAGTACGCAGCCAGGGTAAAGTCTTGGACAGAGGTGGGGGCGCGAAATATATTAGGTGGGGCATCGAATTGGTGGGGAATGCACGTCGAAGAGGGCAGTCCCTGGATGCTATTTTACACTGACATTCCTACATTGCTAATATTTCCAGGCGGCGAAGCGTTTGAAGAAACACGAATAAAAATACATCGTCAATGGAGTACCTTCGACTTAACTTAATTGCAAAGTGTGAACTTCATGCGGATTAGCACAGATCACGCCCAGAATGCCTTCTCCAAGTCTGTGAACTCCTCAGCAGGCCCGTCGAAC
>CAWUJQ010000043.1:0-21069 GCA_963922445.1 uncultured bacterium
AGTATTGTTGTTTTGCCTTCTGTACTTTGAATTAAGTCTGGTATTGTGCAATGCGGGCCATCAAGGTGCAATACGGCGACGTTGCTGCTTGACCCGGCAGAACGTTAGTGCTAGATTAGCAAAGACAACTTGTTGGAGTGTTCGCTTGTCGTTAGAGTTCACCAAACTCATCAGTGATATTGAGAAAATGGGGCGCTATCTCGCCTTCCGCGATCAAGAAGAGCTAATTGAGCGTGCCGTGCGGGTTCTGCGCGAAAAGGGCGGCGATATGGACTTCGTTCACCAACGGATTCGGATGGTGCGCGAGTCGGACATTAGTGGCTATCGTGGTGCAGCCCCGCCAGACAGCTTCGCTGAACCGTTTGACGCGGTGATTGCGCCGACGGCGCTTCCGCCTGAGATCATTGTGATCGCAGCGGACGGTTCCCAGGTATACCCCAGTTTCGAGTCCAGCAGCCTGTATTACGTGATTAACATCGGTGTGCTGGCTTACTACCACGGTACGGGTGAAATCCCGCACCAGGAGACGCTGCCGGGCATCTTTTACACCGATGGCTATATCCTGGACGAAAACCGCCAGGTCATTAGCAACCGCACTGTAAACTCACGCCGCACGATTGCTGAGATCCGAATGTTGTGGCAGCAAGCGCGCTTGCACCGAACGGCACCGTACCCAACCATCACCCTGCATGACGGCAACCTGCTCAAGTTCTTTGGTGGCAGTGACATCACGGACTCAACCAGCCTGATTAACGAGTACATGGGGCTTTTGGTGGCCCATCATGATGCCAACACCATTCTGGCTGGCTACGTCGACAATCCACGCAGTAGCTATCTAATTTCGCTCATCCACCTGCTGGAATTAGAACCCTATCAAATTAGTGATGCTACGCTGCGCAACGATGGTGACTTTGAAGGACTCACCGACCAGCAAGTGCTGGCGAAAATTCTGGGGCCGGGTGAGCGCTCTGCGGTGATGGTGCAAAACTCGCCTACAAACTACGAGTTCAAGAAGTTCAACCCCAGCCACGAAATTGCTGCGCTGTATATCAACGTGTCTGACACGAAGCTGCCCCACATCGCCCGTGTAGACATCCCGATGTGGGTGGCGCGTGACGAGGCCGCGATTAATCATTTGCACGCTGTCATTTTGGAACAGTGCCGAATGCAGGGGTTGCGCCCCTACCCCTATGTGCTAACGCGCGCTGACGAGTTGGCATACATCAGCGGGCGCGAGAAAGAGCAAGTGGAAGCCCTCGTAAGGCGGGAACTCACCAAGAACAACATCACCGCTCAGGATAGCTCGGCGAAAGCCAGCTCAAAGGATTTTGCACGCGAAAGCGGACGCCAAGAACACCGCCTGGGTGGGCGACCGCTCTCTTAGGATGATCGACTTATGGATAACGACCAATCAACGCACATTGGGCACGTACTACGCGCCAGCACCAACGGCTTCGACTTTGGTACACGGGGCAACGAAATTGATGAACGGCATTCTTTCGGGTCGTTTGTCCTGGCAGAAGTCGCCCAGGGGGAGCGGCGCTGTTTTGCGGTTGGCTTGATTTATGCCATTCGCATTGCAGATGACCCGTTCGTGCGCGAACTGGTAATGGCAACCGAAGTCAAAGAAAGCACGTTGATGGATCAGCGAAAGAATCGCCTGATTCCTATCGAAACACTGGTGCTTAACGTGGGCTATGCCTACGATGATGGCCACATTACCCAAAGTATGCCACCACGCCCGCCCCTCAGCCTAACGCAAGTCCACCTGATGCCGCCAGATTGGGTCATTGCGTTTGTTCAGCGCCAGGACTTTTTCCGGTTGGTCCTCAATGCGGGCGAAGTGCCGTCGGACGACCTGTTGGCGGCTGCGGTACGCTACGCGGCCCAGTTTTATCAGGATGCGAACGAGCGCGATATGTTCATCACCGCTTGTGGGCGGCAGGTAGCGCGATTGCTGACGGGTGACTTAAAACGACTATCTCACTTGTTATATTTGATGAAACCAACATGACCGATACTTATACCTTTCATCCGCTCGCATTCGAGCGCTTCCCTGAGGCGGAGCAGCTTACACGCTCCCGTGAACTGCTCACCCACATGCAAACGCGGCGCACCGTCCGCGATTTTTCCACGGAGGCAGCGCCGTTTGAACTCATTCGCAATGCAGTCGCGATGGCCGCCTCTGCGCCGAGTGGGGCCAATCAGCAGCCGTGGACGTTTGTGGTTGTGAGTGATCCAGCGGTGAAGCGTGAAATCCGCATCGCGGCGGAGGCTGAGGAGAAAGAGAGCTACGAGCGCCGCATGAGCCAGGAATGGCTTGACGCCCTTGCGCCACTGGGAACGAACTGGCATAAACCCCACCTGGAAGACGCGCCCTACCTGATTGTGGTGTTCGCGCAGGCTTACGCCCTGGATGGCGACGGGAACCGCATCAAGCACTATTACGTGCAGGAGTCGGTTGGCATAGCCGTTGGGATGCTGCTCACGAGCCTGCATCACGGGGGGTTGGCCACGCTGACGCATACGCCCAGCCCGATGAAGTTCCTCAACAAGATACTCAAACGGCCTGAAAACGAACGGCCTTTTGTTGTGATTCCCGTTGGTTACCCGGCAACGGACGCAACCGTGCCTGCTGTTAGCAAAAAGCCCCTGGACGAGGTTCTCGTCCATCTCGAAGCGGAGTAGGGAAATCGTAGCTTGAGCGCAGCTTGCAGCGGGTTTATAACTGCGGGTGAACATTTTGCTGTAGAGGCAGATACTATGCGACAGGTCATCGTTTTCAAAACCAACCAGGGGGATTGGATCGCCGATTGCCCTAGTTTGCCCGGTTGCAAATGCCGAGCCGCGACCAAAGCCGACGCGATTGAGGCTATCCGCGAGGCCGTGTATGACTACGTGCGTGAGTTAAAGCATCATCGTGCGCCCGTGCCGGAAGATCAGTTCGAGGCTGCAATTGTGTATGTGTAATTCCTATCCGTTTGACTTTTGGAAGCAGCATAAATGACTGACCGACCTCACGCCGACGATTTTGACGCCTGGTTCCCCGACGACCCAGCGCTGTTTATGGCTCAACCGGGGCAGCGCTTAGGTGTTGTGGTCGGTGGCTCACTGAGTAAGGGCCTCAAAGTACGCTTAGATCACAATGTGCAGGTAGAGGAACTCGCCGTTGGGCGCTATGTCGTTGTGCATTCTTCCACGGGGAAGCGCTTTTTTTGCATGATAACCGACGTCGAACTCAACAGCACCAACCCCGCCATCGAATCGGACCCGCCCGACTTCACCGACCCGTTTTTGCAAGCTGTGTACGCAGGCACCGCCAGCTATGCAACGGTTGCCGTTGCGCCGCAGCTCACGATTGAGGCGGATGACAAGCCCAAGCCCGTCAAAACGATTCCAGGGCACTTTACGCCCGTGTTTAACGCCTCTGTTGAGGATGTGAACGCGGTGTTTGGTGAGGAAGACGATACCCACTTCAACGTTGGTGTACCGCTTGAACTTGAGCAGACCCAAATCAACCTCGACCTGAAACGCCTGGTTGAGCGGTCGGTGGGTGTGTTTGGCAAAAGCGGCACGGGTAAAAGCTTTTTAACGCGTGTGCTGCTCTCTGGCGTGATTGTGCGCAAGCAGGGCGTAAACTTGATCTTTGATATGCACAATGACTACGGCTGGGAAGTCACCGACGAGCGCGGCCCGAAGGCCAAGGGTCTGAAGCAGTTATTCCCGCATCAGGTCGAAATCCTCACGTTAGACGCAGAATCGACGCGGCGGCGGCAGGCGAACTATGACCGCGAGGTGAAAATCGCCTACGACGAAATTCTGCCGGAAGACCTAAGTATGCTGCGCGAGACAATGAGCCTATCGGACGCGATGATTGACGCAGCGTACACGCTGCACAAGTGGTATGCTCGTCGCGGCGTGTCTAACTGGATTAAGTCGATAATCCAGCTTACAGCCGAAGACGCCGAGGTCATCGCTGAGGAAACGCCTATCGGTGCAGGCACGCTAAGTGCGTTGCAGCGCCGTTTGAGCCGCTTTGAGCGTTGGCACTTCCTCACAGAGGAAAAGCGCGGCGACAGCGTTGAGCGTATCATCCAACTCATTACCGAAGAGGGCAAAAACGTCGTCCTGGAGTTTGGCCGCTACGGAAGCTCCCTGGAAGCTTACATGCTGGTTGCGAACTACATCACCCGCCGCATTCACCGCGAGTACATCAACCGGGTAGAACGCGCCCTGGGCGACAAAACGCTGGAACCGCCGCAGTTGCTCATCACGATTGAGGAAGCACACAAGTTTCTTGATCCCAAGATTGCTTCGCAGACGATCTTTGGTGAGATTGCCCGTGAGTTACGCAAATACAAAGTCACCCTGCTTGTGGTAGACCAGCGGCCCAGTGGCATTGATGAAGAAGTGATGAGCCAGATTGGTACGCGAGTTACCGCGCTGCTTGACAACGAACGCGACATTAACGCGGTGCTGACCGGGATTAGCGGCGCACAGAGTTTGCGTCAGGTGTTGGCGCGCCTAGATACGAAACAGCAGGCCATCATTATGGGGCACGCTGTGCCCATGCCCGTCGTGGTCAAAACCCGTACCTACGATGATGCGTTTTATGCGGCGGTGACGGGCGGGCAAGCCGGCAGCGCGTCGTCGCAGGAGGCACCACCCGGTCAAAACGGTGATGCGGTACGCAAAACGAACAATCGCAAAGATCGACGCTTGCGCTAGTATTTTAGTATATGCTTTAGATGTAGACTTTAAGATCTCAACTTAAGGCATTAGCTCAGATGGTTGCGGCATTACGAGAATGTAACCCCGGTATACAAAGCATACGTAATAGAATACTCAGCAACAAAAACTATTCGGCAGAGGGGTATTGGGTCAATGGCAACTGCAACGTTCCAACAATTAGACGCGCTGATTGCGCTATGCGAGAAAATGCTGGCCAGCGTTGCAGACGATGATCGCCATACGTTTCTGGATGTGATCTATCGCAATGGTGTTGACCTGCGCGAAAAGCACATCGAAAACATGAGCCTGGTGGGGGTGTCGGCCAACAGCCATGATCTGCGCCAACCCTTGACGGCAATCGTGGGTTACGCATCGCTGCTGAACAGCCCTAAGCTTGCCGACCATGCCAGCCTGACGGAAGCCCAGTTAGCTGATATTCACATGCTGCATACCCTGAGCCGTGAATTGCACTGGTATATGGATAGCGTCATCTTATTCGCCAACAACATCGTCCGGCCAGATAAGGCCAAAGCTAGCGACGCGGGTATGCTGAACATCCGTGGGTATCTACTCGCCCAGGCTGACAACTACGCCTGTCACACACGCCTCAAAACGGTCACCGTCTCGGAAGACATTCCCCTGGTGTTTGCCAACGACGTACAAACAAAGCTCATGATACGCGGTCTGTTCTCATCTGCAATTGAAATCGCACCGGATGCTGATTTGGTCCTCAATGGGTATACCATGATGCGCACGGTGAGGATCAAGCTGGTCGTCAGTGGTGCTGCAACGCGGCTGGATGACGTGATGCAACTGCTTAAGGTGAAGCTTATTCCGCATGGCAGTGCCTCAACGACACAATCTATGATTACCACAATTGGCTCGGTGACAAAAAGTTCTCTTTTGGAATTGAGCCTATATACGCTGACGAATCTGGCTGCTCGTCAGGGGGGGCGCGTCAAATTTGAAGCGGATGAAGAAAATCTCGTCATTACGCTGACGATGCCGATGACACTCGCCCCGCTGCAAGCCACGCAAGTTAAAGACCAGCAGGCAGGGTCATCTCCCCCACCTGCTGGCGTAGGCGTTTAGTTACTAGAACGCTGTTATGCGCGGATGCCGTCTAGCAGCTTAAGCATTTCATCGGGATTGGTGAACTTAACACGCGGGCGGCCTAGCGCCTCACCTCGTTCCGTTTCCAGCTTGTCCAGATGCTGCCACTCATCATAAGTGACAAAGCGCACAGCGCGCTCATTCAACAGGCTTTCAACCGCTTCACGCGTCGGTGCTACGGGAGTGTGTGTGGTACTGTTGGCTGCGTCCTCCAACATCTTGGCAACGGTAGCCTGTGAGTCTGGCTTATTGGTGCCGATGATGCCCGACGGGCCACGCTTAATCCAACCGACGACATATTCACCCGCCAGCGTGTCTCCTTCGTGTGTTTCGGTTACGCGGCCTTCATCATTTGGTATAATGCCCCAGCGCTCAAAGAAGGGCACACCCGGCAGCGGCACGCCCCGGTAACCAATCGAGCGGAAGACAACCCCTGCGTCAAACGTCTCAAACTCTTCAGTGGCACGCGGGCGCATCCCACCACGATCACTCATGTATAGCTCGTTCTTGACGATCTTGACCTGTTCCAGGCTGCCATTACCCATGAACTCGACTGGCGAAACCAGGAAGCGCATCACGATTTCTTTAGGCTTGTTGGGGTCGCGGGCCAGGGCATGATATTCCTGAAGCATTTCGACGTTGCGCGTGGCCGTTTTGTCGTTGTTGTTGTCCAGGTAATCTTGACTCAGCGCATCAGGAAAGGCGTCCGCTTCGGAGACAATCACCTGAGCTTCTTCGAGGTTGCCAAACTCCTTCAGTTCCGGATTTGTGAACTTGGCCTGGGCACCGCCACGGCGACCAAGCATCACAACCCGCTTGATGTTGCTCTCCTTGAGCGCCTCTAGCGCATAGTCGGCAATGTCTGTGCGAGAAAGCTCTTCAATGCTGCTGGCCAGGATGCGCGTAACATCCATCGCCACATTACCGTTACCGATCACAACCGCCGTCTCGCTGGACAGGTCAAACGTTAGATGGCGGTAGTCCGGGTGGCCGTTGTACCACGCAACGAACTCGGTCGCGGCGTGGCTACCTGCCAAGTCTTCGCCAGGGATGTCCAGGCGGTTGTCTGTTTGCGCGCCAACAGCATACACAATTTGGTGATAGTGCTTCACCATGTCTTCGTGCAGTACGTCTTTGCCGAACTCCACGTTACCGTAAAAGCGGAAACGCTCGTTGGTGGCAATTTTGTCGTACACTTTGACCACGTTCTTGATCTTTTGATGGTCTGGCGCAACACCACCGCGCACCAGGCCATACGGCGTAATTAGCCGCTCAAACATATCGACTTCGACGACGATGTCCTGCTTGTTTTTCAGCAGTGCATCAGCGGCGTAAAACCCCGACGGGCCAGAGCCAATGACAGCCACGCGGAGCGGGTTTTCTGCTGTTCCCAGGTTGGTCATAAATATTTTCCTATTGACGATTTGTGCGAAAAATCACGCACAAGAGTATAGCACGGGATAATGCCGAGAAATCTCATTAGTTGCTTAATGGCAGGACGAGTTCCTTATGGAAGTCCGTCAGCGTTACGAGTGCGCCGCTTTCGTCAATCAGCACCATGTCCTCAATTCGGATGCCATAGCCTTTGTCGGGGTAATAGAGGCCCGGTTCGATGGTCAACACGCTCCCTTTTTGCAGCGTGTCGTAGACGATATGGCTTATGCGGGGTCGCTCATGTATTTTTAAGCCCACACCATGCCCCAGGCTGTGGACGTAGCCTTCGCCTGTGCCCGGATGACTCCGTGAGGTCGGATGGCCAAGTGACTCGAAGTAGTCTTGCACGGCCTCCTGCGGCACGTTGCCGTTTACACCCGGTTTTGTTTGTTCGATAGCGCGATCAAAGGCTTCCATGACGGTGTCATAGGTCTGCTGCACAGCGTCTGTTACATAGCCAATCGACCAGGTGCGCGTCATGTCGTGGTGGTAGCCGCCGCCAAGCTCACGTGGGAACAAATCGAAGATGATGGCTTGCCCCTGCTGAAGCGGTTGGTCTTCCTGGCCTCGGCTGTGTGGGAAGCCCGCGTCACGCCCCTGTGCAAAGATCATGCCTGTGTCTTCAAGTTCGCGTTCCATCAACTGCCGCCGGATAAAGCGTTTGACATCACCTATCGTGAGCGATTCTCCATTTGCGTTGACGACGTTATCTCCATCGGCGCGGTGGCCCGCAATGTAATCCCACGTCAAACGCACAACCTCGCTGGTACGTGCTGCCACAGAGCGGATGCGCTCAATTTCGTCTGGTCCTTTGGTGACCATCGCCTCATCAAACAGCGTCATGCCCGTTTCACCGACCAGTTCGTAGTCGGGCAAGTGCTGTTCAAGGATGCGAAACACTTCCAGATAAACGTTGAGGTCGCCCGCACCATATACGCCGACCCTACCACTGTGGATTTCTACTGCTTCAAGCATCGTGCGCCACCACACAGCGCGCAGGTCGGCAGGCTTGCTGCGATAGGTTTTGACAAGGTCTGAGTAGCCCAGCGCGTTCTGATTGAGAACGTCTAGGCCGCTGGTCTTAGCTTCTTCGACTTCCATGCCGCTGGCGACCATCACCGCCGGGAAGCCGCGCTTTTTGATGACGTAACCATGCGTGACGCGTGCGCCATTGGTCAGGTAATCGCGCACGGCGTTGTAACTCTCATCTGTAACGACAATAAAGCCGTCCAGGTTGCGCTCGGCCATTAACCGATCTAAATCGGATTTCATGTCTATATGCTCCGTGTGTGCAAATGGCACCAAATGTAACGCAGCCCCGGTAATTCGCAAGCCATACACGAATCCACTAGAATGCGGGCTGTGCCTGGCTCTCATGAAAAGGAATTCAGTTGAACGGAACACTACTTAACGTATTTGCGGTTGCCGTCGGCAGTGGATTAGGGCTGTTAGTGGGGCAGCGCTTGCCAGAACGCGTGCAGGAGTCCATTGTGACAGCTTTGGGGCTTGTCACATTGTTCTTTGGAGTAACGAACGCAATGGCCACTGGCAACCCGGTGATTACGCTGCTGAGCGTAGCCATTGGCGTGCTGATTGGTGAGGCGCTGCGCCTGGACGTGCAGCTAGAGCGCTTGGGTGGCGCGCTGCAATCGCGTTTTGCCAATCAGCGGGCGAACGCCAAGGCCGCAGACGCTGCCAGCAGCAGAGAGCGCTTCATCACCGGGTTTGTAACCGCCAGCCTTGTGTTTTGCATTGGCCCGCTGACGTTTTTGGGGTCTGTGCTGGACGGTATGGGCGACCCGCTGGGCTTTCAGATGCTGGCCATCAAAAGCACGCTTGACGGGTTTGCATCGCTGGCTTTTGCGGCCAGCTTCGGCGTGGGGGTGGCGTTTAGTGCCGTAACGGTCTTGGTGTTGCAGGGTGGGCTGGCGCTCGTCGGGATGCTGGCAGGTAACATCTTAACGGAAGCGATGCGCAACGAAACGACTGCTGTGGGCGGCATCTTGTTGATGGGCTTGGCGCTCATTCTGCTGGATATAAAAAAGCCGCGTGTGGCTAACTTCCTGCCGGGGCTTATCATCGCGCCCTTGCTGGTGTGGCTGGCCGGACTGCTCGGCATCAACATCTACCCGCTCTAGCTGGCCAGCTGTTTGTGTACGGTTTATGAACCGTTTATCAACCGTATCTACTCTGCGTCACGCTGTGGGAACTGGCCGATAATAACGATAGCGTAGTCGCCGTAGGTGCGTCCGTCGAAGCTGGTCAGCAGCACCTGCTGCTTATCGGGGCTGTTCGGCGTCAGTCGGATGCCAGCGTCCAACCGACCGCCGTTGATCGTCGTATCGTGTTCGGCGGAGTACCACGCAAAGCCCTCGATAGATGGCACATCGGCACAATCGCGGCTGCCAGCATCGTCGCACACCCACACGGCATTGGTGCCTTGGTCAATTTGCACCACGCTGCTGTCCAGGCGTGTGGATTTATCAGCAACGGCGTATACTAACACAGACTCGGCCTGAGCCAGTGGCCCCAACCCGATCTCGACGAGATCACGGTCGCCGTCGCGCTCTATCGTCAGGCCATTGATGACGACGACGTATGTGCCCGATGTGCCATTCATAGCGGCGATGTTCAGTTGAATCCGATCCAGGTCGTTGATGTCCTGGAAGTTGGTACGCGGCACACCGGCTTCCCACGTAATCTCATCACCGCCGGGTAATTGCAGGCGGTCACCTGCTCCGATGCGTTCGCCATTCGTGCAAAACTGATCGAAGAACGGGTCAAAGTCGAATTCGACCGTCGTGCGCAGTGCTGGTTGCAACCCAGCCAACCCATAGACAGACACGCTCACGAACTGCTCTGGCGCGTCATCTTGTTTATCATCCAGGATTTCGATGGTCAGCGCGTTGGGAACGTCCTCGCCCATACAGTCAAACGTCACTTCACGGTAGGGATCACTGATGGTGTTGGAAGACACATCGGTCACGGTGACGGTGTAGGTGCCCACACTGGTGCCGTCGGCGTTGCCCACTCGCGTTGCAACGATGGTGTACTCGCCGGATTCCGTGGCCGTATAGGTAAGCCCGACGGTTGCATTGGCTGCGCCGTCGCCGCTGCGCTCAACGAGCGTCCGGTTTGGGTCCAGGATGCCGACGAGCGGTTCGAGTCCTTCCTGCCCGGTCATGGTGACGGAAATTTGCTGGTCTGCCTGCAAGTTAATCAGCCACCAGTCGTAAAAGTACGCTTCAGTGATAATGTCTTCACTGGGCACGTCGAAGTTAATCGGTAAAACGGTGATGTTGTTCGGGTCACCTTGGGCCAGCAGCGGGGACGCTGCCCAGCACACTATTGCCGTAATGATTATGGCTTTGATGGCACGCATCGTGATGTTGCCTCTATCTGCTATTAGATGTGACTACATGCGATTGTACGTTGCGCACTCGCCACGCCAACCGTTGAGTGATGCCTGTAGTGGTACCCAAACAAAAATCTCATGCCGCCGTGTGAAGGGTGTTTTGTTTGTCGCAGCAACTCCCGTACAATAGGGGCAACCACTCAGTCCACAAGCTATAAAGGGTGCCCCATGCCAGATCGCTTCGTCGAATCGCACATCAAAAAGATTCCGATGTTCCAGCAGCTATCGCCCCCCCAGCTTGATCTCGTTATCAAAGCGTTTCAGGTGTTACGCTTTAACCGGGGAGAATTGGTTGTGCGCGAGGGTAACACAACCCAGGGGATGTTCGTCATGGTTTCTGGGAGTGGTGTCCTCACACGGCAGCAGCCCAACGCTGCCGAATTGCGTGTGGGCAACGTGGAAGAAGATGACATCTTCAACCGAGAGGCCATCTTTCAGGAGGGGGTCGAAGGCGCGACACTGCGGATAACCCAACCTGCCGTGATGCTTTTCCTGTCACGCAAGCGTATGAGTACCGTGTTGTCCTACTATCCAGAGGTGCGACAGCAGTTGCAAGCGCCGCAAAAATCGACCATGCGGGCAACGCCGTCTATGAATCCGCTAAAAACCGATAGCCATATGCAGGTTCCCCAGCACGAAATACAGGGGCAGCTTGGCGACGAAGAAATCATTCTCATTCGGCGTCGGCATCCCTGGGCGTTTATCCGGCGTGGGTGGATTGCGGTGCTGATTTTTGTGGTATTCACCGGGGCAGCAGTGGGGTTTGCAAGGCTTGGGCTGCCAATGGCGTTGAGTGTGTTGCTGATGGGGCTGGGGTTTGTACTCGCTGGTTTGCTGATGACCTACTTCTACCTGGAGTGGCGCAACGACAGCTTTGTAATCACCACGACACGCGTTATTCGCATTGAGCGGGTCATCCCCACTTTTAGCGTGAGCATCAACGAAATTCCCCTAGACCGCATTCAGGCTGTGGATACAGACTTGCCTGAGGGCGATTTATTTGCGCGCATTTTTGACTACGGCAATGTCGAACTCAAAAACGCGTCTGACGCGGGTGATATGGTTCTCGACACGATTCCCGGTCCCGATGAGGTGCAAAAAGCGATCTTTTCCAATCAAAATCAGCGCCGTCAAATCGCGGATGCCAACAAGAAAAGCGCCATCCGTGCGGAAATTGAGCGCGTTTTGGGTATGAGCCACACCGTGAAGGGGCAGGCTGCACAAAGTGAGGCCGCCGATGGGAGTGATGTGGGTACCCTTACCGTGGAAAAAAGTTGGTCGCCCGCGCCCATGCGCTTAATCAATAAAGACGGCGACACGGTCATCCGCAAACATATTACGATTTGGTTGGCTGCCATTACCCCACCCGCAACCATGATTCTACTCGCGCTTGTTGGGCTAATTTTTAGTTTCGTGTCCTTTGGCAGCCTACAAACCGTTGCAGCGATTGGCCTTGGCGTTTCGGCCATATTCCTTGTGATTGGTGGGTTGTGGTTCTGGTGGTCAGATTGGGACTGGCGTAACGACATGTACATTATTGGTGACGACCGCGTCACGCTGATTCATCAGCGCCCGCTGTGGCTGCAAAATGAACAGGATCAGATCCTACTCAGCCGCGTGGATAATGTGCTTTCGGAGACGAATGGCCTGCTTGATACCATCTTTCAGCGTGGTGATGTCAAGTTGTCGCTACTTGGTGAGGGGCTAGACAACGCAAAAGTGTTCGAGAAGGTACACAAGCCCCACGAAGTCCAGGCAGAGGTATCCCGGCGACAGTCCCGCGCCAAGGCGCAAACAGAGCAAGACGAAGAACGCCGCCAGCGCGAAGCCATCAAGGAATATCTGACGGTCTATCACGAAACGGTGCAGGGCCAACAGGAACCGCCCCAGCAGACACCCCCGGCTGCGTCTGTACCGCCAGGTAACCCGGCGAATACGCCAGACCCTGGCCTTGGCCCGTACCGATCTCAAGATCAGAACCGCCCCCCCGGCGTTCCTCGTCGTCGCTAAATAGGATTCGCCATCCATGAGGTGCCAGGGGCATTCGTGTGCATAACCGTTCGAAACATGTTAGGTTGTTAGCCTGGATAATCGACCAAACACCGGGGAGTTTGAGCCTATGACAGTGCCATCTGATCGCCTGATCCAAGAAATTTTCGACCGCTACGCCAAAAAAGTGCGCCCAGTGCAATTTATCAACATTGGCGCGTTTGATGGCGTAGAGGACGAAAAGCTGCACTATCACGTTGTGCATAACCAGTGGAGGGGGCTTTTTGTGGAACCGCTGGATCGCAATTTCGACTTGCTCGTGGAAAATTACAAAGGCTACCCCGACCTCAAGTTCGAAAAGGCGGCCATCACCCATCACGACGGTTATGAGACGTTCTACGCGCCTGTTTTGAGTGAGGACAGCCCGGAGTGGGTGTTGCAAATCGGCTCACTATCCCGCTATCACTTGGAAAAGCTGCGCCGATTGACCGGGGTGAGCATTGGCATTAAAGAAGTGCAGGTCCCTTGCCTAACGCTGCGGTCTTTGATGCAAAAACATGACATTGACCAGGTGCAAGTCTTCAAGATTGACACCGAAGGCCACGATTGGGCGATCATTGCCCAGATCGACTTTGCCAGCTTGAAACCAGACCTCATCACCTATGAATATGAGCATCTATTTCCCATTCGGCGGGCGGAAACCCTTGCTCAGCTCAACCAGAACGGCTACACCACATACAAACAGGGCCGCGACGTTATCGCTGTGCGACAGGAATTGGACGACGCCATCGTGCCTAAGCCCGTCCACGCCGATAACATCATTCCAGATAGTCTGGCTCATCCCTCGCTGCCAGCGCGGTTGCATCTGGTGCAGCGCTACCTGCGTTGGGTAAGCGACCGCACCGCCTAAGCGCCATCATCCTCATACCGGCGCAGATAGTCCTGGTAAAGGCGGGCAGCATGGTCTTTGGGGTTAGCGTAATATTCATCCGGTGTAACGTCTAGCGTGACGGTGCGGGCTGGGTTGGGATCAACGGTTGGGTTAGTGGCCGCGAACTGCTTGATAACCTCAGCATGCGGCTTCAGTGATCCGTCAGGCCGTACCAACCCGAAAAACCGCTCGTGTTTGGATTCCTTGCACGGCGGTTTGTCCCACAAATCTTCGATGTAGTCCGCATAACACCAGAACACAGACCCCGTTGACCCCACTTCTATTAGCTTGGGCAGCACCTTGCCAATGTATTCCGCGAAGTCATCTTCCGAGGCCATAAACTGCGTGCGCGGCTGGCCATAGGCCGTCCATTCCCACACCTGTGATGCTTCACCGGGAGCCGCTGTGCAACCGCCCCACTCCTCGGCCATTGTCGGCTTACCGCAAAATGCCGACGAGAGCGCGCACATGAATGGTACAAAGTCGGGGTCAAGCTCATCCCGTGACCACGACTGGTACATCGGGTAGCCGTGCATCACAGCGATGTCTGTTTCTGAGTATATCTCGTTGATGCGGAAGTGATTGTCCTGCTCAATGCTTTCGATATGCAACCCACACGTTACCGGGTGGGTTGAGTCTAGGTCTTTGATAAGCGCGGTCATATCTTTGACCCACGCACGGCCATCGGCTGGGGTGTTGGGCCACGCAAACAGGTCGGGTTCGTTGCCCAGGTTCCACATATATACCGCGTCGTGGTCTTTGTACTCAGAGACGACCGTCGTCAGCAGCAGTTCCTCGGCAGCGCGGGCCTGCGCATCGTGGTACATGTTGCGGTACGTCTTGTTGACGATTTGCCCGCCACTCACAACCTGATTCACCATTGGTGACGGGTGATCGGTACCATCCGCTAACAACCAACCCGGTGCCCAATTTGGCCCGCTCATGTGCCCCGTGAAAAACGTGACATCAAGGCCCAGGTGGCGCTCTGCCGCGATGTCACAAACCGCCCCCAGGTGCTTAAGGCAATCGGCAGAGACGCTATCGGGGGTGGGCTGCCAGTCGTCCCATAACAAGAAGACGCGGACGACCGTCATGCCCAGGCCCGCAATCACGTCGAATTCCTCACGTACTTCGTCGGCGTCAAAGTTGGGCCACCAGTACATGGCTTTGCGGCGCGGCCAGTAATTTACACCGAGGACAAACGGATCGGTCATAGTTGCTTCCTTTTGTTTGTGTTGTGATAGCTGCTGCGACGTTGGGGCAGATTAACACCGACGGGGAGAGCCGTCAAACCGGGGAGTAGCGGTTGTAGAAACAAAAAACGCCCTGGCTAAGGTGCGTTTTGGTGTGGTGGGCCCAGTAGGATTCGAACCTACAACCGAGCGATTATGAGTCGCGCGCTCTGCCGTTGAGCTATAGGCCCTGCTAAGCGGGTGACGGGATTCGAACCCGTACTGAGACCTTGGAAGGGTCGAGTGCTACCATTACACCACACCCGCGTCTAACACAGTCGGGGTAGCCAGGGTCGAACTGGCGACCTCTCGCTCCCAAAGCGAGCGCGCTACCACTGCGCTATACCCCGATTTGTGTTTCATTGTATCGGATGACGGCTAAAAGCCAATACCGCATTTGTTGGCCGCAGGTTGCTAGGTTGCCCTTGGCCCTAGATCAACCTTGCTTTTGGATGACGGTTGGCCTACAACTGACAGCGAACTCATAACCTACTGATCTCACTGGCCCCTATGCTTGAATCTGTTGACCCTTCCCCTGAACGTTGGGATAAATTTGTCACCGAACAACCCCGTGCCCACATTTTGCAGCGCGCCAATTGGGGCAAGCTGAAAGCCGCCTTTGGCTGGGATGTCATTCGTGTTGGCTTAGCCGATGGTGACACCCTGATGGCAGGCGCACAAGTTTTGCTGCGCGGGCTGCCCTTTAATATGGGCACAATGGCCTACCTGCCTATGGGTCCATATGCGTCGTCTGACGAACACCTGGAACAACTGTGGAAGACGATTGACCGGCGCTTGAAGGACGAAGGCGCGTCTTTTTTGAAGTGGGAGCCGGGAATTTTCCTGGGTGGCGCGCCAGATATTGAACGGTGGGGCTTTCGTGAAAGCCCGCAAACGGTGCAGCCGCCCAGCACCATTATGCTTGACCTGAGCGAGTCGGAAGAAGAGATTTTGGGGCGCATGAGCCAAAACACTCGGCGCAAGGTACGGATTAGTCACCGCAAGGATGTGAACTACTACGCGGGCACGGTCGATGATATTGAAACATTTGCGGGCATGATGACCACGACGGGTGAACGCAATGAGTTCGGTGTGCATGGCGCAGACTATTACAGTACGGCGTTTGAGTTGTTCAGCGAAGACGAAACCGCCCACCTGATTATGGCCGAACACGAGGGCGACCCCCTTGCCGGGATTATGGTGTTCGCTCAGGGT
This sequence comes from uncultured bacterium, assembly GCA_963922445.1. Taxonomy (GTDB): domain Bacteria; phylum Chloroflexota; class Anaerolineae; order Aggregatilineales; family Phototrophicaceae; genus DAOTTY01. Next base: position 16,061 of record CAWUJQ010000043.1, read on the forward strand.
GAAACGGCGTGGTACCTGTACGGTGCGTCAGCCAATGCCAAGCGCAACCTGATGGCCACCTATGGCGTCCAATGGGAGGCCATTTTGTGGGCCAAGGCGCGCGGCATCCGCTATTACGATATGTGGGGCATCCCGGACGAAGACGAAGCCACGTTGGAAGATGAATTTCAAGAGCGCACCGACGGCTTATGGGGTGTTTACGGTTTTAAGCGGGGCTGGGGCGGTGAGGTCATCCGCAGTGTGGGCGCATGGGACAAAATCTATAATCCCCTGGTGTACACGGCCTATTGGACGGCGGCGCAACTGCGTGATTAGGTGGGGATACATTGGCTGTGTGTTGGCACTTGCCGCGTGTGGCGCAGGTCGGTCGGTTCAAACGATGTATGTGCTAAACAATGATCCACTGGCCCCGCCCGAATTGGAACAGGTTGCCCTTACGCCGCCCAACGGCTGGACGATAACACCCGATGGCAGTGGCATTACCGATGGGCAGTTTGTGGTGGCAGTCACGACACTTTCCAGCTTCCAGATGAACTCAACCAGTGTACTGGACGGTGTTGATGGGCGCGTTCATGAATTGCAGGGGCAGTGCATCGTTGTCGAATACCAGTCAGATACGCGGCTTGTGGCGTGGATGATGCTAGATAAGACAACTTTGACAACCGTCCAGATGCAGTCGCGTACACCCGTAACGTTTGCGAACGACCATGAGTTGTTGCTCGTCGAAATCGCACAATCCATTGAGGTAGCCCAACAATGACGCCGTTTAAACTCATTCTGGTTGATCCTAACCCCCGCTTGTGTGATGCTTGGCATGATCGTTTTGCAGAGTTTTCTAACGTACAAGTGGTGAACGGTTACTTCGAGCAGTTGCCGGAATTCGATTGTATGGTTAGTGCGGCGAATTCGTTTGGCCTGATGGACGGCGGTGTGGATGCAGCCATTACCGCGTTTTTCGGGCAAGCACTGATGAACCGAGTACAGCAGCGCATCTTAGACGAATATTTAGGTGAGCAGCTTGTTGGAACATCCATGATTGTAGAGACGGACAACGACAAGCACCCATTCATTGCCCATACCCCAACGATGCGTGTCCCGAAAGTCATTGCGCAAACGGACAACGTGTACAGTGCCATGTGGGCCATGTTGCTGGCGGTATATCGCCACAATCAAACGGCTGACCGAAAAATAAACATAGTTGCCTGCCCGGGCTTGGGTACGGCAACGGGTAGAGTTCCGTACAACAAGGCCGCTTACGAAATGGCCGCTGCCTATCACAACTACCTTAATCGTCCGAGTAAGCTTGAGTGGCACTATGTGGTACGGCGCGATTTCGATGCCACATTTAAGCGTGCAAGCCACGACTAGGTGTTTCTCTTGCTCACCGTAGACACCATAACCGACCGCAATCACTGGAACGACGCGCTCTGCCGCCTGCCGTATGCGCATGTGCTGCAAACGTGGGAGTGGGGCGAGTTCAAGCAGCGCACAACAGGTTGGGTGCCGCAACGCTTGGCCTTCAAGCGCAATGGCGAGGTCGTGGCGATGGCGTCCGTTGGTGTGCGGAAGGTCGGCCCGCTCAAGGTGATGTATGCACCAAAAGGGCCAGCGCTTGCTTACGACAATGCCGACCTCACCGCAGCCGTGCTGGACGAATTACAGCAGCGGGCACGGTCAGCAGGTGCTATCTGGCTAAAAATTGACCCCGATGTGATTGCGGCAACAGGCGTCCCTGGCGAAGAAGACGACACACCCGACCCGCACGGCCAGCCTATCCTCAATATCCTGCGCGGGCGTGGTTGGCGCTTCAGTGACGAGCAGCCACAGTTCCGCAACACCGTCAACATTGACCTGACGCCGTCCGAAGACGACATCTTGATGAAGATGAGTGGCAACACTCGCCGCAAAGTGCGCACAGCGGCAAAGAAAGGCGTTACGGTGCGCTCTGGCGGCATGGCCGACCTGCAAACACTTTACGATCTGTATTCCACCACAGGCGAACGCAACGACTTCATCATCCGGCCATTTGACTACTATCGGCAGGTGTGGGCACTGTTCATCGAGGCAGGATTGGCTCACCCACTCATTGCTGAGGTTGAGGGGCGTGCCGTAGCCCATGTGATCTTGTTTCACTTTGGGGGAAAGTGCTGGTACTTTTATGGCGCATCATCGAATGCGGAGCGGAGCCGGATGCCCAACTACGCGTTGCAATGGGAGGCGATGAAGTGGGCCAAGGCGCACGGCTACACCACCTATGATATGTGGGGCGCGCCGAACACGTTCAACGAAGCGGATAGCCTGTGGGGTGTGTATGAGTTCAAGCGCGGGTTCCGTGGTACGGTGACGCGGCACATCGGTGCCTGGGATTACGCCCCGTATCCCCCGCTCTATTGGGGCTACACAAAGGTGATGCCCTGGGTGATTAATCTTCTGCGGAGGCGAGCGACATCAACGTGAGTACGGATAAATACGAGCTTTTAGCGGCAGTGCTGGATGCGCTTGTTCAGCAGGGGTGCTGGTCGGTATTGATTAGCGGCGGCCTGGAAAACAGCATTACACTCAGCTTTGGTGACAAAATTGAGCGGGTTGTACCGTTGGATGCCCCCAACCTCACGGACGAGCAAAATCTATTCACGGGTGCGTTTGAACTCGCGATTGCGGACTGTACCTGGCGCTTGGACTCGCCCGATGAAATTGTCACGTCCTGGAGCGATGACACCGATACCAAACGCGGGCTGTTGGCGTATCTTGTGGGGCAGCCTGTCGCTGCCTGGGAAATCACATGGCCAGGTTTGGACTTGACCCTGCACTTTGCCAACAAGCTATCGCTCCGCTTGTTTTGCGACCAGACCGACCCGGTTGACAGCGGTGAGAATTACACGCTGCTTTCTCCGCAGTACGCGTTCAATGTGGGCATTCGCAGCGCTCTCATCGTCCAGCCGCGCCCATGAAGGTCAATTCGTAAAATGTGAATAAATTCTGACCCGGTGCAGCACGTGTTTCGGTTAGAATCGGGTTATGAGCAGGCATGGAGTTATAAGGGGCACATGATGAACACCGATACTCGCAAACTGGACATTCCAAAGTCGTCTTACGTCGAAACGAACGGCATCAACCTGCACGTCATGCGCGTCGGCCATGAAGAGAACGAGCCGGTTTTGATGCTGCATGGCTTCCCAGAGTTTTGGTATGGGTGGCAGGCGCAAATCCCAGCCCTGGTAGAGGCTGGCTATCACCTGATTATTCCCGATCAGCGGGGCTACAACCTGAGTGATAAGCCAGATGGCGTGGAAGCCTATCGCATCGAGAATTTGGTTGCGGACGTAATTGGCCTGATAGATGCCCTGGGTTATGACAAAGTGCGACTCGTCGCGCACGACTGGGGCGCGGTAGTGGCCTGGAATGCGGCCATGTGGCACCCAGACCGCCTGGAACAGCTTGTCATTATGAACGTGCCCCACCCCCAGGTGTATATGAAGTTCATCCGCTCCGACATTCGACAGATGTTGCGTAGCTGGTACATTGGCTTCTTTCAAATTCCAGGGTTGCCAGAACAGGTCGCCAAGGTGAACGATTGGCAAGCGTTCGGGGATTTTCTACAGCGCGATGCCGAACTCAGTGAAGAGCAAATGCGCCGCTACAAACAAGCCTGGAACCAACCCAAGGCGATGACTAGCATGATGAATTGGTATCGTGCGCTTGCCCGCTATCGGCCACAGGCGCGTACCGATGGGCGAATTCATGTGCCGACAATGATGCTATGGGGTGCCAAAGATGTCGCACTTTCTGTCGATATGACGGAGCCAAGCATCGAGATGTGCGATGAGGGCAAGTTGGTCATTTTCAAAGGGGCCTCCCACTTTGTGCAGCATGTGCGCGCACAGCGCGTCAATGAAATGCTGGTGGACTTCTTTGCCAACGGTGTGACGGATGAACCGCCTAGTCGATCAGAACGTCTGCAGTAACCACATATACGCCGCTGCTTTCGCCTTCGTCACCGAAAACGCGCACCCGCCACGAGCCGCTAACGTGGATGCTGCAAACAAAGGCAGCACCCGTTTGCGTGTCGATGATGACTTCGCGGCGGCATTGCTCCTCTGCGTGGTTTCCAGCAGGGTCTAATATCGCCACGTTGGGGTAAACATCTTCGGCAAATGGGGAGAAAAACTGCACCGCAATTGCCATCGACTGGCCTTGTGCTGCGATTAGGGTGTATTCGTGCAGGGCACCGTCCCGAAGAACTTCCCCGGTGGCATTGGCCCCTCCCAGTTCCAGGATGGCGTTGAACGTTGCCGGTAAATCACTCAGGCGTGCCGGGTACTCAACCTCTGCGATGGGGGTGCCCTTATAGTTGCGAATGCCTTCTTGCACGCCTGCGGCTTCTAACACCGGATTTGTAAAGCCGCCACCCACGCCAAGCAGCATCATCACAAGCCACGAACTCGACAACGATAGCAATAGCGCACTCACCATCACGATAGCTATCCGACTGCGGGACCGTGGCCGTCGGTTTCGCCTTTGCAAGCGGCGGCGCTTGTGCTGAATGTCGCGCTCGGTGATAACGCGTGCCTCTGTCGTAACGCGTGGGGCGGGTCGGTGAGGCGGGTCAGGCATGATTCGAACCGGGACGGTTACCTTCCCGTCCTCGATTTGCATGAGCAACCGATTCGCCCCCGGATGGAAGTTGTCTAGCTTGAGTGCCCGCCTGAGTACAGCCGTAGCCTGACCCCGCTTTCGGGCGACAAAAGCACTGTAGTAGTAAAAGTCAGCCGTTGGGGGCTGTTGAGCCAGTTGCTTGAGTTGTTGACGCGCACGCGTCCATTCTGCATCCACCAGCGCTTCGTAGACCTGTTGCAGTGCTTCTTCCGTCATGAACAGAACCTCTCTTTGGCAATTCGAAAGGTAGACTCACTTGGATTTTACTTCAGGTTGCTGCACTTTTGGCTACATCGTCGCTTATGGATAACCGCATTAGGATGAACATGATGTGTACTTCTGCATAAAGTTGG
>CAWUJQ010000044.1:0-21053 GCA_963922445.1 uncultured bacterium
TCGTCGCTGTTCCCCAACCGCGTGATGACTTCACCAATAATACGCTCACTGACGTGGTATGCTCTGGCCGTGTCAATAAAGTTGCCACCCGCCTCGAAGTAGGTTTCAAGCGTTTCGACGGCGTCAGCTTCGGTGACTGTGCCATACTGCACGCCCCCGATGGCCCATGCTCCAAATCCCACATCACTAACGTGGACGCCTGTTTTACCGAGTTGCATAAATAATATCCTGTATCTAAAAAACAATCATTTGACAGCGCTGCCAATTGGTGATACGGTCATTATGACAGGGCTGTCATTGCAAGGGCAAGCCCCAAACGGTGCAACGGACGAGCAGATTTGATGCAAAAGCACATTGTGACGCTGGAACAAGTTGCGAAGGTTGCGGGTGTTTCCATGAAGACCGTATCGCGGGTAGTGAACAACAGCCCGCAGGTTGCCGAAAAAACACGCGATCGCGTTCAGCAGGTTATTGATGACCTCAATTACCAGCCGAACCGATTGGCGAGCAGTTTGGCCAGCGGGCGCACCAATACTGTCGGTGTCCTGGTACATCACGCGGTGCAGCAAATTTTCGCTTATCCCTTTTTCAGTGAACTGCTCGGCGGCATTAGCAAAGGCCTCAATGAGAATCGCTATGACATTCTGCTGCGGTTTATGGATGGCAACATGTCTTACACCGAGCTGTTCGAGCATCGCCGGGTAGATGGGCTAATTGTGACCAATGCGCCGATTGACAAGCCGGAGGAAATGCAGGGGCTGTTGGATATTCCGAGTGTGTTTACCAGCCGCATCGCGCTGCGAAATAATCGCTCAAATGTCGTTGACTCCGACTTTTATGGTGCCGCGTGGACAGTGCTTGACCACCTTTTTGATCTCGGCCACCGGCATATCGCCCTGATGACCGGGCCTGAGCATCTGGCGCTTTCTCACCTGCGCGGGCGGGCATATGCTGATGCCCATCGGGCACGGGGGTTGCCTGTGAATGACGCACTCGTTCGGGCTAACGCATTGTTTGCAAACCCGCACACGATTCGGCATGACCTCGAAACGCACTGGTTGCAGCTTGCACCGCGCCCAACTGCGTTCATTGCCAGTGACGACATTACAGCCATTAACCTGCTCAATCAGTTGGCAGGGATGGGTTACAACGTGCCGCACGATTTTTCCGTCGTCGGGTTTGACAATACTATGCTGTCCGACCTGGCAAACCCACCGCTGACCTCCGCTGCGCAGCAGTCGTTCCACAAGGGCTACACCGCAGCACTTACCCTGTTAGACGTTATTGCCCATGAGCCAACCGAGCCAGTTCAAATTGACCTGGATATGGAGTTGGTGGTGCGCCAATCCACTGGACGCGCACCATCGTCGTAGACATACATTGAGGAGGACACCTACTGAGACATCGCTTTAAAGCACAACCCAATAGTTATCAGAAATACACAATTTTTTTGGAGACAACCCTATGAATAAGTACGTTGGACGTTTTTCCCGTCGTGATTTCCTCAAGGCCGTTGCTGCCGTATCTGGTGGTTTAGCCGCCCGCCCGTGGCTCGATGTCACTTACAAAGCCCTCGCCCAAGATGTGCCCAGTGTCGCGCCGATTACCATTCTCATTAACGACTCGCCCTGGTTTGCCGGGTTCGCCGCCACGGTAGAAATGTACACGGAAGTCACAGGTAACGAAGTTAACCTCGATGTGACGCCGTTCCCTGGTATGTTGGACAAGGCCCGTAACGCCACCCAGTCCAGTGAGAGCGAGTATGATGTCGTTAACATCAATGAGTTTGACTATCAGTTCTTTTACTCCAACGGGCTGGTTGCGCCTATCACCGAAGTTGACCCTGACTTCGAGCTTGACCCGAACATCATCAGCTATGACAACGCCGCCCGCTGGGACGAAGACGCCAACACATCTACCGAGAATGGTGTGATCTACGGCCTGCCCATCAACGGCAACATTCAGCTTTACTACTACCGCCAAGACCTGTTCGACGAGATGGGCATTACGCCGGCCCTCACCTTCGATGAGATGGAGGCTATCGCCGAGCAGTTCCACAACCCGCCGCAGTTCTTTGGCAACGCCAACCGTGCGAACCCAATCTGGTGGGAGTTTAACGCTTACATGCGCTCCTATGGCGCTCCTGTGATTGACCGCAACCTGGAAACGGGCTTGTGGAGCATCGGCTTTGACCAGGAAGGCGGTGCCGAGGCTGTGAATCGTTGGATGACGCTAGGCCGTGAGTACGCCCCGCAGAACTTTGCTGACATCGGTCAGGCGGAACTGTTGGCGCTGATGGCCAGTGGCCGCCTGCCGCAGGTTCACATGGTGGGTGCCGCCGCACCTAACTTCGATGATGAGAATCAGTCCGTCGTGGCTGGCAACGTGCGCGCCACGGTCGTCCCTGGCGTCACCGAAGATGCCCGCACCACTATTTCCGGCATTTGGGTCATGGGCTTGCCCGCCAACCTGCCAACCGAACGCCAACAGGCCGGTCTCACCTTCCTGAACTGGCTGCTGCGCCAGGACACCCAGACGGCCTATACGCTGGCTGGCGCGATCCCGGTTCGCCAGGACGTTTACGAAGAACTTTCCACTGATGAAACGGTCGGTTGGTGGACAAGCGCCTTTGCCGAAAGTACACCGTTCATCAAGTCCGCACCGCGTGCGCCTATCACACCAGAGGTGCGCGAGATCACCCTGAACCGTATGGCCCAGGCGTATGTAGACGAGATTTCTGTTGACGAGGCTATTGAAGCCATGGCCAGCGAAATCCGTGAAGCGATGGATGCCAATGGTTATGAATTAGAGTAACCCTTTTTGCCACGACATATGCAGCGCTGCCCGCGCTGCATATGTCTAGAATATAGGAACTTTATTTATGACAGAAAATACCTTGCGCCCGCCGCGCACCGTGGTTGTTAACAAGCAACCGGGCCTGGCATCTCGGTTGTTTGGGCACGAATCCTTCCGGTATTGGGCCGTCGTTCCCCTGCTCGTTGTGCTAATCGCCCTCACGATTTTCCCCATCTTCGAACTGTTCCGCATGAGTGTTTCAGAAATCAACTTCGAAGACGGTCAAATTAGCCGCGATTACGTTGGGCTGGAATACTTCAATACGCTGCAACGCGACATCATCGCCCCCATTGCCATCCGCAATACGCTCACCTACGTGGTTGCCGTCGTCATTATCGAAACCATTCTCGGCTTTCTACTGGCGTTCGCCGTCAGCAAGACAAAGCTCTTTGCGGTGCTGTACCGAAGCGTGATTATCATCCCGCTGCTGATCCCGCCCGTGGCCATTGGCACCATGTGGGGCCTGATGTATGACTTCAACTACGGCATCATCACGCAAACGCTGTATGCCATTGGCGTTGACAATCCCCCGCTGTGGACGGCAGACCCAGACCTAGCCCTCATCTCGATCATCATCGTGGATGTGTGGCATTGGACGAGCTTTATGTTCCTCATTATGCTCGCGGGCGTAGAGGCCATCCCGCCGGAGCCGCAAGAGGCTGCCCGTGTTGATGGGGCCAGCGAGTGGCAAATTCTGCGACATATCATATTACCGCTGATGGCCCCCACCATCGTTACGGCTATGATGCTACGCACGATTTTCGCGTTTAAAGTGTTCGACCAGATTTTCGTACTCACGTCTGGTGGGCCGGGCACCGCAACCCAGGTCATTAGTATGCACATCTACAATGTCTTCAGCACGCAGGGGCGCGTTGGCTATGCCTCGTTCTTGTCGCTCATGGTCGCGCTGATTATGTCTGTCTTTATCGGTTTTTACTTGTGGGCCAATAATGCAATCCGGAGCCGCCTGTTATGAGACGTGATCGCCTTTCCACTATCTTGCTCAACGGTGCCCTGCTGCTGATGGTCATCATTATCCTCTTTCCGGTGTTTTACATCTTCCTCACCTCGTTGAAGCTATTCAGGGACATTATCACTGGGGCGTTCCTGTTTGAGCCAACCATCCTCAACTACCAGGAAATCTTCACGGGCAGTCGCAGCAACTTCCTAGACCTGAGCCGCAACAGCCTCATCGTGGCTTCGTCGGTGGCGCTCATTTGCGGCACGATTAGCGCGTTTGGGGCCTACAGCCTGAGCCGCTTCAAGTGGCCACGCTGGATATCAGGCGGGATTTTAATCTGGCTGCTGTTCATCCACATGATGCCGCCCATCGTTTACGTGTCGCCGTATTATCTGTTCACCCGCAGCGTGGGCATCTACGACTCGCCGCTGGCGGTTATTATGGCGCATACGGTACTCAATTTGCCGCTGGCGATGGTCATGATGTTGAACTTTTTCGCGGAAGTCCCCAAAGAACTCGAAGAAGCAGCCCTCATTGACGGCTGTACACAGTTCCAGGCGTTTTGGCGCGTCGTCCTGCCGATTGTACGTCCGGGTATCGCAGCGATGGCCGTGCTGGTGTTCGTGTTTAGCTGGAAGGAATTCTTGTTCGCGCTGACGCTCACCACCAGTACGGCAGGGCGCACCATTCCCGTTGGCATTTCAAACTTCGTGCAGGAGTTCAACATTCGCTACGGAGAGATGGCGGCAGGCTCGTTCTTTGCGATGATACCCGCACTTATCCTGGTGCTGTTTGCCCAGCGGCACATTATTAAAGGCCTCACAGTAGGCGCAGTGAAGGGATAACCAGGCCATGAAAGTCGTGATTATTGGCGGGACAGGTCATGTTGGCACCTATCTGGTGCCGCGCCTGGTCGAAGCCGGGCACGATGTGGTGTGCGTGAGCCGTGGTGAAAGCGAACCCTACCTACCTCACGCTGCCTGGGAGGCGGTAGAGCGCGTGCAAATTGACCGCACCGAAGCGGAACAGTCCGGCACATTCGGTGAGCAAATTGCCGCCTTCCAGCCAGAAGTCGTGATCGACATGATTTGCTTCACGCCAGCAAGCTGCCAGCACCTCGTAGACGCCCTACGAGGCAAAATCGAACACTTCCTACACTGCGGCACCATCTGGATTCACGGGCACAGCGCCGTCGTCCCAGTAACTGAAGACGCCCCGCGCCAACCCTTCGGTGAGTACGGCATTCAGAAGTCCGCCACCGAGCGCTACCTGATGAAAGAAGCACGCATGAACGGCTTCCCGGCAACCGCCCTGCATCCGGGGCACATCGTAGGACCGGGGCACCCGCCGCTTAATCCCCAGGGCAACCGCGATAACCACGTCTACGAAATTCTGGCCAAAGGTGAGCCGCTCTCCCTGCCGAATATTGGCATGGAAACAGTGCATCACGTTCATGCGGATGATGTTGCCCAGGCGTTTATGCTGGCGATTGGCAATTGGAGTGCTGCCGTGGGGCAAAGCTTCCACACCGTTTCGCCGGGAGCAATTACCCTACGCGGCTTCGCTCATGCTGTCGCCGGGTGGTTCAATCAGGAGGCAAACCTGACGTTTACCGGCTGGGAAGACTGGCGAAAAACCGTCTCCGAAGATATTGCGACACAAACCTGGGATCACATCGCCCACAGCCCAAACGCCAGCATCGAAAAGGCGCGGCGTATGCTGGGCTACCAGCCCCGCTACACGTCGCTGCAAGCTGTGAAAGAAAGCGTCGATTGGCTGGTAGACAATGGGCACATGACCGTCTAGCAGGCGCGTTCAGCCTATATCTGCATTAGCCGAAGGGATAGCGGTGTCATGGCCAGCGAGCCGAACATTCTGTGCTTCATTACCGATCAGCAGCGCGCCGATCACCTGAACTGTTATGGCAACCCAACCATACAAACGCCCAATATCGACAGATTAGCGGCGCAGGGCACTACCTTCACCGAGTCTTACGTCGCCAACCCGCTGTGTATGCCCAACCGAGCCAGTCTGTTCACCGGGATGTTCCCCAAAGCGCACGGCGTGCGCGAAAATGGTATTGCGCTGGATCGCGCCCACGCGGTACTGCCAGACCTGCTGCGGCAAGCGGGCTATCAAACAGCATCGTTTGGCAAGCTGCACCTGACGCCCTTTGCCATTGACCTGCACACACCGTTGGACGAGTGGGAGCGCTATGAAACGCCTGACTATTGGTCAACCCACACGAACATCCCAACGCCGTATTATGGCCTGGAAACGCTGTACTACGTCGGTGGGCACGGGCCATACACGTTTGGCGAGTACGCTCAGGAAGTTGGCCCTGAAGCGCACAAGCTGCTGGCACAGAACGCCGCCCTAACACCGCCCACCGGAGCTAAAGAATCCTGGCAAGCCGCCATACCGGCGTCGCAGCACTACAACACTCGCATTGCAGACAGAACGATTGACTTCCTGAAACAGCGCGACCCGGACAGGCCATTCTTCGCCTGGTGTTCCTTCCCAGACCCACACCACCCCTACATGCCGCCCGCCCCCTACTGCCATCAGTATGACTCGGCAACCATCCCGTTTAACCCTGCCCGCCGTGAAAACGAGCTAGCGTCACTTCCAGCATACGTCCGGCAAGCACATAATGGTGAGATTCGTGTTGGCGGGCTGAATGGCGGCGCACAGATCACAGATGAACACTATCAAGAGATACTCGCCCACACCTACGGCATGATTGCCATGATTGACGCCAATATCGGGCGCGTGATGAATGCCCTCGAAGCTGAGCAGATGCTAGACAACACCATTGTCGTCTTCATGAGCGATCACGGCGATTTGATGGGCGATCACTGGCTGATTAATAAGGGGCCGTTTTTGTTCCGGGGGCTGGTTCGCGTGCCGACGATCTGGCAGGTACCGGGGGCCGAGCAAACCGCCACCCAGTCAGACGCGATTGTCTCCGCTGTTGATTTTGCGCCTACTGTACTCGACTTTGCGGGCGTAGACATGCCATCAGCCATGCAGGGGCACTCCTACCGCGACGTGTTGACCGGGGCACGAACAAATCATCGTGACGGTGCCTACATCGAATATGACTCTACGTATTTGGACGACCGCCTGCGGCAGTTACGCACACACGAGTGGGCGGTTACGGCCTACGCCAACCGTGATTACGGACTGCTATATGACTTGAAGCGCGACCCCGACGAACTCCACAACCTGTGGGATGACGCGAATCACCAGCAGATAAAACAGAACTTATTAGCTCAGTTGCTTCAGCAGGCCACCCGCTACGATAGCTGGCAGCCTGCGAAAAAAGCACACGCATAAAGAAGGACTTTTTGATGAAAGCCATCATGGTTATGTTCGACTCACTCAACCGGCGCATGTTGCAGCCGTATGGGTGCGATTGGACGCACACGCCTAACTTCCAGCGCCTTGCAGAGCGCAGCGCCACCTTTGATAGAGCCTACGTTGGCAGTATGCCGTGTATGCCCGCCCGCCGCGAACTGCACACCGGGCGCTATAACTTCCTGCATCGGAGCTGGTCACCGTTAGAGCCGTTTGACGATTCCATGCCCGAACTGCTCAAAGAAAACGGCGTCTACACCCACCTTGTGACCGATCATCAGCACTACTGGGAAGACGGCGGGGCGACGTACCACCAGCGTTACAGTTCGTTCGAGTTTGTGCGCGGGCAGGAAGGCGACCCCTGGAAGGGCCACGTCAACCCGCCAGTAGAAATCCCGCCAAACACCCGCTCAAAAAACGACCCCAACATGAAAGACGCCTTCTGGCGGCAGGATTGGATCAACCGCAGCTACATGCCCACGCCAGAAGACCAGCCGCAAACGAAGACCTTTGGGTTAGGCATGGAGTTCATCCGGGATAATGCCGAGGCGGATAACTGGCTGCTGCAAATCGAAACGTTTGACCCACACGAGCCGTTCTTCTCCCACGAACAGTTCAAGGAATTGTATCCATTTGGCGACTACCAACCGCCCGATGATCTGCCGTTTGACTGGCCGAGCTACAAGCCAGTAGACGAGCCAGAAGCGTATGTCCAGTTTATGCGCTACCAATATGCAGCGCTGCTGAGCATGTGCGATGTATACATGGGCAAGATTCTTGACCTGATGGACGAATTAGCATTGTGGGACGACACCATGCTCATCGTTTGCACCGATCACGGCTTTTTGCTGGGTGAACACGACTGGTGGGCCAAAAACAAGCAGCCCTGGTACAACGAACTGGCCAACATCCCGTTTTTCGTCTGGGACCCGCGTAGTAAGGTGGCGGGGCAGCGGCGGCAAAGTGTGACGCAAATGATTGACATCCCCGCGACGCTGCTTGAGTACTTCAATGTGGAGCGTCCGGCAGATATGCAGGGCCAGCCGCTCAAGGACGCAATCGCAACAGATGCGCCCGTGCGCGAGGGGGCGCTGTTTGGTATTCACGGCGGCCACGTCAACTGTACCGATGGCGACTATGTTTACATGCGCGCCCCCGTCAATGACGACAACACACCGCTCTATGAATACACGCTGATGCCAACCCGCATCCGCTCACGCTTTAGCGTGGACGATTTGCAGCATGTTGAACTGGCCGAGCCGTTCAGTTTTACAAAGGGCTGTAAACTGATGAGAGTTCCGGCACGGGCCTGGGTGGACGTGCATGACTTCACGACACAGTTGTACGACCTGACGAACGATCCGGGGCAGTTGCAACCGATTTCGGATGATACGATAGAGCAGCGTATGATGGCCCTCACCGCTCAACTGATGCTTGACAACGATGCCCCGGCAGAGCAATTCGAGCGGCTAGGGTTAGCGCAGCCGGTGGCAAACGCTTGAAATTAAAGGAACTGGCTTGGTGACCCTAACAACCGATTGGAACCCGCGTGCGTTTCACGTCATGACGAAACCACGCGGTGCCATTTGCAACCTGGACTGTAAGTACTGTTACTTTTTGAGCAAGGAACAACTGTACCCTAACAGCAGCTTCCGCATGAGCGAGACGCTGCTGGAAGCGTACATTCGGCAGTACATCACGGTGCAACACATGCCAGAAGTCACGTTCGCGTGGCAGGGTGGCGAACCGACGCTCATGGGCCTGGACTTTTTCAAACAGGCGGTGCGGTACCAGCAAAAGCACAAACCCAAAGGGATGCAAGTCTTCAATGCCTTGCAGACGAACGCCGTCACGCTGGATGACGACTGGTGCGCATTCTTTGCGGAAAACAACTTCTTGATTGGGGTGAGCATCGACGGGCCAAAGCACCTGCACGATGCCTACCGTGTGGACAAAGGCGGTGCCCCCACATTTGACCGTGTGATGGCGGGCGTTGACTTGCTGAAAAAGCACAACGTTGAATTCAACATCCTGACCACCGTCCATGCAGCCAATGCCGACCATCCCCTGGAAATTTATCACTTCATCCGCGATGAAGTTCCAGCACAATTTATGCAGTTCATCCCAATTGTGGAACGCGATAACGACACCGGCTACCAGGAAGGCAGCACCGTCACAGACCGTAGCGTGACCGCCGAGCAGTACGGTCAATTCCTGACGGTGATATTCGACGAGTGGGTACGCCGCGACGTGAGCCGGGTTTACGTGCAGATATTTGACGTGGCCTTGGCCGCCTGGACAGGTCACAATCCGGGTTTGTGTATTTTCGAGGAAACCTGTGGCACGGCCCTTGCCATGGAACACAATGGCGATGTTTACTCGTGCGACCACTATGTGGAGCCAAAGTATAAGCTTGGCAACATTATGGATGTACCGCTCAGCGACATCGTCATGATGGATGAGCAGCGCGACTTTGGCCTAGCCAAGCGCGATACCCTGCCGGAATACTGCCGGACGTGTGAGGTGCGTTTCGTTTGTAATGGTGGCTGCCCAAAAAACCGTTTTATCACCACACCAGACGGCGAACCGGGCTTAAATTACCTGTGTGCGGGCTATAAAGCCTTTTTCAATCATATTGCTGAGCCAATGCGCTTTATGGCAGGCGAGTTAAACCAGCGCCGTCCCCCGGCCAATGTGATGCACTACATAGCACAAAAGGACGCTGAGCTACAAGTGGCCTTTAAAGCGGCTGGCCGCAATGATCCCTGCCCGTGCGGGAGCGGCAAGAAGTACAAAAAGTGCCACGGACGGACAAAACAAGCTGCAAATTGATCGTGATGGGGACGAAGACGCTCACCCACGGCGTTTCTGTTTGCCCAACAGGACTGCCGCACGCAAACCCGTCCCTATGCAGCGCATCCGACATAGCTCGTTTTTGCAGTGCTATGGGGTTTCTTTCGGGTTCAGATGCCGATCATTCCCAGTGTAGGGGTGCGCTGCCGCAACATCCTCGTCAAGCTCTACACCCAAGCCGGGGGCCGTTGGCGGAATGACGTAGCCATCCTGCCATTGAATCGGTGTTTTCAATACGTCTGCATGGAAGCCGCCCCACTGCTGGATGCTTTCCAGAATCAGGAAGTTTGGGCTACACGCGGCCAATTGGATGTTTGCCGCCCCCACCACCGGGCCGTTATACAGGTGCGGCGCAATTTGCGCGTAGAATGCTTCCGCCATGCCTGCGATTTTCTTGGCTTCCAACAAACCGCCGACGCGACCGAGATTCATCTGCAAAATGCTGGCCGCCTGCGCTTGCAGCACCGCCCGGAAGTCGTACTTCGTACTGAGCCGCTCCCCCGTCGCAACGGGAATACTGGTGTGCTGGGCAACCCGGGCCATCTCATTCGGGTTTTCTAGCGGAACGGGTTCCTCAAACCACAGCGGGTCAACAGATTCTAAACGCTTGGCCAGCCGAATCGCACTCGATGTTGTTAACTGCCCGTGCGTGCCAAACAGTAAATCCGCTTTGGTGCCAACGGCTTCGCGCACGGCTTTGACGTAACGCTCACAGCGGTCAAGCAGTTCTAAAGACAGTTGATGCGGGTCAAATGCAGAAAAACCGCCGATGGGGTCGAACTTTACCCCGGTGAAACCCTGTTCCACATACTCCGCTGCGCGTTGGGCGGCCAGTTCCGGGTCAATATACACATCGGTGCTGTCGCCGTCCTGTGGATACAGGTACGTGTAAGTGCGCAGCGCGTCATGCACCCGCCCGCCCAATAATTCGTAAACCGGCTTGTTGGCCTCTTTACCGATGATGTCCCAGCATGCCATTTCAATACCGCTGATAATGCCCATGATGGTGTGATCGGGATGTTGCCCGTACCCCGATGAGTAAATCACACGCCACATAGACTCAATGTGGTGCGGGTCACGCCCAACGACGAAGCGTTCCACCACGTCTTCAATCATCGTAGCAACAATGTGCGGGCTAAACGGCACACTATACACCTCACCAAGGCCCGTCACGCCAGAATCGGTCGTCAGCTTGACGAACACGAAGTACGGCCCGCCAAAACTCGGCGGGGGATTCGCGACCACAAAGGTTTTCAGGTCTGTGATTTTCATGTGATGGCCCCTTCTGCCGAGCGTGATTCAAGCGAACAGCTTTGCACAAACGAATTCATCCGTGCAAAGCCTACAGAAAGCAGTACTACCCGATATTCATCCAGGTGGTTTTCAGTTGGGTGTAATCATTCAGTGCGTGCAGTGATTTGTCACGCGAACCGTTGCCACTCAGTTTGAACCCACCAAACGGAATCGTGATGTCGGCGGCATCGAAGGTGTTGACATACACCAACCCAGCACGGATGGCCTTCGCCACCCGGTGGGCGGTACTCACGTTGCTCGTCCACACAGCAGCAGCCAGCCCATATTGGGTATCATTCGCCATACGGATCGCTTCTTGTTCATCATCAAAGTCCACGGTGACCAGCACCGGGCCAAAAATTTCTTCCTGGGCAATGCGCATAGAGTTTTGCACGTTGTCAAAGATGGTCGGCGGAATGTAATAGCCACCTGTTTCCTCCATCACCCGCTGGCCGCCAATCCGAACGGAAGCGCCTTCATCCTTACCCACCTGGATGTAGTTGAGTACGCGCTGCATCTGCTCATCACTGACCATCGCGCCGAGGGTTGCCGTCGGGTCGAGCGGGTCTGCCTGTTTGAACGTCTTTGCAACCTTCTCCACCTCGGCCAGCAGCTCACTCTTAATGCGACGATCCACCAGCAGGCGCGTCCCGGCGTTGCAGGTTTCGCCAGCATTGTAGAAAACGCCCCAAGCGATTGCTTCTGCCGCTGCGGTGAGGTCGGGCGCATCGGCAAAAACAACGTGTGGGCTTTTGCCGCCGCACTCCAGGCCGATCTGCTTCATGTTGCTCTCGCCGGCATACTTGAGGAACAACTTGCCGACTTCCGTACTACCCGTGAACGTCACCTTGTCCACATCCATGTGGCGGCCAAGCGCTGCGCCAGCCGTGGGGCCAAACCCCGTCACCACGTTAATCACGCCATCTGGCACCCCGGCCTCAGAGGCAAGTTCCGCCAACAGCAGTGCATACAATGGTGACTGCTCTGCTGGCTTGAGCACAACGCTGTTGCCTGTGGCCAGTGCAGGGCCAAGCTTCCAGGACGTAATGATGGAGGGGTAGTTCCACGGGATTACCGCGCCTACCACGCCGAGCGGTTCACGCTGCACCAACGCCAGCGTATCCGGGCCAGTGGGGGCAACTTCATCGTAGATTTTGTCGACGGCCTCGGCGTAATACTGAAGATTGCCAGCCGCACCCGCCGCGTCCACGCTGATGGTATCGCCAATTGGCTTACCCACATCAAGCGTTTCGAGTAGGGCCAGGTCTTCGGCGCGCTCACGCACCAGTTCGGCCCAGCGCAGCATGATCTTCTTGCGTTCGGCGGGCTTACGGTTCGCCCAGCGTCCGTCCTCAAAGGCGCGGCGGGCTGCGGCCACCGCCCGATTAATATCCTCGGCGTCACCTTCAGCCACATGCGCAATGACGCTGCCGTCGCGCGGGCTAACATCTTCGAAGGTCTTGCCGCTGGCCGCATCCACGAACTGCCCGTCGATAAACAGTTGGGTGCGTGGGTTGGTCTGTTTGGCGCGCTCACGCCATGTTTCAAAGGTAGCTGTTACCATGTGTGCCTCTTTTCTGTATATGCGATGTCAATCTCACTTCAACGCGCAGCATGCTGCGCCGTACAACCATCACGTTTGGGTCTACAATTCAGAAATCCGATACGTTGATTTTGCCAGCCACTCCGAGTTAATCGCAACACCCCATCCCGGCCCATCGGGTATCTGGACTTTGCCATCTACCGCGACCAACGCTGGCTCGTATATGCCCGCCTGCCAAGGATAGTAGGCCGTCGGTTCAATCGAAAACTCGACGTAATCGCCTGCATTTTCAATAGCTCCCATCATGTGCAGGGAAAACACCGTCACCAAAGACAGGTTGGCCGAGTGAAGCACAACAGGCAACCCTGCCTCGTTCGCCATATTCGCGACCCGCAATGCCCTGCTCAGCCCACCCACATAGAGTATATCCGGCTGAACAATGTCAAACGCTGGCAGGTTGACCATGCGCTGCCAGTCCGCAAGTGAACAGTCCTGTTCCCCACCCGCCACCTGAATAGCAAGTGATTCCAGGCCGCGCCGCACGTCGGCGGTCTGCTCATAGTGCCAGTACGGGCACGGCTCCTCAAAATGCCGTATGCTGTGGTCATTGAGCATCTTTCCCACTTCAATCGCCTTGTGTGGCGAATAGCCGCAGTTGGCATCCACCAGCAAATGCACATCATCGCCTAGTGCTTTGCGCACCGCCGGGACGACTGCGTCTGTGCGGCCTTTCCACTCGTCTAAATCGTGGCCGTTTTCCCGCGCAATGCGAAACTTAAAAGCGGTATAGCCGTGTTCGTCGCACAAGCGCAGGAAGCGCTCAACCTCATCTTCTGGCGTAATGTCCCGGCGCATACTGGATGCGTAGACTGGGAACGGGCGCGGTTCGCCGCCGAGCAGTTCGCACACGCTTTTGCCCGCTACTTTGCCGTGCAAATCCCACAGGGCAGTATCCAGCCCACCGAGGGCACGCCGCAGATACGAACCAGGGAACTTGAACTCAATCTCGACAATCTTCTGGAGCAGCGGTTCGATTGCGTGTGCATCCTCGCCCAGGGCATAGGGTGCCACCTGCCGATGCATCACCAATGCGGAAATATCCGAGTTATAGGTCGAAATCTGCCCCCATCCCTCGTGGCCATCATCGGTGCGCAAGCGAACCAGGCTCACAAATTCGGTGGAAAACGTCTCGATGCTCTTGATCTTCATGGGTCGATGGATGCCCTGACCGTTACTCGAACACAATCACGTTGCGCAGCGCGTTCCCGGCTTTTACATCGGTTATCGCCTCGTTGATCTGCTCAAGCGGATACCGCGCCGTGACGAGTTCGTCTAGCATTAAACGGCCCTGCTCATAAAGGTCTACCCACGACGGTATATCCACGGCGAGGCGCGACGACCCCATCTTGCTGCCCATAATGCGCTGGCCGTCCCCGGCAAAGTCTGCGGCTTCCACGGGCAGCTTTACGCCAGACGCAGGCATCCCAACCATAACGAGCGTGCCACCCCGACGCAGCAGTGTCATGCCCTGCTCTACAGCCCGCGGACTGCCAACAGTCACAAAAACATAGTCCGCCCCGCGCCCTGCCGTCAGGCCACGCACCTCGTCGCCGGGTTCCTGCTTAGCGGAGTTGATCGTGTGGGTTGCGCCGAAGGCTGTTGCCGCCTCCAATTTGCTATCTACAATGTCCAGCGCGATGATTGTTTTTGCGCCAGCCACCCGCGCCCCCTGTACCGTATTCAAGCCAACGCCGCCCGTCCCAATGACGACAACATGGCTGCCCGCTTCAATTTCAGCGGAGTTCACCACAGCCCCAAAGCCCGTGATGAAGCCACAGGCCAGCAAAGACGCGCTTTCTAGTGACATGGTCTGCGGAATGGTCACCGCCTGGGATTTGTGAACGACGACGCACTCCGCAAAGGCGGCTGTGCGCAGGCCATGCACAATGGGCGCACCGTCTTTCGTGCGCAGCGGGCTTTTTTTATCGAGCGGGAACCGGGTCTCGCACAGGAACGTCTCGCCGCGGGTGCAGTAAAAACAGGTGCCGCAGGAGCGAATGAGTGAGACAACCACATGGTCGCCCACGTTGACGTTTTCCACACCGTCGCCAACGGCTTCTACAACTCCACTCGCCTCATGACCGTAGACAGCGGGTAGTGTGCCGCCCCATGCCCCGTCCATGTAGTGAATGTCACTGTGGCAGATGGCACACGCCAGCACCTTGACCCGCACTTCGTGTTGCTGCGGATCATCAATCTCAATGTCTTCAATGACCAGCGGCTGGCCAAACTCATAACATACAGCAGCCTTCATAGGCGGTTACCCTCAATTCGATGTGTTGGGTGTCATGTCGATGTAAATCGTCTTCAATTCCGTGAATCGGTCGTAGCCAAATCGCCCGCCCACGCGCCCAAAACCGCTTTGGGTTCCAGCTCCACCACCAGATACTCAAACCAGTTGGTCGAGTCATTGATAACGACCATGCCAGATCGTAACGCCTCTGCAATTAACATGCCACGACGAATATCATCGGTAAACAGCGCCATCGTTAGGCCATAACCGGTTTGCGTTGCAATCTCGATTGCCTCTTCCTGGTGATTGTCGTGGCAACAATACTTGGACGCAGCCTGCTCAACTTCATCATGATTTTCGGCATGTGGATGACATGGCCGTGTTTCATCCTGACACGCTGAAGGTGCATGGCATCGAGAAACTACGGGTGGTTGATGCGTCCGTTATGCCATACATCACCAATGGCACATCTACGCACCCACCATGATGATTGCCGAGAAAGCTGAGGATGTCATTCTCGGCAACCGTCCACTACCGGCTGAGGATGTGCAGTTCCATGCGCATTCCAGCACCTAAATCGCCGCGCTTGCGAACACTGCCCGCTGCGAGGCTACTTGCGGCGGGCCACCACAATTTGCGATGGATAGGCGTAAATCTGAAAGGCGAGGCGGTGCATCCGTAGTGCACGGGCCAGTTGCAAGGCCCACTTCCAGCCCAACAGCGTGACCACTTTCTCCACATTCATGGTGCGCATATCGCGGTGAGTTTCAACAATCTCAAAGCCGAACTGATCCATGATGCGCCGCACCACATCCCCGGTGAAGGCGTAGCAGATGGGCGGGCGATAGATGAAGTACTTCGACTTTTGCAGGGACGCGATAAGGTTGTTTTCCATCTCCACGTAATTGAAGATGAAGTACCCGCCGGGTTTGAGCGTGCGCTGAATCGCATTCAAAAACTCGACCTGGTTCGGCACATTTTCGATCACGTTGAACAGAAGCACCGCATCAAACTGGCCGTCAGCATAGGGCTGGCGCTCGAACCGCCCCTGGTCAATCTGCACGTTGTAGTTCTCGCGAGCATAGTCCACAAACTGATTGGAAACGTCACAGCCGAGCGCGTTGTGGCCGTTTTCTTGCAGCACATGCAGCAGCGTGCCCGTCGCAGGGCCAATTTTCATCACGTTTTTGGGGCCATCCTCAAACAGATGCTTCAGCTTCTGATAGCGCCAGCGCGAGGTCGCCATGCGGTTCGGCTCGTCTGCAAAGTAATCGTAATAGCCCCAGATGCTGTCCTTATCCGTCTTTTTGGAGCTAAAGAACACGTCTGAGTTGAAAAACCAATCGAAGAACTGCTCGTTGGGCATGGGGGTTTGCTTGATGTTGCCGCACGTTGCGCACTGCTGGAATGTAAACGGAAAATCAAAGTGCGTCACCTCGTACAGCACCGAGTACTTGGGGTCGTTGCAAACGAAACAGACGTTATCGCTGTCATTTTCGTCGTAAAAGGTCGGTTCTGGCTGGAGTTTTTCAAGCATGGACGGCAATCCCCTGGAGTGTGTTGATAATCGTCGTAACTTCCTCGTCGGTGAGGGCTTCATGGATGGGCAGCGATAAAATCGCAGTGCTGGCCTGCTCCGTTACGGGGAGCGGGTCGCTCAGGTGTTGGTAGGGCGGCATTTTGTGGATGGGCGTTGGATAGTGAATACCGTAGCCGATGTTGTCGGCTTCCAATGCGGCAATGACTTCGCTGCGGTCTTCACAGCGGATGACAAACTGGTGATAGGCGTGCTGGGTTCCGGCAGCCACATGCGGCAGCGCAAACGCCGGGGTCGTCAGTGAGCTGTGGTAGGCCGCAGCAATTTCTTGGCGGCGTTCAATCCATCCGTTCAGGTGGGGCAGCTTCACGCGCAGGATGGCGGCCTGCATTTCTGAAATGCGTGCGTTCATGCCTTCTTCTTCGGCGTAGTTTGACCGCGTGTAGCCGTACATCCGCTTATTGCGCAGGTGTTGGGCCAGGTCGTCGTCATCCGTAACGATAGCCCCCGCGTCTCCGTAGGCCCCCAGGTTTTTAGTGGGATAAAACGAAAAGCAGCCCACCGCGCCAAATGTACCCGCATGCTTGTCACCGATCATTGTGCCTTGCGCCTGGGCGCAGTCCTCTACAATCGGGATGCCCGCCCGTTCTGCAATCGCCATCAGCCGGGAAATGTCTACAGCATGGCCCCACAGATGCACCGGCACAATGCATTGGGTTCGCTCTGTGATGGCAGCCGCGACTGCGTCAGGGTTTATCATCAGGTCATGCTCGTTCACATCCACAAACACCGGGGTCGCCCCCGTCAAGCGGATTGCGGCCACGGTGGGGACGCAGGTATTCGCCACAGTGATGACCTCATCGCCATGACCAACACCCAACCCCAACAGCGCCAGATGCAGTGCTTCAGTGCCAGAGCCAACGCCGATACAGTGTTTGGCACCGACAAGGTCAGCAAATTCGGCCTCAAAGGCAGACGTTTCCGCACCAAGGATTAAGCGCCCGGAGTGTAAAACCCGGCGCACCGCCTCAATAACGTCAGCTTCGAGCGTCTCAAGTGTTTTTAGGTAATCGAACGTTTTAATCATCTGTATCCCAGTAAAGGTGTGTTCGTGGAAGGAAATACTCAACAGTGCGCTTCAACCCATCGTCCAGCTTAACCTGGGGTTGCCACCCGGTACCGGCCTTAAAGCGCGTGTAGTCGCCGTAGTAGTCGCCAATGTCGATAACTTTGTGTTCTGGCGGAAAGGGTACAATTTCGTATTCAAAATCACAGGACTGCTGCAAGATTTCAACAAACTCAAGCAGCGAATAGTGTTCGTCTGCGCCCAGGTTGAGCGCCTTACCCGCCAGGTCAGGGTTTTGCGCCGAAAGCAGCAGGGCATCCACAACATCGTCAATGTAGTTGAAGTCGCGGCGTTGTTGGCCTGTGCCAAAAATACGGATTTTCTCGCCGCTAATGGCCAACCGGATAAAAATGCCCACAAACCCCTGTTTGTTCCCGCGCAGATGCTGCCGTGGGCCGTAGGTATTGGTCAACCGCAGGGACACGCACTGCATCCCGTGGACACGCGAGTAGAGCGTATAGTAGTTTTCCGCTGCAAGTTTGTTAATACCGTTAACGTCGGCTGGCTCTACGGGGTGGTCTTCATCCACAGGGAGGTACTGCGGTCGCCCATAAAGCTGGCGGGTACTACCATAAACGATGGTCACACCAGGGTTGTGTTTGCGGCAGCTTTCCAACAAGGCAAGCTGACTGCGGCAGTTGATGTCCAAATCAGTAAAGGGGTCGGTCATGCTGTCCACATGGCTGGTTTGCCCCGCCATACTAAAGATGACATCCTGCCCTTGCACCATATAGTTCATGCTGTGCTGGTCACGGATGTCCGCAAAGTTGATGTGACATTGGTCAGCTACAGGTTCCAGGTTGGCCACGTTACCGCCATATTGCGGTAGCATTGAGTCCACGACCGTGACGTCCGCACCCAAAGCGACCAGCCGGATCGCCAGATTACTGCCGATGAAACCCATCCCGCCCAGGATGAGTATGCGTTTATCCTTGAACGTGTTGTTCATGCTGCTCGCTGGCTCCCATGCCATAGGTATGCCTTACTAAGAACTGGGGCGTTTTGTTGATCGTTAAAAACAGGCGGCCCAGGTACTCACCAATCATGCCAAGCATAATCAGTTGTAGCCCGGCCATAAAGGTAATGGCCACAATGGTTGATGCCCACCCCGCCGGAATTTCTTGGTTCAGTAAGACAAAGCCCGTCAAGCGCGCAATCACGAAGTAGATGGTCAACAGCAGCGCGACGATAGACACCACCACGCCCAAGTAGGAGGTGATGCGCAGCGGCACAACCGAATAGCCTGTGAACATGTTCAGCCACAGCCGAATGAGCTTGATAAGCGTATATCCCGATTTGCCCTGGGCGCGGTCAGCATGTGCGGTGAGTTGATGGCCGATGTTCTGCGTAGACCGCAAAATCAGGCCGTCAGTGTAGGGGTAGGGGCCGTCGTACTGCACCATGATCTTTACTAAGGGCGTGGCAATCGTCTTAAAGCTGGAAAGATACAGGTGTGGGGGTTTATCGAGCAGCAGTGTTGCCACGCGGTCGTTGAACCAACTGCCTGCATTCCGAAACCAGGAGTGGCGCTTGTCACTGTAGTAGCTGTATACAACGTCGTAGCCTTCAAGCAGCTTATTCACCAGGCGTAAAATCTCGGCAGGTGGGTTCTGAAAGTCGTCGTCAATGATGGTCACACTGTCCCCGGTCACATAATTCAGGCCGCACATCACCGCGTTATGTTCCCCAAAGTTGCGCCATAGCTGCACGTATTTGACCAGGTTGGGGTGCCGCTCAATCACGTTGAGAATGACCTCGTGGCTGTTGTCCTTGCTGCCATCGTTAACCAGGATGATTTCCCACAGGGTTGTGTGCGGACTCAAAGTGGTCACAACCGTGTCTACAAGTTCCCCGATGCTGTCTGCACCGTTGTATACGGGGATTAACACGCTTAACCGATGTTCTGCAAGGGCTGTGGTGTTGTAACCGTTTGCGGATGTGTGTGTGTTAACGAAATTGTCTTGCATGGGCCTCCCTCATTTCCGTCCAAAGGGCTTGGATGTCAGGCGGATATTGCGCCACAACATCAGGGTTATGGTTCATATCTGGGCGCACGACCGTTTGCTTTAGTGCTGCTAAGGTATCATCGGTTACGTTTTGCTGGAAAAACGTCAGCGCGGCCTGGGCCTCATCCATAAAGGTGTCCGTGGCCAACAGCCGGGGATAATACAGGATGTGGTACGGAATTTGGTACTCACGCACATGCTGCAAAATCCGCTCATTGTGTACACGCCACATATAATAGCCGTGTGCAAGCAGGGTGTGATTGCGTTTTTGTATTGAGCGGGCCACCTGGATCGGGTCGCGCAGGCAAATGATAATTCGATCTACTGTCGCGCCGTGTTCTAACCACGCGGGCAGTGTGAGGCAGTAGCGTGTTTCTTTAATCACTTTCCCTGCATATTGAGCCGCCGTTTCACGGATTTGGCTCGCACGTTTTTCAGCACGATTCAAGACAACCGCTGTTGACGGTAAAAAGAAGTACGACAGCTTCCACCAAATGCCGTTGACGAGCGGC
This sequence comes from uncultured bacterium, assembly GCA_963922445.1. Taxonomy (GTDB): domain Bacteria; phylum Chloroflexota; class Anaerolineae; order Aggregatilineales; family Phototrophicaceae; genus DAOTTY01. Next base: position 20,341 of record CAWUJQ010000044.1, read on the forward strand.
ATGTTGATGGCATGGATGTCTGGTTGCTCGTAGTACCCCAACGGGTTCCACTGGTCAGCAGGATAGAAGGTGTCAGGGTCGCCCATATCGGCCCCAGCCTCAAAGAACAAGCGCCCGACCAATGACGTACCTGAGCGGTGCATCCCCGTAATGATTTGCAGCGTCTTTTTCCTTAGGCTGTGGTAAACGATCGTGTATCTTGACAATAGCATACACCCAATCAAATCACAAAACAAACATTGAGTAAAAATATTAACATTTATTCAATTCACCTCAACTATCAAATGTCAAGATACCCCCATCATTGTAAACTATCGAAACAGTGTGTTCATCCGGTCAGGTATCGGTGCGTTCGCGTCAATGATTGCCCGGGGATCATAGTCATCAGCGTTCGGTAGTGTTTCCAACAAGTTAACATTGCCCGCTTCATCCGCAGTGAACACGATGACATCTTCATAAGCGTAGGGATCGGCACTAAATTCGCGGGTCCACTGCGTGGAAATTCCACTCGGCGTTTCCCGACACTCAACGGCTGGGGTGCAAAAGAAGGCAATACGGATCATCTCCGCGTCTTCGTAAATATTATGAAGTGCAGGCGTCAACAAATGGGGCCGATGTATGCCTATTACAACGGCGTCTGGTGTTTCTGGATATATTACGTAAACCACACCTGGTTGGTTGGGCTGTAGCGCTTGTTGCAGCAATTGGCTGAA
>CAWUJQ010000045.1:0-20623 GCA_963922445.1 uncultured bacterium
ACACAACCCCTGTGCGCCAAACCGCGTGGGCAACCAGTGCGGCAGCGCTCGGCCTGTTGTTTGTGATCTCGCGCCGTCGTTATGCGCGGGCTGTGCCACAGTTCCATGAGTTCACGTTGTTGACCATCCCCGAAGCGCGTTTGATACTGACGTTGTTTGTATTTTCTGTGGCGATTGTGCTGCTCGTCGCCCGTTATGAAGCACCGCTGTCGATTCGTGTGCCTGCGGGCAACGAGCTACAGAGCAGTGAACCGCTGGACCTGTACACCAATCGCGGTATCAACCTGCTGAGCTACCAGCTAAACCGAACCACGTTCCGACGAGGAGACACCCTACTCGTTAACCTGTATTGGACGGCATTGCAAGAACTGACGGAAAACTACCGCGTTCAAATCGAATTGCGCGGCATTGATAACAGAATCGTGCTTTCAAAGCCGCTGTTGCGCTATCCGGGGGGCATCCCGCCCACACGGTGGACGCGTGATGAGACCGTCAATGATTTGCATTACATCGAAATCACGGAGGCTGCACCGCCGGGCCGCTACCTGCTCACGGTGTCTTTGGAGCGGTGTGATGTTGGGGAAATAGCGCCAGAGTGCGCCCAAAATCAGCGACCGGTGTTTTTCGCTCGCGATGGGGCCAGCGAAGGTACGATTTACGAACTGCCAGTCGAAATTCGCATTGACAATTGATTGACTGGTGCATGAAGCTTTTGGTTCGTGGTCGTGTGTCATGTACAATGCCAGCATGAACCGACGCGAACGCCTCGAAAATACAATTGCAGGGCTGCGAACTGACCGTGTGCCGGTAGCGTTGTGGCGTCACTTCCCCGGTGATGACCAACGGGTTGCTGACTTTGCCGCGTCGATTGTGGACTACCAGCGCCGCTTTGACTGGGATTTTGTGGTCATCCCGGCGGCGAGCACCTACAGCATTGCCGACTACAGCGTGCAAACGAGCTGGTCTGGTGATTTGATGGGTGACCGGCAGGTGCTTAAGCCTATAGTCGAGCGGTCGCTCGACTGGACGGACATCCGCACGCTAGACCCAGAACGCGGCGAACTGGGCAAGCACATGGAAGTCATTCGGCTGGTGGCCGACCAGTTGAGTGAGGAGGTGCCGCTGCTGATGCCTGTATATAGTCCGCTGGCGCAGGCTGAGCGGCTTGCCGGACGCAGCCTGCTGCTGCAACACATCCGCACACAGCCCGACCGCGTGCGCAGTGGGTTGAATGCGCTGACCGAATCCACGCTGCGCTACCTGGAAGCGCTGCGGCGTACAAGCATCAGCGGGGTGTTTTACATCACGGAACACGCCACGCACGAAAGCCTTTCTGAGGCGGAATACGCGGTGTTCGGGCTGCCATACGACCGCAAAATCCTGGCAGAACTGAGTGAACGCTGGTGGTTGAATCTGCTGCAAGTGGGCGGCGCGTCACCCATGTTCAACTTGATTAAAGACTACCCTGTGCAGGGGGTGAGTTGGCGCACGTTCGACAATAAGCCGGATTTACCCCAGGGCAAAAGCTTGATTTTAGGCGCCGTTTGCGGCGGGCTTAACGGTTGGGATGACCTACAAAACGGCACACCATCAACAATCCGGGCGACGGTTCACGGGGCACTGCAAACTGTCAATGAGCGGCGCATGATTGTCACGGCTGAGTCGTTTATCCCGTTGACGGTGCCGCTGTCGAATTTGCGGGCGGTGCGGGCCGCTGTGGAGTTAACGAGAGGGAGTGCATAGATGTCACATCGCGTGATTTCAGGAACGGCAAAAGGACGGCGCTTAAAGCTGGTGCCGGGCGACTCCACCCGCCCGATTATGGACCGGGCGAAAGAAGCGCTGTTTAACATTATCGGCATGGACATTTACGATGCGGTCATGGTTGATTTGTTTGCCGGGACGGGGGCGGTGGGCATTGAGGCGCTAAGCCGAGGAGCAGAACGGGTGCTGTTCACCGATACAGACCGCATGGCGATTAAGACGATTCAGGAGAACCTACAGGCGACGGGCCTGGCTGATAGCGCAGATGTGCAGCGCGTAGACGCGTTTAGCCTGCTTGCGAAACCCCCCGATGATGACTACGATTTTATCTATGTGGCACCGCCCCAGTACAAGGGCCTGTGGAAGCGCACACTCGAAACGTTGGAGGCGAACCCGGCCTGGATTCCAGAGGGCACTCAGGTGATTGTGCAAATTGACCCGCATGAAAAAGAGGACTTAGCGCTCACCCGGCTCACAGCCACAGACGAACGCCGCTACGGAAAGACGCTGTTGTGGTTTTTTGTCGCCCAACAGCCCGATAGCCCAGAAGCAGATAATAGCCCGTCGGAGGATGCCTGAACGATGACCGATTTAGCGAACATGGAAGCAGCCGTGGAAGCGCTGCTCACAATTTTTGACATTGACTCGCCGCCTGTACCCATCGAAAGCATGTTGCAAAACCCACGTGGCAACATGTGGCACGACGTAGACGTGACCCAGTTGAGCGGCAGCTTTTTGAAGATGGACGATATTTACTCGCCGCGTATGTCGATGGCGCGGCTGTTGGCGCGTCACATTGCGCATAGTGAATGGGGCCAGCAGCACGGCCTAGGTGATGTGAGCGGCGATGAGGAGTCGCTGCGTACCTTTGCACGGATTTTAGCTATGCCCCGGTCAATGATCGAAAATGTGTCTGTGCCATCGCGCACGGCACCGACGATGCGCTTGCATTTTGAAGTGCCAGAAGAGGACGCCCGCCTGCGCCTGATTGACCTGGGCAACGGCTAACGCCGCATATCCCCGCGCGGGTCGTTGCCCAAGGCGGCCCGTGCATAGTCCAGCGCCCCATCGGCAGATTGCACCTCACCTGTAACCTGCGCCTCACGGATAGCCGTCAGCAAATCACCGACGATTGGGCCAGGCTTGATGCCTAACTGCTGCATCAGGTCTTTACCGCTGACGAAGGGCGCTGGCGCGACGATGGCGTCGTAGTGCAGATAGTAAGCTTCCAGCAACGCTTGCACGCGTTCCACCACAGGCAGCCAAGCCGATTGCTTCAGGCGCAGGTTGTTCGCTGCGAGGTAATCGGCCAAGGTGAGCAAGCAAATATCGACACCGCCGTCGCCAACGGCATACCAAAACCGATGCACTGTCAGCGCGTCCGTCCCCGGCATGGTCAACACATCCTGGCGATGGGCCACGCTCGTGAGCAGGCGTTTCTTCTCCTCGTTGCTTAGGCGAAGTGACTCTGCAAGCGCACCCACTCCGTCGTCATCGTCTGGTGCGAAGGGTTGCAGCAGCACGGTGAGCATGAGCAGCGGGCGGTGATGACGATGGGTGGCCCACGTTTGCTCTAGGGATGCGGCTAATTGGGGCCGGATGCGATTCAACTGAACGAGTGCCAAGCCCATGCCGAAGTTACTGGCGATGTTTTCGACCTCACCGGGTATGAAACCCGCGATAATCTCTGTCAGCTTGTCCATCGTCAGGAACAGATGCTCCACAGTGGGCTTGTCTGCAACGTGGCTGATCGGCACCACTGCATCTAGCAGACCAATGACGTGCATCACGCGCAGGGCTGCTGTGGGGCGGGGTAGCTCCAACACCTTGAACAGTTCATCGCGCACCCGCTCGGCGGATACCTCGTCAAGGTGCTTGGCCCCGTCACGAACCGCTTTGAGCGTAGCCGGTTCAATGCGGTAGCGAAGCTGGGTACTTTGGCGGACAGCCCGCATGGCACGGATGGGATCGTTTTGAATGGCGTTGGCACCACACTGACGAATGAGCTTTTGGGCAACGTCCCGTTCGCCGTTGAGCGGGTCGATAATCTGCGTCAGGTCGCTGTTTAAGTTGACCATGATGGCGTTAATGGTGAAGTCGCGGTCGGTTAGGTCTGCGAGGATGCCTTCGCCGCGAAATTTCGCCACATCCACGTTGAGCGTGCCGTACATCGTTTCGATGATGGCACGGGCCACCCCCCGTTCGGTGTCCATCACAAACAGTGACCCGTTGGGCAAGCTGTTCGCGATTTTGCGCGCAACAGCAATTGCATCACCGGGCGTTGCCAGGTCAATATCCTTAATGGGGCGGCTGAGCAGGGCATCCCGCACGGCACCGCCGACGATGTATACGGGTTCGGGGAAGTCCGCAAGTAGGTCTTGCAGGTCGTAGACGGGGTCAAGCCACGTCAGTGGGCGGTAGGGCGTGCGCGGCGTGAGGTTATTTGTCATCAAGCTTATCCAGGTCAACCTCGCCCACAAAGGGCAAGTTGCGGAACTTCTCGTCCAGGTCCAGGCCGTAGCCGAACACAAACTTGTTTTCGATAGTGAAACCCACATAGTCCACAGGGATGTCTACCTCGCGGCGCTCAGGCTTATCCAGCAGGGTGCAAAGCTTGAGGCTGGCGGGCTGCCGTGACGCCAACATATCCATGACAAAGCGCAGCGTATGGCCAGTGTCGATAATGTCTTCAACGATGAGGACGTGGCGGTCGGTTACATGAGTGGACATGTCTTTTTCGATGCGGACTTGCCCGGTGGAGGCGCGGGCACCACTGCCATAGCTGGACACAGCCATGAAGTCTATCGCGTGCGGCACATCAACGTGACGCATTAGGTCACACAGGAACATGACACCGCCTTTGAGGACGCACAGCAGTAGCAGGTCATCCACTCCGGCGTAGTCAGCAGTGAGTTCATCACCGAGTTCGGCCACCCGCTTTTGGATAGCCGACTCGTCAATCAAAATTTCTTTAAGGTATCTTGCGTAGGATTTGGTCATTTCATGATACCATCGGGAACGAGCGCGCAAGACGCAATTGTAACACATTGAATAGTAAACACAGGCTAGGCAGCACAACGCTATGGTAGCACACTCCACCCAAGCAATAACCGTCTCTACACCGCGCGAGGCTATTCGCGTCGGTATGGCCTCTGGCATTACGCTGGAAGGGCCGCTGGGCACGACGGTTGGCGCGTTTCTTGACCAAGATCGCCAGCTTCATCCGGATTTGTATGACAGCGACCCAATGGGAGGCGTGTTCAACGGCAAGCTGCGCGAGTTGGGCTACAAGCTGGAACATGACGGCGACTTAAAGCCGATGCTCATGAGCGACAGCGACGGCAACCGCATCTACCGGCGCTCGCTAACGCTGCTGTTGACCACTGCTGTGGATGAGTTGTTCCCTGGTGTAAAGGTAGGGGTACAGCACTCCATTCCAGAGGGTGGGTATTACTGTGAACTACGCAACCGGGAGCCATTCACACCGGAAGAGCTGCAAAAGCTAAACGCCTACATGCACGAGATTGTCAACGCAGACGAACCCATTGTGAAGCAGGTAAAGCCCATCAAAGAGGCGCTAGAAATCTTCGAGGGGCGGGCGGCAGACGATAAACTGCGCTTGCTTGCGCAGCAAAATCGGGATGATTTGGTGGTGTATACGCTGCGGGCACGCACGGACTATTACTTCGGCTATATGCTGCCTTCGACGGGGCATTTGCGGCAGTTTAACCTGATGCACGCGGGCGATGGCTTTATTCTGCGCTTCCCACGCACGGGGGCACCCAACGTGATGCAGGATGTTAGCTGGGATACGCGCCTGGCGGGGGTCTTCAGGGAGACGAACCAATGGCTGCGCCGCCTGGGCGTGGAGGACATTGGGCGGCTGAACAAAATTACGCTAAACGGGCGCTTGGAAGAACTCATTCTTGTGTCTGAGGCGCTGCACGAGCAGCGTGTGGCCTATATTGCAGGGGAAATTTGCCAGCGCCACACAGACGCCGGGGTGCGCATTGTGTTGATTGCCGGGCCGTCATCATCTGGCAAGACGACGTTTAGCAAGCGGTTGGCGGTTCAATTGCTTGCGCACGGCATCCGTCCGTTTACGCTGGAACTGGACAACTATTTTGTTGACCGCGAACTGACGCCATTGGACGAGCAGGGCGAATACGATTTTGAATCGCTGGGCGCGCTTAATATTGAGCGGTTCAACCAGGATTTGCTCAAGTTGACGTCGGGTGAGTTGGTGCAGTTGCCCAAGTTCAACTTTTACACGGGCGAGAGCGAAGACGGGATGCAAGCTCAGCTAGACAACAATCAGGTCATCATCATTGAGGGCATTCACGGGCTAAACCCTGATTTAGTGCCCGATATTCCCGAAAGCACAATCCATCGCGTGTATGTATCGGCATTGACGCAGCTTAATGTAGACGCGCACAACCGTGTGCCAACGACAGATGTGCGGCTGCTGCGGCGCATTGTGCGGGACAGCCGTACACGCGGCTACACCGCGACCGATACACTCAAGCGATGGGCGAGTGTGCGCCGGGGGGAAAAGCGCAACATCTTCCCGTATCAAGAAAACGCAGACACCATGTTTAACTCTGCGTTGGTGTACGAACTGGCCGCACTGCGCCCGCTGGCCGAACCCCTGCTGCTGCAAGTGGCCCCCAACACCCCGCCGCACATCGAAGCGAACCGCCTGCTGGCGTTTTTGAGCTGGGTCCACTCGCTTAACAGTGAGCAGACGGCCACCATTCCAAATACGTCGCTGCTGCGCGAGTTCATCGGTGGAAGTAACCTGACCAACTACCATCCCGATACGCTTGATTCATGAAAATTGTGAAAGCATATGTAGAATGTTGGCGCTTTGACGCATTCTTCATTACAATGAGGGCTGGGTTGAATTTGGGTTAGAACAACATAGAAACCGGGGAATGCCTTTATGGGCTACAAACTCGCGATTGACTTCGGTACGACGAACAGCGTCATTGCCCGCTGGGACACGGACAATGACACATCCGAGGTTATCTCGATACCTGTCCTGACAGACGATCATCTGCCAGATCATCCGCCAGTGGTGCCATCACTGGTATATGTGACGGACGCCAAGCAGAACGAAACTAAAATCGGCATGGAAGTACGCAGTGCTGAGCTAGACCACAAGCGCGACAACCGCCTCTTCCGCAACTTCAAGCGGGGCATTGTGGCCAAGCCTGCTCCAGAACCACGCATTATTGACCACACCGAATATGCAGACATCGACGCGGGCACGTCCTTTGTGCGGCGCGTTATTGATAGCCTGCCCTACCCGGTAGACGAAATTGACCAGTTGGTACTCACCGCGCCTGTGGCCTCGTTTGAGGGCTACCTGTCGTGGCTGAACCAGGTCATTGAGACGATTCCAGCGGAAAAAATCCGCGTTGTGGACGAGTCTACGGCGGCGGCGCTGGGCTATGCGGTGACGAAGCCGGGGGCCGCTGTGATGGTGTTCGACTTTGGCGGGGGCACGCTTGACCTGTCGCTGGTGCAACTGCCAGAAAGCGCCGAAAAAGCAGGCGGCTTTTTGAACCGACTGATGAAGTCCAATAGCGCACAGTACTCAGCCAAGGTCGTGGCCAAAGCTGGCCGCATCATTGGCGGCAGCGATATTGACCAGTGGCTGCTCACATGGGTGCTTAAGCAGACCGGACTGACAGCGAAGACACTCGGTGCAGATTACGCGACGCTGCTCACACAGTGCGAAAAGGCCAAAATCGAACTCTCGACGGCGGAAGCAGCCACCATCTCGTTTGAAGCCGATGGCAAGCAGCACAACGCCAGTATCACACGCGAACAACTCGAAGCCTTGATGGAAGAAAATGGCTTCTTCACATCACTGCGGCACGTCATTGACAAGGTGATGCACGTTGCCCGTCAGCGTGGCATCTTCAAAGAGGATGTCAACTATGTGCTGATGGTGGGCGGAACGTCGCTCATGCCGTCGGTACAGCGCACACTTAAACAGTACTTCACGGATATGGCGGTGAAGGCGGACAAGCCGTTTACCGCCGTGGCGGAGGGGGCGCTGCAAGTGGCGGCTGGCTATGGCCTGGAAGACTACCTCATCCACAGCTACGGCATTCGCTACATGACGGATGAAAACACCCATGACTACGACGAAATCATCCCGATGGGCAGCCGCTACCCTACTGAATCACCGATTGATGTGATTTTGGGCGCGGCCCACGCTGACCAAACCGAAGTGGAATTTGTGATCGGTGAAATCGACACGGACTCGATTTCCATGCTGGAAGTTCAGTATGAGGACGGGCAGGCGGTATTCGTGGCGCAGGCGAGCGAAACAGGTGAGCAGATTGTTGCGCTCAACGAGGGCGATTTACTGAAATCGCTGGTCAAGCTAGACCCACCCGGCAAACCCGGCGAAAACCGCCTGAAGGCATCGTTTATGGTTGATGACAAGCGTCAGCTTCGCCTAACGGTGACCGATATTCAGACGAACAACGTCTTACTGAAAGACGTTGCACTTGTATCCCTGCGTTAGGAGGCAGCATGACCAACATCACGGGCCGTGAGCCGAAATTAGCGATTGCATCGGGTAAGGGGCAGCGGCGGCTGTCGCTGCGCGGTGTGGCCAATATGTTGAATATGCTGCCACCGGAGGCGGTCACTGAAGACGCGGCTGAAGCTGCGCTGCGCAGCGACGACTTCTTTGTGCGCTTTAACTCCGCGAAGCTGTTGGCCCGGCGTCATGACCGGAAGGCGCGTGTGGTGATGGAGCGCGTCCTGAATGACGGCCAGCCGACCTCCCGTGCAAGTGTTGCGCGTCACTTATATGGGTTTTCGTGGTTTTCTGCTGAGCCGCTCATCCGCAAAGCGCTGGAAGATGAAGACGCCCGCGTGCGTGAGGGTGCCATCTACGCGCTGTGTGACCTGCGTGAACTGAATGCGTACAAGCTGATGCTTGACGTACTCAAGGACGAGGAAGACACGGTATTGCAGGCAGCGGCGTGGGGCCTGCGCGATACGCAAGACAGCGCGGCGATCCCTGTGCTGGAGTTGATCCTGAACACGGCCAAAGACCCGGACGTGCGCGTGAAGGCGCTGGAAGCACTCGGCCAGAGTGACACGCCAGAGGCCAAGCCCATCGTGCGTGAGGCAATGAACGACCAGGAACCGGAAGTGAAGTATGCGGCCACACTCAGCTTGTTGGAACTGGCCGGGGCAAGCTGGTTGAGTGAGCTATCGGGCATCATTGGGCGCACCAAAGGCGAAACATTGCATCAGGTGCTGCGGGGCTTCTTCCACGCGACGAACTACCTCAAGATTGACGTGGGAAACACCGCTGCGGCTGATTTGATGATTGACGCGCTAGAAACAGCCCTGCTCGATGACCTGGCCGAAGTTCGTGAGGCGGTTATTTGGCCGCTGGCGTGGATGCGCCACGAGCGCACACCAATCATCATCCGGCGCACGTACATGACAGAGCAGGATGCCAAGGTGAAATCACATATCGTCAAGGTGGCCACCAGCCTGATGACGGTCGAATCTGGCGGGGATGCATCCAGCGAAGCGGTGTCTCAGGAACTGCTCAATGACGCGCTCACAAGCGATATGGCTGAGGTTCGTTTTGCTGCTGAGGAAATCACCAACAACCGTGCCCGGTCGGCAGCGATGAGCAGCAAGGGCTAGTTCAGCATCATCAGCCGCCGGATGGTGAGCGCGAGATGCAGGGCAAGGCGCGTTTCTGGCCGGTTGAGGTCAATATCTGCAATTTGGTTGATGCGGTTCATGCGGTAAAGCAGCGTGTTGCGGTGAACAATGAGCGACTCTGCGGTTTGGCTCAGGTTGCCGTGACACGCAAAAAACGCTTCTAGCGTCTTTATGAGGTCAGCATGGTTGCGCATGTCGTAGTCTTCTAGCTTGCGCAGCGTCTGCTCTTTAAACTCCACCAGCTTTTCCCGGTCAGACAGGCTCATAATCAACTGGTAAACGCCCAGGTTGCCGATGTAAAGTGGGGCGTCCGTTTGCAGGCGGATGGCCAGGTCGTGGGCCTGGGCTGCGTCGCGGTAACTGTTGCGCCATGCAGCCGTATCGCGGGCTGCCTGCCCTAGCCCTATGGCAATGTGTGTGTTGGGGTACTGGCCGCGTACTTCCTCGCTGAACATCTCTGCCAGCTTGATGCTGGTTTCGATGGGGTTTTCGGCATCAGTGGCATGGAAAACCAACACTTCGTTTTCGCGCTCCCGCTGCCAAACCAGTGCCGCGATGCGGTGCGCCTGTACCACTCCGTTGACGAGCGTTTCCAGGCGGCGCAGGGACGGCGTCTTGTCACCTTGCCACGTTAGCACAATAGCGACGTGCGTTTGATTCATATCGTGGTCGAAGCGCTCCCCCTGACGGATGGCCTCTTGTTGGCTCACATCGCCAATCAACAGCCGGTCAAGGAAGGTGCCACGCAGCCGTTTTTCGGTGTCGCTGACGGCTTTGGCCTTGGCCATTTCTACAGCGCAGGCTGCCGCGCCATGTTCCACCACGAGCGAGTCTATGTCATCGAAGTTCGTCTCTGCACCGATGATGGATAGGTGCCCACGGCCAATGTCTTTGGTAATGATGGGCGAAATTAGCCGCGCCATACCCGTGGTGAGCGACTGCATCATGACCGGGTTCATCAGTTCGGCTACGCGGTGGCGGTCTTGGAGTTCGACGGGCAAGCTGTTGGTCTTCTTTATCATTGCTTCGATGTCGTCCCAATAGGCGACCATGCCGGGCTGCACCGTACTGTAGATCACACGCAGGCGCTTGTCCTGCACGACGACGGATTTGTTCGTCAGGCGGGCCATTGCACTGACCAGCTCGCCAATGCCTTCGTTGCGCGATGAGATTTCGGTCAGTTGACGGTAAATCTGAATACCTCGCCGTTCAATTTGCCCGCCCCGGTCAACCAACATGCTGACCACGGCCTTTTCTACCATACGAATGTGGCTACCCGCAGGCAGCGCCATCAACGGTAAGCCGTAGGCGTTGGCCTCTGCGATGGCGGGGGCAGTGGGCGGGTTTGTGAGGACAACCGCCGCCGCCATACAGTCGGACGCCCAGCGCACGATGTCGATGTCACTGACGGGGGTGAGGCCGTCTTCAGGTGGGGCGACGAGGACAATCTCGTCAGGTTGGGCAGACGTCGGTTTGCTTGCGCCGTTGGGGTGGATCAGGCTAAACCAGGAGACGGGCCGGCTGAGCAAACCATCCCCGGCGACGACGCGGGTGCCCAGGGGCAGTGCCAACTTACGAATTTCTTCAACCGTAACGGGCTGATTGTTACTCTCGACCATGATGGCACCAAATTTGCACCCTTACGAACGTCGCGCAGGCCTAATGGGCAAACCTGCGTTTGCAACTCCCCAAGTATAGCGCCTGCGAAACATTATGCAATTTTTTAATTTTTTAGGTCTCGCCGGTCAATAGCCCGAACAAAATGACGATGGCGAAGGCCAACAGCGAAAACCCGGTCAGGTCTAACGTGGGGTCAATGGTCACATTGACGAAGCCAAACACCATCAGCACCGCGCCCACAATCCATGTGACGGGGCTAACGCGCCAGTTTTTGCTGTATTGGTAAGTGCCCGACCCCAGTAGAACCAGCGCGCCGGAAATGGGCACCAGCCACGACGGAAAGGCGAAGTCGCTAAAGTTGTTGTTGACGATGTACAGGATGGCGAAAATGAGTACCAGTAGGAACCACGTAATCAGTTCTACTTCAACTTCATCGGAACTCTTGCGCCGCTTTTTGGACTTTTTTGCCATAGGAAAACCTGGATAGTTTTGGTCGTTATTCGTCGCAATATGCTACCACCATTGCCAAACCGCCGATAGCCCGGTGATGGCTCAGGGATAGACGAGGTGGAGGGCTGGCGTTAGTATAGGCCGCTGCGTAAAAGACTTGTAAAAGTACGAAGGACAGAGATGGACTCCTTGAAAACAGTATTGCTGGCCGGTTTAGGGGCGTGCCTAGTTGTTGTGGGCAGCCTGACGGTGTTTGCCAGCGGCGGCGATGAGGATCCAACCCCCACACCCCCTCCCGTGGGTAGGCGTGCTATTATGGGCGGCGATGCAGCACCCGAAGCCACAGCGGACGCCTGTGCGCTGGAGTGGTTTTTTACGGTGCCCCCGGTCACAACGTGCCCGGAAGATGAGGCGATTGAAAGCGAACTCGTCCTGCAACGATTTGAGTACGGCTACATGGTGTGGGCACAGGCTAACGACATCATTTATGTGATGTATCACACTGCGCCGATGCCGCGCTGGGTGGCAGAACCCGACCCTTACGTGGCGGGGATGGACGAACGCGACTTCAGTTGGGATGAGCCGCAGCCGCCGCAAACATCACAGCCACGCCTGGGATTTGGTGCCTTGTGGCGCGAAGACGATGACCTGCGCGAACGCATCGGCTGGGCGGTGCAGTCGTGGGAGTTTGTCTATGATGGGCAAATCCAAACGGCTGAAGACGGCACGGTTTACCTCACCGAGCCACGCGGCGGTGTATTCGAGCTGTCACCAATAACCGAAGACTGGAAACTTTTTAGCACCCAATCTTAGTATTGAGGGAAACCCAGTATGGCAGACACAATCCAGCGCGTGGGCCTGCTGACGGGCGGCGGAGATGCACCGGGCCTCAATGCGGTGATTCGTGGCGCAGTCTTGACCGCGTTGACCTGCTACGACTATGAGATGATCGGCATCCGTGAGGGCTTCGACGGGTTGCTTGCGGGGCTACCGACTGTTCCGCTGGACGCCGAGCGGGTGCGCGGCTTGCATATGCGGGGCGGTACGATTTTGGGCGCTGCTAACCGGGGTAGCCCGTTTGCGCGGCCTGTTACGCTGCCGGACGGTACCGTTGAGGCGGAAGACGTGTCTCACCTTGCTGTTGACCGCCTAACTGAGTTAGGCATTGACGCGCTAATTGTGGCTGGCGGCGATGGCACGATGGGCATTTGTGCGCGGTTGGTAGAACAGGGCGTCAAAATTGTGGGCGTGCCCAAAACAATAGACAACGACCTGGGCGAAACGGATGTAACATTTGGGTTCGATACCGCCATTGCGACGGCAACGGAAGCGCTCGACAAGCTCCAGACGACAGCAGAAAGCCATCACCGGGTGATGGTGCTGGAGGTGATGGGCCGTGATGCGGGGTGGATCGCGCTAACGGCGGGTGTTGCAGGGGGTGCCGATGCGATTCTCGTCCCGGAGATTCCCTATAAGATTGATGTGGTGTTGGACAAAATCAAAGCGATTAACGCAATGGGCCGCCGCTATAGCCTGATTGTTGTGGCAGAAGGCGCACGTCCGGCGGAGGGCGAACAGGTTTACTACATTGGTGAAGAAGGCCAAAACGAAGCCCGGCTTGGCGGGGTTGGCAACCTTGTGGGCCAGGAGATCACAGCGGCACTCAACACAGAAGTGCGTGTGACAGTGTTGGGCCATTTGCAGCGCGGCGGCCAGCCCACCCCTCGCGACCGCTGGCTGGCGACCCGCTTTGGCTCTATGGCAACACACCTCGTTGCGGAGGAAAAGTGGGGGCACATGGTGGCGCTACAGGGGACGTCGATGGTGGCTGTGCCAATCAGTGCCGCAGCCGAGATGAAGCTCATCGACGCCGATGGGGAAATGGTACAAATGGCCCGCAACTTGGGCATCACGTTTGGTGGCTGACGCATGAATGAAGACCCCCGCACCCCCGACCAGCGCGAGGAAGACTGGGCCGGGCGCTTCCAGCCGATGTATATCGTTCGCCCGGAAGCCGACCCAGTGCAGCAGGCTCAACAGCCTGTTCAACCGCAGCCGCCTGCGCCGGGTTATCCGTCGATACCCAAAAAACGCCGCCTGCGCTGGCGACGGTTGATCGCGATTGTGCTGCTGCTGCCGCTGTTTAGCTGCGCGACGTGCCTGCTGGTGTACGTGATTATCCCGCCGCCGCCAGCGGATGTGCTGATTCTGGGTGTGGATGCGCGTCCGGGTGAGGGATACGTCACACGCACGGACTCAATCATGTTGTTGGGGGTGCAGCCCCGTCGGATGCGCGTGAGCCTGCTGTCTATCCCGCGAGATTTGTTTATCAATGTGCCGGGGTACGGGTCGCAGCGCATCAACACGGTCAATGTGTTGGGGGAGTTGGAGCAAGCGGGTACCGGGCCACAACTGCTAAGCAGTGGGATTGCTAACAGCTTTGGCATTGAGCCGGATTACTACGCCCGGTTGAACTTTGATGCGTTTGTGCAGCTTGTGGATGCGGTGGGCGGCCTGACGATTGATGTGCCCAAGACGATTGTCGATACACAGTACCCCACGCGTGACTATGGCACGATTACCGTGCGGTTTGACTCTGGCCGCCAGCGCATGGATGGCGAAACCGCGCTCATTTATGCCCGCACCCGCCATGCAGACGACGACTATGGGCGGGCAGAGCGCCAGCAGCAGGTACTCAATGCGCTGATGCGTAAGCTGGCCAATCCGTTGCATTGGGGCAGCGCGATTACGGTCATCACGCTCAATGTGGACACGGACATGTCAGTATTGGAGATGCTGCTGTATGCCCCGCCGGTTGTGATTGGCGGGGGGACGATGGATCGGCTGGTGATTGACCGTGACTATATTCTGCCGGGCGGCGGTGGTGCCGTACCGGACTACAACAAGCTGGCTCCCTGGCTAGAACCGCGCTTTGACTAAACGCTATTCAGCTTCTTTTTGCAGTTCGTCGTAGGCGTTTTGCCATGTGTCAGGTTTGCGGGTGAACTTGGCAATTTTGATGTCCGCAAAGCGTGGCAGCAGCCGAATCATTGTTTGGGGTAGCTCGTCCCAGTCGTCATCATGGACGATGTTGGTCAGGGTATCCGCCTCCTGGCCGACCCAGCGCCACTCCATGCGGAAGTTATCCGCCTTGACCCAATAATCGCGTTTTTCCCAGGCTGCCGCTGACGATTGAATGCCCTCGTCTATTTCTCGCAGGCAAAAGACAATCGCGGCGACCATGTCCTTCGTTTCGTCGTCAACTTCGCTCTTGCTGCTCAAGCGCCGCAGCAGTTCCGCGATGGTGCGCCGCAGTTGGGCGCGGGTTTTGCCAGTGCTGGCGGTGTGAATCACACGTCCCATAGTGGTAAAATCCTTGTACTCAAACCCAGTCTACGAATCAGATGAAACCGGGCGAATGCCGTTGTAAATTTTAGTGCCGCCGATGGTCTTGACGATGATGGATGCTGACTTGCCGACGATGCTTTCCAGTTCGCGTGGCGTGAGCGGCTTGTTGCCGTTCTTCAGGAACACGCGGAAGATGTTGTCCACCATAGAGGCGTGCGGACTGATGAAGTCAGGGTCTTGTGCGGCCTGCTGCAAGGCCAGGTTCAGTTCATCGGAGCGAAATACCTCGCCTGTTTCTGGATGGACGAAGTCCACCATTTTGCCTTCATCGCTTTGGCTGATGCGTTCGCGGTCGGCTTCGTCTGGGATGTGGCTGAGCAGGTAGCTGCGAAGCTGGGCAGTGTTTTCCCACCAGTCATAGTCAATGTGAAATTGGGTGTCCTGGCTGGTTTTGGCCAGCGCACCAGAACGGGGGATTCCGGCCATGGTTGTCTCCTCTGCGCTTGGTTGAAGTCGTCTCCGTTACAGATACATGGTAGGGGCTAGTCGCTCAGTCGCCAATAGTGTTCCCCAACGTTTTCAAAGTCTGGATTGTTCGACAGTGTGGCCAGGATTGGCCCCGGTGGGCAGCGCCGTATCACATTCAGCGCGCTGTACAGCGTTTTCGCATGGACGTGACCCTGGGCGTTAATGCCGCCTAGCAGCGGGATCAGTGTGCGCAGGATGGTCGCGAGGGGGTGCTGCTGGTTCGTTTTACTTTGGAACAGCCGGTCAACGCCTTCTAGGTCATCCACGCCCAGCAGAAGCAGGTCATCGAATTCGGCACCGATGCCGCGCTTGGCCGTCTCAAAGCCGATTCTGCCATCCACTGCCGTGACCAGCGTGACCCACTCGCTGCGTGGCTTGTAGGCTTCAAAGTCGATCACGATCTTGCCCGGTTCCTCGCTGCGGCGCAGGCGCAGGGTAGCCCCGATGGGCAGGGCGTGCTTGGTGTAGAAGGGCATCAGGCCGTGAACGTACTTGGCCTTGCGCACCACCCATGCGGAAAACTCCTCGCCGTCGCTGCCGTCCACCAGTGTGAGGGCAATCCGTTCGGTTTTACGCGCCCGTGGGAAGACTTGCTGGGCCTGGTGGTTGAGGGGCAGCGTGCCGACCCGGCGGTGCGGGTAAATCAGGACGACGCGGGCACTGTCAATGGTTTTGGGTGCGGCAGGCAGGGGCGAGTGTTCGTCGGCAAGTTCGGCTTCCAGGGTTTGTGAGCGCGGTGACAGGCTGTCACGGTCGTAGGGAATGGGGGTATATTGCAGCATGGCTGGGGTGTTTTGCACCTGTTCGGGTTCCATGCGGCGCAAGTACCACATAATTTCGCCTAGCGCGCCCACTTCATCAAAACGCTGGTCAAGGTTCATGCCGTAATTCATGGAAAATTCCTGAAGGGCCATTGGGCTGCTACCCAGGCCGCCGATATTTTCCAGGATTTCACGCGTTGGCAGTGGGCCACCACCGTACATGTCCAGGATTGCCTCGGCCAGATGCATATGACCGTCGTTGGTTTCGATCATCAAATCGGCGGGGAACCAGGCGTCGCCCACTTGCATTAGCGACTCGTCACGGCGCAGCATATCCTCCAGCGAGATGATAATGGATTCATACTCTGCGCTGGCGAAAACGTCGTCTGCTGACATGGTTTGGTCGGCGGGCAAGCCGGATGTGCCATTGCCGTTGGCCTGGGCACTGTTGAGCGTGTGCGCCTGCGGGAATGCCGCGGCAAATTCGCGGGGCTGGTCACCGGTATTCAGGCCGTCACGGTCAAAGGCGACCGCAATCACAGTAAAGTCACCATATTCGCCGTTGTCGCCGGGGCGCACATCCATCACTTCGCCAATGGCGTAGTCGAATGCAGTAAACACCAACCGCTGCCCCACTTCATAGCTTTGGGCCGGGTCGTACAGGGTGGCGTCTTTAAAGCGCTCTTGCAAGCGCTGGTTTTCGTCGTTGATGCGCTGCGAAACGAGCAGTTTGGCCATGTCTTCGGTTGTGAGCGGTGTTTCACGCTCTAGCAAAAGCGTGTTGAGCGTTTCGATGTCCTGGTTTGTGATTATAAAGTCGTTAATCCACTGTCTGATGTTCACCACGATGGGTCTCCTCCGGGGGCGCAGGGGGCAGATAAGCTAAAGCGTCGGTTGGGCAGGGTGTAGGTTGAATAGGCCGGCACATGGCAGGCGGGTTGGTACGTCGCAGGGCTGGCGCTTGCTGATGATCCATGCAGGTCGCGTTGCGCGTTGGTGTCTCGCGTGGTTGATTTGCTAAAGTTGCGCCCAAATTATATATGGTGGGCGCTGGGCTGTGCAAGCACCGGGTTGACCGCGTTTTTTTGCATCGCTATACTTGTCTATCGCGTAACACACAACAACTTCCAAAAACAATAATCCTAAACAAGGTAATCACATGTCTACCAAGCGTACTTACCAACCCAAGATTCGCCGCCGTCAGCGCGTGCATGGCTTCCGCAAGCGTATGTCTAGCAAGGGCGGCAAGCGCGTTATCAAGGCCCGTCGTGACAAGGGGCGTCACTCGCTTGCTGTTAAGCCGGGCCGCGCCAAGCGCGTCAACTGGAACGGCACGAAGGGTAAGCAGAAGCGCACCTCCTTCGAGCGTAAGAAATAGGCCATCATGCAGCAGCGCCTGCGCTTGAGGCGTTCTGCTGATTTTGCCCGACTGCGGCGTGAGGGCACGCCGCATCATGATAAGTTGCTGTTGCTGAGCGTTGCCCCCAACAACTTGCCCCACAATCGCTATGGCTTTGTGACGAGTAAGGCACTGGGCAACGCGGTAACACGCAACCGTGTTCGCCGCCAACTGCGCGAGGCCATCCGCCAACATCACCCCCACCTGCGGCCCGGGCACGACATCGTTGTGGTAGGCAAGCGCCCGATTGTTGGGCAACCTTTTGACCACATCGCACGTACTGTTTATAAGCTCGCACAGCGAGCGCAACTCGTTGTAACACCCGGAGAAGACCAAAGCTAATGCTACGCTGGCTTGCCCTAAGAACACTGCGCCTGTACAAGCGCTTTATTTCGCCATTGCTGCCCCCGGCCTGCCGCTTTTACCCCACTTGCTCCGTTTATACCTATGAGGCCATTGATCGGTACGGCTTTTTTCGAGGGAGTTGGATGGGCCTAAAGCGCCTCGCCCGCTGCCAGCCGTTTCATCCCGGTGGCTACGACCCTGTTCCCGATTTTGAGGAGAAAAAAGCTTGATCCATTCCCGACGATTCCATCGGCAGGCTCTGCTGCCGAGTTTGATACTTTTGTCGCTTGTGTTGGTTGGCTGTGGGCCGGGCTTGGGCATCGGCTGGGCTGGGCTAACGGTTATCCAGGACACGACGCAGGTTGTGTATGCCTACGAAGACACGCTGGCAATTATTGACGTGGCTGACCAGGGCACTGTGTTGGCGCTGCGCGACGACGAGGGCAACCGCCGCATTGATGCGGAAGGTAATGCTGTTGAGTGGCGTGTGCGGGGCCGCGATTTGCAAGATGTGGACAACGCACAGTTTTTCGCCGCTCCGTTGCAAACGGGCGATAACGGATTGTTGGTTGCCGTGGCTGACGGCAGCTTAGTTGAGTTTGACCTAACCACGGCGCAGCAAGTGGGGCCGCCGCAGGCTGACCTGCTGGAGCGCGGCGACCTTGTAACCACGCCGCTGCGCGTGGGTGACACCATTTTGATCGGCTTGCAGGAGCGTTTGGTGGCACTGGATGCAGACACGCTGCAAGAGCAGTGGACTGCCGAGACGGAACATGCCGTTTGGTCGCAGCCAACGGTGGTTGACGGTGTGGCCTACTTCGTATCGCTCGATCATAAGATGTACGCGGTTGACATGGAAAGCGGCGATGCAGTGTGGAATGTAGACGTGGGCGGCGCGGCTGCGGGTACGCCTGCCTACAGTGCGGAGCTCAATCAACTGTATATTGGCACGTTTGCCAACCAGATTGTTGCCATTGATGCCGCTGAGGGTGCCATTGTGAACGCCTACGAGACGACGGAGTGGGTGTGGGGGTCGCCAGTGTTGGTCGAAGAAGACGCCGGACTGATGCTTTACACCGCAGATTTGGGCGGAACCGTGTATAAGCTAGAAGCCGCGACGCTCGCCATTGGCGATGCTGGCTGGCAAATCCTGGCAGCAGAAGGCGCAATCCGCACCACGCCGGTTGTTTTCGATGAGTCGGTGGTTGTCGGCAGCCGTGACCAGAACGTATACTGGTTGGACAGAGAGACTGGCGAAGTGTTAGAAACGCGCTCATTGGATGGCGAAGTGCTGTCGGAAATTCTCTATTTTTCGGCAGAGGCGTCAGAAGACCTAGAGCAAGACCTGCTGGTCGTCAGCACGCTGTCCAACCGTGATGCGCTGGTAGGCTTCGAGGCGGCAACAGCGGAGCGCATCTGGACTTTTAGACGTTAGCGCGCCCGCCGCGCCTTTGAGGAGAGAAACCTTTCATGTGGAGTTTTATCATCAATCCGTTTATCACGGCGCTGACGTTGTTCTACTCAGTGACGGGCAACATTGTGTTGTCCATTGTCGTGTTTACGGTGATTACCCGAATGCTGCTGTACCCGCTCACGTTGCAGCAGCAAAAGTCCATGCGGCGTCAGCAGGCGCTCCAGCCGAAGATTAAGAAGCTGCAAGAGAAGTACAAAAACGACCGCGAGGCGCTGGGCCGCGAACAGATGAAGCTCTTCCAGGAAGAGGGCATCAACCCGTTTGGCGGCTGTTTGCTGATGTTTGTGCAGTTGCCAATCTTCCTGGGGTTGTATCAGGCCATCATCTACGCGCTGGCCGCCACGCCCTTGCAGCTATTGGATATGAGTGGCCGGTTGTTGATTCCGGGCCTCGCGTCGGAAATTCCGCTGCAAAGCACCTGGATCGGCCTGGACCTGACCGCGTCTCCGTTGGAAAACCCGATCTATGCGCTGGCACTGCCCGTGCTGGTGGTCGTCACGACCTGGGCACAGTCCAAGCTGACAATGTCTACCGCTGGGGCTGGGCAGAAGAAGGACGACAAGGACAAGGATAAAGACAAGAACGACAGCGGGATGCCGAACCAGGCCGAGATGATGCAAAAGCAGATGACAACCATCATGCCGTTGATGTTCGGGTTTTTCTCCATCCAATTTTCGGTTGGCCTCTCTATTTACTTCATCACCTCAAACCTGATCGGTGCATTCCAGTATGGGTTTATCGGGCGGCGGGCCAAAGCTGCTGACGAAGCCGCTGCTGCGGCTGCAATTGAGGCTGAAGAAGCGCCTAAAGAAAAAGAAAAACCGAAGTCTGCGAAGCCTAAAGAAAAGAAGCCTGCCAAAAAGGCCAAAAAAGCGACGAGCTAACCAAACGCGGGGCGGGGAAGCCCGCTCCGCGTAGTGCAGTACATCAGAAAGGAGATATGGCGCTTCGGTCTGCCTATGCAGAGGGCAGTTCGCTGCGTCTTTTTTGTTATGAGTACACCGACATCTGTTGAAATAACGGCTGATTCTGTTGAGGCGGCCATCGAAAAGGGCTTGAGCCAATTAGGCGTTGGCCCTAGCCAAGTTATTGTTGAGGTGATTGAAGAACCCACGCGGGGGCTGTTTGGGTTGGGGTCAAGAAGTGCTAAGGTGCGATTGCAGTTGCTGGCACCGCCCCCTCGCAAGCCTGCACCGCCTGCGCCCGCACCGCAACCCCCCCAAC
>CAWUJQ010000046.1:0-20597 GCA_963922445.1 uncultured bacterium
TGGGCACCGCTGGCCCGTTGACCTCCTCCGGGACGCGGCTTGCCAGCAGCGACCCACCTACCAGCACACCAACGACCATCGCGGGCAGAGCAAAACGCCGCCAATGGCGCATATCGCTGTCTAGCAGCGCCTCCACGCCCATGCCCGCGATTACAGCGACGCTCAGGCCGTAGAGGGCTAGCCACCGCGCCGGGACGCGAAACAGATCAAAGCCGGGGAGCTGCACAATCAGCCAGTTGAGCGGGTTGTACAGCCCAACGGCTAGGAACAGCGCTGCCCCCGCCATTACAAGCCACACCCGCCGCGCCGGGAACTGTCCCGGCGTATGCGGTCGGAATACGCTCAATGCGGTGAGGGCTAGGCCAATCACGCCGATGTAGCCAATGTATTCACTGAATATTTTGCCGTCGTAGCTGGGTAGCAAGCCACGCCCCGCAATAAACGGACTCAGCGAAAACGACAGGGCGGCATTGGGCGTTAGGCCACCGCTGCGGCTGCTTTGCCCGACGAGTTCATACGTCGGCACCAACTGCGGGGACGCCAACACGAGCGCAATCAGGCTGGCAGCGGCCAGCGGTAGCAAGCCGCGCCATCTGCCGGATGCTAACACGTACAGCCCCATGCCCACGCCGCTGATAAAGACCGTCTGTGTATGGCCGGACAGGATTTGCAGCGCCATCGCCCCGCCTAGCAGCAGTGTATAGAAGGGCCAGTAGCGTGATCGATGCCTGGGTTCAGTCGCGTGGTGGAGCAGCAAAAACAGCCACGGGAACCACGCCAAGCCCTGCAACTGATTGATTTGCTCTACATGTGCGCCGACGTAACCGCCCAGCCCAAATATCGCGGCTGTACCCAACGCTCCGGCTGGGTTTGATCCAACAGCGCGGCGGGCCAGCAGCCACGCGCCGAGTGTGGCCCAGGTGATGTGCAGCAGTATGCTTACACGTATAGCATTGGGCGCATCCAGCGGGATGGTGAGCCAGTTGGGCGGGTAGAGCGTGCCAAGCTGCGGGTTGGCCAGCAGCGGCGCACCCATAAAGATGTCTGGCGTCCACAGGGGCAACTCCCCCGCCCGCAAAAATTGATCGCGCACTGTCCAGTAGGGATAAAAATAGGTGAACGTATCGCCCCGACCGAGTATCCGGTCGGTGAAGGCCAGTTCACGGAAGACGACCAGCACAAGCGCAGCCAAAATCAACAGCGGTAGCCAGGGGACGAATCGGCGCATGGTGCAAAATACCTTTGTTTAAGGTGTCACTATGAATGAATGCTCTGACGGGCACAGCGCCTTACAAAGTCCTCAAACAGCGGTGCGGTGGTGTGCAGCATCCGTTCTGGGTGGAATTGTACCCCCAATATGCGACCGTCGAAGGACTCAATGCCCTCAATGACGCCGTCGCTGCTGCGGGCCGTTACAGACAGACCCTCGCCTACTTTGCTGATGGCTTGAATGTGATAGGTGTTCACGCTTATCTGGTTGCACGCCAGGGCAATGTGCAGGCGTGAGTCTGGTTCGATGTGGACGGTGTGGGCCGTGCCGCCGCGCTTGGGGCTGTGGGCGATGTCAGTATCAATGTGTTGGGCAAGGTCGCCGTAGATAGTGCCGCCTGCCTGCGCGTTAATGAACTGCATCCCGTAGCAAATGCCAAGCACAGGCCGAGGGTCTTCGTCAAAGGCGTCGTAGAGGAATTGGTCAGATTGGGCGCGTTGGTTGTCAACAGGCGGCAGGTCGTCGGGCAGGGTGCCAATGATGCCTTGCGTAAGGCCGTCGCCGCCGGTAATAACCAGTCCGTCAAGTAGGTTGGTGAACGTGGATGCGAGGTTTGCCGATGTAAACGCCGGAACGATAATAGGTAAGCCGCCAGCGGCTTCGATTGCGCGGATGTAGCTGTGGTTGAGAATTTGCCTGTTGTTTTCGTAATCCGTGGTGACGCCGATACGCGGGCGCGACATAGTCTCTCCTATGCTTGTTAACAAGGGTTGCGGTAGAATGAGCTACGCCTATCTATACTGTCATGAAATGACGTTCGCTTCAATGTCTGACGGCAAATCGACCTACATCAAGCATGTGCTGCCCCGCTTGCCAGAGGCTGTGAAAAACGGCACACTGGCAGATAGCCCACATGTTAGTCTGATCTCGGTGGCGGGGTATGTGCCGCTGGCCCAATGCAACGTTGTGATGCTCGTGGGGCTAACAGGCACAGGCAAATCCACGACGTTGCAGGCCATGCGCGATTCAGGTCGGCTGGCGTTCCAGGAAGGGATTCCGTCCCGGCGGCAGCTTGCCGACTTCATTCTGATTCCAATGGCGCAGCACTGGCGCGGTGAGCCAATTGTGCCGGTAAAAGACCGCATCGCCCGGTTTGGCTATACCCGTGACTTCCGTGAGCAGATTGCCCCCGGTGGCACGGCGGAGGCGTATACGTGGTTTGACTGCAACCTTCCCGATGCGCTTGTTCTGTCTGAGGGGGTGCGCGGGGCCAATGAGATCAAATACGCGCTGGCGCATACACGGTGGCGCATTATTGAACTGTGGGTTGACCCGGTCACGCGGCTCAAGCGGCTGAGCAGCCGCCAAGAGGCGTTCGACGCGGTACAAAACGCTGATGACACCGATCTATCCTTCCTGATGCCAGAGCAAGCAGCCCATGTGCGCGATCTGCTGGCCACCAGGCAGATTACGCCCGAAGCGGTGACAACCGTCCGGGAGGAGAGCGCGAACTATGGTGCCACGCCCTACGATGCAGAAAACACAACCCACCACTATCACTGCCTGCCTATCGACAACATGACCCCGCCGCAGGTGGCTGAAGCCATTATCAACTGGATTGAGAGAGAAATAACCCCATGACCCGATCAATACAACTGTTCAAAGCGGCGTTGGCCGCTATTACCTTGCTGGCTGCCGTACTCGCCTGTACCGCCAATCCGATTGTTGTGGTCACGCCGGGAGCGAACACGGGCGGTGGTTCAGCACCATCTGGCGGATCAAGCAGCAGTAGCAGCGGCGGCAGTTCGTCAGCGGTGCAAGGCGGGGAAACGGGGCGTGTGGTGCGGGTTATTGATGGCGACACGATTGACGTGGACATCAATGGCGCAGTTGTACGCATACGCTATTTGGGTATGAACACGACCGAAACCAATCGCGGTGAGGTCTGTTCGCAGGAAGGCAAGCAAGCCAATGCCGATCTCGTTGAGGGGCAAATTGTGCGCCTCGTTGCAGACGAAGACCCGACCGACCCCTACGACCGCGAACTGCGCTATGTGTTCGTGGGCAACACACACGTCAATGCGGAGCTTGTGCGGCAGGGCTGGGCAGAGGCGGTGATGTACGAACCCAACGACGCCTACTGGAACGAATTCATTGCGCTGGAACAAGAAGCGACAGCAGCGAGGCGGGGCTGTCACGGCATGTCAGATATTTTCGATGACGACAGCTATACGCGCTGAGTGATAAAACCCGGCCCCCAACGCAGCAGCGCCCACGCCAGCAGCATTCCGATAGTGTTCATGGCCACATCGTAGACGGAAGCTGTGCGATCTGGCAGCAAGTTTTGCAGGTATTCAGCGGTCAGGCCGATGGTCGTGGCAATGCTGAAAGCCGTCAGTGCCGCGTGACGCGTCAGGTGCGGCCTGAGCGCCACCAACCACAGGGCGAACAACATGCCGAACCCGACGATGTGCCCAATGGTGAACACGACCTCCCGCTGCCAGTCCGGGTTGGCAACAGGCGCGACCACCTCAACGGCGGGTGTGCCCGGTTGTTGCAGTAAATACGTGATCAGAAATGCGCTGTAGCCGACGGCTAATGCCCAGCGGAAGGTGTGTGTTTGCCAAAACATGCGCAGGTTCCTGTGGTGTTGCGACCTATGCCTATGAGTCGCCGATGCGCGCACAACCGTTCCGGTTGCGTTACGCCGCGCTGGTGAGGGTCGCATAGCGCCGAGTCACCGTCATGGACACGCCATGCCATGCCCACCACGCCAGCACAACGCCTGCGCCATTCGCGATCATGTCTGCTGCGGAGGCGTAACGGCCCGCGATGAACATCTGGAGAAACTCACCCATTGTGCCTAACGTCATCACGATGAGCAGCGCAATGAACGGAGCGGCGGACGCTCTGAAGTGCGGGATCAAAGCCCAGCACCACAGCGTGAACAGCAGCGCAAACGTGAGGACGTGACCCAACAGCGACACATGATACTGTGCGGCAATTTTGAGGATAGGAATGCCCGCGATAGATTGCAGTTCCGGGCGCAGCATCACCACACAGATGAACAGCGTACATCCCAGGGCAACCCCGGCACGCAGCAGGCTAAAAGCGGTGTCATTGTAAAGTATACGTTGCATCGGCTGTCCTCAACAAAAACGGCGCTGACGTCGCGCCGCGTTACACAGAGCGCACATCATACGCACACCCCAGGCGCAGGTCTAGCCGCGATTGGCCCCCGCCTGTTACCATCCATCGCTCGAAATCAGCAATGAATAAGGACAAGGTGGTATGCGTGTGGTACTCCAGCGGGTGACGAAGGGCAGCGTAACTGTGGACGGCGAAGTCACGGGAGCAGTTGAGGTGGGGTTTGTGGCGCTTGTCGGCGTCACGGATGGCGACACCGAAGCAGAGGCCCAACTCCTTGCCAAAAAGACGGCTAACCTGCGTGTGTTTGAGGACGATGACGGCAAAATGAACCTGTCCGCATTGGATGTGGGCTGCGGCGTGCTGGTGGTGAGCCAGTTCACACTATATGCGGATGCCCGCAAAGGCCGCCGACCAAGTTTCATTAAGGCTGCGCACCCGGATATAGCCGCGCCGCTCGTGCAAAAATATGCGGATTGCTTGAAAGAGGAGGGCATCCAGCACATTGGGCACGGCGTGTTTGGGGCCATGATGCAGGTGGAAATCCACAATAACGGCCCGGTCACAATTATCCTGGACACGGACGAGCTGCGTTAGCACAGTTTCGCTGTCACCGCGCCGGGTATAAAATGGCGTTTGTGTTCGTTTTTCCAAACCAAAAGGATTGCTAATGACTGTCAATAAACTCGTTTCAGGGATTGCACTACTGGTAATTGCAGGGTTGGCCGCTGGGTGCGGTGCGGTGGCTGGTGGTGGCGGCAACGCCGTCCCTACGCCAGATGACCCGCAGGCTGCCGGGTCGTTTTTGCCGACGGTTTCCGGTTACAGTGTGACCAGCGCCAACAGCATTTCTGCTGCAATTAGTGCGGCAGCGGGCGAAGGCGCTGACCAGTTTGGCAACGCGGCGGTGCAGGTGGCGGTAGATCGCATCGACGCGTTTATCCGTTGTTATCAGGAGGTCGGCGCAGTGGCGGCCAACATCTATACACAAATTGACCTGGCCGACGCCCTGGGCGGTAATGTCACACCGTCAATGGGCGCTGTTGCGGTTGTGAATCAAGACCGCGTGCGCGAAAACTTGATTAGCTGCGTGACGAGCGGCGGCAACGATGAGGGCTTTTCTGCCCAAAGCGCACCGTCCCTGTGTCAGGCCAGCGGGAACTTCTCCACGGGTGGCGATACGTTTACCTACATCTACATCAGCACCGACGACGCCTTCTGCACGAGTGTGGATAACCACTTCGCGGGCATTAGTTAACGTCAATGTGTGTTCGCGGCAACGTGAACATACATTGATGGGCACACCGGGCGAGGCATGCCTCGCCCCTACAAATCAAACATGTTCTTTGGGGTTAATCCATCATCACGCGGCAGGGATTGGTCAACGTGCCCAGGCCATCAATGCTGACGCTGACTTCATCACTATCCTGTAAGAAGACAGGCGGCGTGCGCCCCGCCCCCACACCCGACGGCGTGCCCGTTAGCAGCAAATCCCCTGGCTGCAACGTGAACATGCGCGAGCAATAACTGACCAGATAGGCCACTGAGAAGATCATATCCGCCGTGGTGCCGCTTTGCATCACCTGCCCATTGACCTTTGTCTGCACTGTGAGCGCCTGCGGGTCGGGGATGTCAACGCGTGTGACGATGTATGGCCCCAAAGGGCAGAATGTGTCCAGGCTTTTGCCACGCGTCCACTGTTTGTCGATGCGCTTTTGCAGGTCGCGGGCGGTGACATCGTTGGCAATGACATAGCCAAACACGTAGTTGAGCGCATCCGCTTCCGCAACGTTTTGGGCTGTGTCGCCAATAACGACGCCTAACTCACCTTCCCAGTCCACCTCTTGCGTGACCGACTGCCGCCACTGAATCGGCTGATGAGGGCCAACAACAGCACTTGGAAATTTAGAAAAGATCAGCGGGTGGTCGGGCGCGGCATTTTGCATCTCTGCGGCGTGGTCGGCATAGTTGCGGCCAATAGCGATAATCATCCGTGGCGTGAACGGGGCCACCAATGTGACATCTTCAATCGGGATAGACACGAGAGACGTTGCGTAGTCGTCCTCGGCACGAATAACATCCCGCGCTGCGATGTGCTGCGGGAAGGGGTACACACGCTGTTGGTCGGGCCGGTAGATGCCTGCTTGCGGAATCGGTTGTTGTTGCGTTACAAAACGTACCAGGTTAATAAATCACCTCGCCAATCGTTGCTGCATCACGTTCTAAGTAAGCTCACTAAGTCAATCAGCCCGGCCCCTAGCAGGCCCAACCCCAGCACAAACATCAATACAATGGTGAGCGGCAGCAGATAGCGATCCATCTGCTCATTCAGTTCACCCAACCGGCCAATAATCAGCATCAGAACAAAGATCAAGCTCAAAAAGATGCCATAATACGCCACCAGGAACGCAAAGCCGTAGCCGATGCCGCCGTCGCGAATGCCGTCTAGCACAATAGGGCCGCTCACGGTTGACCAGAACAGGTAAGGGGCGGGGTTCAGGGCGTTTACAACCAGCCCGCGCAAATAAATCTCAATGAACGGGCGCTCGCTGGGTTGGGCTGTCAACACGGGTGAGGTATCAGTGGGCACCGTCTGATTGCGGCGTTGGGCGTTCATGCGTCGGTTGTCACGATAGGTGGTGCCGCCCAACCACAACACAAAGGTGCCGCCTACCACGCTCATCACATCCAGCGCATAATTGGGCAGTTCGTTGAGGACGTTTAAAAAGATGATGATGATGGGCGTGTCCACCACAACGGGGATTGAGATGAGTGGTAGCGAGCGCTTCCAACCGCGCGTCAAGACGATGTTGATTACATAACCAAGAAAGGGGCCGATGGTGATCCCGGCCAGGAAACCATAGCCGAGGCCTTGAATAATAAGCGGCGCTAAGCCGTTCATAGGAATGGGAAACCTGTGTTTGCAATCACAAAACGTATTCGATGGCGTTCATGTTACCAGAATGTACGATCCACACACCCTATAGGGCGCTCAGAATAAGCCCAACGCGATTAAGCCAGTGACCAGCAGCCATCCACCGACCCCGGCCAGCAGCACACACGCGGCCAGCAGCATCCCACGCATCAGTCGCGCATCCAAGCGCCGTAGCCGATCTAGCGCGAACGCCTGCGCGGTAAGCAGCCCTAAAAACGTGCCATAAAACGCAATCAGGAAGATTATACCGTGCAGAGGGGATTGCTCTAGTGCTTGCTGAAGCAGCGGCCCGTTTGCTAGCGTCCAAAAGAGGTACGGGCCAGGGCTAAGCGCATTAAGCAGCATGGCTTTGGGTAGTATGGTGAGATTTAGGTCGCCAACCTGCTGCGGGGTGTCAATTTCCGTCGCGGTCGTCCCGGCTCGGAAGTCGTTCCAGGCACCCCACGCCAGGTAGAGGACGAAAATGCCGCCCACCCCGCGAATGATGTCTATAAATTGCGGCAAACGCGTCGCGATAGCATCTAACGCCAGCAGCACCGCCAAAATAATGGGGATGTCCACAATCAGTGGCGACACAATCACCCACAGGGCGCGACGCCACCCGTGCTTCAGGCTGACGTTCATCATGTAGCCCGTCAGCGGGCCAGGGGTGACGCTGGCGGCAAAGCCCAACGCAAAGCCACGACTTAACAGCGTGAAAAGGGTCATAAACGAGTGCTTGCCCAATCACCAAAGCGGGAACTTTAGCACATGAATTTGATCTGCGCACGTCGGGCCAGAAAATGCGCCAAGTGACGGTTTTGTGCTAAACTGCAACTATTGCCTTTTGCAGCCTGGCAGGTAGCCGCCATCATGACAGCCGTAACCCCCACCAAAGATGCGCCAATCACAGCCCGTTCGCGCTGGAACCCGCTGTGGTTGTTGTTGATTGTTGTGGTGAGCGTGGCCCTGCGGGTTGGGTTGGTACTCACAGAAGACTTTCCGTTGGGGGATGGTGGGTTCTTCTACCAGAGTGTGGTTGACCTGCAAGCCAATGAATTCGTGCCGCCCATCACGTCATCGTATAACCTAGAACAGCTTCCATACGTTTTTCCACCGGCAGCGTTTTACATTGTGGGCGGCCTGCAAACGATAACGAACGCCTCGCTCACCGAAATTTTCCGCTGGTACCCGGTGGCGGTGAGCGTCGTTGCGATTTTGGTGTTTTATGCATTCGCAAGCATCGGTTTGCGCGGTCAAACGGAGGCTCTATTGGCCACCATGATATTTGCCATTGTGCCGATTGGTGTTATCCCGGCCATTAGCGGGGGCGGGGTGGTGCGGGCGACTGCCAGCGTGAGTGCCATTGCCGCTGTGCATTATGGCAATTTGTTGGGCATCAACCCCCGCCGCACGCTGATTGTGCCGGTGGCTGTCTTTTTGGCGTTGGCCATGCTCACGCAGTTTCAGTGGGGGCTGTTCGCGCTGATTAGCGTGATCGTGGTTTATTTTGTGCGGCGGCGCTCATTAAAAGCAACCACGCTCATTATCGCTGCCCTGCTGCTGGCCGTCGTGTTGATGTCGAGTTGGGTGCTGTATGTTGACCGCTATCACACGCTGGAACCGCTGGCCAACGCGCTGTTTAACAGCATTGATGTGGCATCGCCATTGACGCCATTTTTTAGCCGCGTGACGACGTTCACATCGGAACCGATGCTTGGCCTGCTGGCCGCCCTTGGCATTTTGGGCATATTTGTGTGTGCTGTCACCAAGCGGTGGCTGTTGATTGTGTGGATAGGCGTGCTGTTGGTTTTTCCGGTTGGCCTGGAGCCGCTGGTTGTGCCTGTTGCTTTTATTGTCGCAGTGGCCATCAACTATTTAATCGTGACGGGGATCAGCAGTTTCCGCATACCCAGCCGAATTGACCCGGCAACCGGGGCTGTCGTTCAGGCGAGTAACAACTGGCCGGTTGTGGTGAGTGTGGCCAGCGTCATTTTGCTGGTGGTGTATACCGCCGTGGGCATCTTTAAGTCACGGGATGTGACCGAGTTGTTGATCGGCCTCAATCGGTTTCAATTGAGTGCGATGGAGTGGGTTTCGGAAAACACCCCCGAAGAAAGTCGCTTTATCGTCATCACTGGCTTATCAATTGATGAAGAAGACAACGTCACCGATTGGTTTCCAGCGCTAACGGGCCGCTCCAACGTTGCGGCAACACGCAGTGTGGAACTATTAGAAGCGGCTGCCTTTGAGGAACGGCTGGAGCGCTATGAGGAACTGCAAGCCTGTGTAACTCAGCGTGCGGTTTGCATCGAAAGCATCGTCCCCAGCGCACCCGTGCCAACCTACGTCTACCTGACGCCGACGGTGCGCGGGCGGCTGCGGGCTGCGCTGCTGCAAAATGACAACTATGACCTTGTGTACCCGTCCACGCGCACACGCGTCAACGAAACCCTTATCTTTCAAAGGCTGAACTGACTTAGGCTAATCCCATGCAGGCGGACTCCCCCCAAACGATTACAAACGCAGGCTCCCCACCCGCAGACGATATTCAAATTGACCTGACTGGGTTCTTGTCCAGCCATTTCGTCCTCGTCATTGTGATGACGGCGACGGCGGGGCTGCTGCGGTATCTGGTTTTTCGCGGGATTGACTTCCCACTGCAAGACGGGGCCTGGGCCTACAAGATGGCGGAGGCCGTAGCGACGGGCAACTATCGCATTCCGCAGACGGCGCTTTTCGATGGACGGGCGTTTGAGTCGTTCTTCCCGCCGTTGGGGGTGATGCTCGCGGTGTTCATTGACCGACAGACGGGCGGCACGCTGTTTGACCTGTTCCAAACGCTGCCGGGGCAACTGAGCATTGTGACGGTGCCCCTGGTGTACATCCTTAGCCTGCGCCTGACCGGGGCAAAGTGGCTCAGTTTTACAACGGCACTGGTGTTCGGGTTTATGCCCGTCACCACAAACTGGATGGTGGTGGGCAGTGGCATCGTGCGCACGCCGGGTTACATTTTCGCGCTGCTGGCGATTCACCAGGGGTACGCGCTGCTGGTGTGGCGCAATGAAAATCACCTGCTGACGACCGCGATATTGGCTGCTTTTGCGTTCCTCAGTGACCCGGAGTCGGGTTACTTTGTGCTGTACACACTCATCTTGATGACGCTGGTGTTGGGCCGCAATCGCTATAGTGTGATTAACTTGGTGTTTGTTTTGACGCTGCTGGTGATGCTGGGTGGCATCTGGCTGGTGCCTGCAATGGTCGTTTACGGCGTAGAACCGTATCTATCGGCAGCGGCTACTGTGTTCCGGCCATCGCAAATTCTCAGCCCATTACTCAACACCGCCACCGCCTTCACAGGGGAGCCGTTCATCCCGGTGATTGCGCTGTTGGGCTACCTGGGTTTTTGCTTATTGATCGCCAAGCGGCGCTTTTTTCTGCCATTGTGGTTCATCATCATCATGATTTTGCACACCCGGTCGGCATCAGCGTTTATGGCGATTCCGTTGGCGTTTATGGCTGGGGCGGCCCTGCACCAGCTTGTGATACCGTTGCTCCTCCGCTCCAGTCAAATAAGCTATGAAGGTGGGCTGCCGCTGCTGCGTTTTTCGGAACGGGCGCAGCTCAGGCAGCTCAATCAACACTTCTATTTGCTGCCGGTATGGGTGTTCGGGATTGCTCTGGCAGGGTATATCGTCTTTGGAGCCTATCGGGGCACACAAATCGTGCGTGAGCGCGTGATTGACGAGGTGGAACTGGCCGCGTTCGAATTCATTACATCGGACGAGAGCCGAATCCCTGACGATGCCCGTTTCCTGGTGTTTACATCAGAAACGGACTGGCGTGCAGATACAACCGCGACCTGGTTTCCCGCGCTCACAGGCCGGGAAAGTGTGCTGCTGGTGCCAGAGTCGGCATGGTATAACGATTTTGGGGAAACGCTGACGCTTTACAACGGGATTGACGATTGCACAGCCCAACCCCTGACCTGTTTGATTGCGCTTGATCGTGGTGCGGCCACTGCCAGGGGCATTGCTGTAACCCCGGCCATCACGCAGTCTGATTTGGTGCGGCTGCGCGTTTTGGATGACCCGACCAGCTTAGTGATTGTAAACGAACTGCTGCCAGAGGTGTTTGAGTACCTGTATATTTCGCCGGGGGTGAGTGGCGCACTGCTGGAATATCTGGTACAGACGGATGGTGAGGTGTACACGTCCATTCGTGCAGAAGGCAACGCACGCATCTACCAGCTAAGCAGCCTCGAAATTACTGAGCAAGATGCTGAGGAAATAGAGCAAGAGGCCGACGCGCCCCCGCCAGCAGAGGCCGAGGCACCCCCAACTGTAACAGAGGCACCTTCCGGCAATTAGCCTGTTGCTACTCCGCAGCGGACGGTTTAGGTGGCAGATAGGGGGCTGCTTCTGCAATCGCCCGCAGCACGTCCTCGCTGCGCAATCCGGTCGTGAGCGACTCAATGTAGAGGTCATAGCGCCAGTCTATCGCTACATCGGCCTTGCTGATGGGCGCGTCGGTCAAGGTGACGTCCGCCCCACGCACGACGGCAACGGGCGTGGCTTCATCGCGTTCCCCCATGACAAGTTGGGCTGCTGCCACAATTGAATCGGCCACGCCGCGCACGGTGACCGCCATCGGGTTGCCGAACAAATCGAGTTTGCCCCGTTCGTCTTGCGTGGGTTGGAAGCCCGCGGTTGCCAGGGCAATGCCCGTTGTGCCCAGGCGACCGGGCATCAACCAGCTATCGGTGAGGACAACCCCCAGTTTGGTGTTGTAGCGTGCTTGCAATGCCTGCCGGATGCGTTCCGCGGTGGCGTAGGGGTGTTCGCTAAACAGCACCACTTGCCCATTGGGTATGTTGGAGCGGTCTAGCCCGGCATTGGGCGAGATAATGCCCTCTTTCGCGGTCAGCAAAAAGCCCAGGCCAATCCCCCCAAAAACAAAATCGGCTTCGTCCAGCACCAGTTGGGCCATCTGCGGGTTCATGTTGTAGCGTTGGGCCAGTTGTTCAGCTTCTGCCGTGACCTGTACGCCGTCTAACCCCACGATGCGCCCGTCACTGATCGCGGCGTATTTGCTGGAAACAGCAATCACATCGCCGTGTTCGGGCACAAGCTGTGCCGCAGTCAGGGCGTCGTAAAGGGTTGGCAGCAGGTCAAAGGCGGCGTTTTGTACGGGCGCTTGAACCGGATAAAGGCTGAGTGCGTGTGGGGGCATGGGATGTGCTTTCTTACCGTTACTAAAGAACGCTTCATGCTAATCCACGTAGGCGAATTAACAACCCCGCACCATGCCCCAGCGCATTTGAATGATGCGCAGTGCCACGCTTACCATCGTTCATGAAGACGTCATATCACTGGCGATCATTTCAAGCCGCATTCCGCTTTCCAAATAAGGCGATTCGCATTGTGTCGCCCATTGGCGCGAGGCGGGTTAGGCGTCGCTGCGCGTTTCAATGATGCGGTTCGCGGGCAGGTCAACCACCACTTGCAAGATTAACGTGCCGTCTTCCGTGACAAAGTCAACACCATAGATGCCATCACCGAGCGGGGTTGTGCGTGTAAACCAGTCTTCGGGCAAGTCCATCGTCTGGAATGCGTCGGCTTCAAAGGCAAGGGCGATGGCGTTATCGCGTTCCATCTGTTCGAGTTCGGTGGTGTCAAATTCGCTGTAGCTTTCCACATGAAGCACGACCAACTCACCACTTATGGACTCTTCTTCCTCAGGTGGGCCTACTAGGATTTCATAGAACCTAAAACCGTCTTCGTAATACACCCCCCAGGTGCCCTCGAAGGCGTGATATTCAACCGACGGGGCGGTGGTGCCAATTTCCGCCAATATCGCAGCGACAGCAGGGTCAGATTCTGCAATGGCAATGATCTGCGGGGTGCGCTCAGCAATTTGCTCTGCTGACAGAAGCTGCGCAACCATGATGCCCTCAATGTCGCGGGTCTCCTTGTGTATGAAGGCTTCGCCAAGGAAAAAGTCTTCTTCATCGTCATCGCCTGCGAAGAAGGCCACAACCGCAAACTCCCCCTCGTCAAACACCTCAACTTGATACTCTGGGAAATTCGCCAGCACGGGGGCAAGGCGGTCATCAGCGCTAATCGTATCAATAACCTGTTGGAGTTCTGGCGTGATTTCGAGGGCTTCGGGGTCGCCTTCACCGATTTCCATGTCCACAATCTCAAGGGTTTCGGCGTCTACAACGGCCTCACCCAGCCAGATGTCTTCGTCTTCTACGAAAAGCTCAACGAACCACGTTTCATTGTTGTCTTCGATGTAGTAGTTGTAGTCTGGGTATGCTTTAATGAGTTCACTAAAGCGTTCATCAGCAGTGACCAATACCAAGACGGTCTGGGCTTCTGGGCTGTCATCCCCGAATTGTGCGGACGCGCTGCCGACAGTAAGGGCAGCAGCTAGAATAAGGGCGGCAAGCGTGCGTTGAATCATGGTTTACGTCTCCTTGAGTTAGGCCGGGACGACGAGTCCGAGCGGTGTGGTTTTGAAATTTGGGAAGATGAAATCCAGGTCGTCACTGTACAGGCGGTTGGCAACCACTTCTGCCAGCACGTCGCGATAGTCCGTTGTGATGGCTAAGTCACCGTCAGCCAGCGCGTCTTCGGCCAGGGTAGGCCACTGCGTATACACCTGACCGCCGTTCACGCCGCCGCCCATCAGCATCATGAAGTTACCGTGGCCGTGATCGGTACCAGCACTGGCGTTTTCGTCTATGGTGCGCCCAAACTCGCTCATGGTGACCACCGTTACACGGCGCATGTCGTCGCCCATGTCTCGATAGAATGCGCTCAGCCCATCGGTCAGGTTACGCAGCAGGAACTCAAACTCACCGCCAAACGTGCCTTGTTGCTCGTGCGTATCCCAGCCGCCCACGTCAATGGTGGCAATTTCCAGGCCAACATCGGCTTTGGCAATTTGCGCGATTTGCCGTAGACCCATGCCAAACTCTGATTCTGGATAGGCTGCGCCGTTGGCTGGGGCGTACTCGGCAGCTTGCAGCGTTTGCATCTGGTCGAAGGTGTCAAAGGCGAGTTTGGCTTGCTGGTCAAGCTCGTCCTGCGGTGCCTGGATGGTGTACAACTCGGCCAGGGCCGCTTGCATCCGCTGGACTTCGTCAGCGCGGCCTTGCATGTGGAAGTCTGCAATGGATTGCAGCGCCAGGGCAGATACACCCCCGGCCAGCGACGTAGGCAGGATTTGGCCCATACCCACCGCTCGGAACGGCGACCCGTTGCGCTCTGCGGTGGCCTTGAGGTAGCGGGCCAACCAGCCATCGGTGGTGGCTTTGTTGCCCGGTGTGCCGAATTCCATCATCATCATGGCGTCAAAGTGACTGCGGGTGGGGTCAGTCATGCCTGCTGCATGGACGAATGCCAAATCGCCCGCGTCGTAAATTGCCTTGAGCGGCTGCATGGCTGGGTGAATGCCAAATTGCCCGTCCAGGTCAATGGCGGCCTCTGCCCCCTGCCCCGGTTCTTTGAGGTGCTGTGTGGGGCGCTTGTCGTAGTAATCGCTGCCCTCGAAGTACGGCGCAACGGCGGCCAACCCGTCAATGCCACCCCGCAGGAACACGGCCACGACGATTTCGCCGTTGCTGTCTGCGGGCGACTGAGCGAAGGCCATACGGGGCATCCACTTGGGCAGTACAGAAAGGCTCACGCCGACGGCACCCACCGCACCCATCTTCTGCAAAAAGCGGCGGCGGCTCATGCCTGCCGGGATGAAGTTCAGCGGTTGCGCGTCTTCGGTGGTGTCGCCCCGTCCAGATAGCACGGCGGGGAGCGTCAGTTTGCCCGGTTTGCGGCGCAGCCCGAAAACATGCAGCGGACAGCGGGCACAGTGTTTGCCGCTCTTTTTGGTGTGATTGCACATACGTTACTCTCTCCTGAAGAACTCTTGTTGCTTACACGTCTAAATGTGGGTTAGCGCCACTGAAAGGTCGGTGAGGCGATCATCAGGCCATAGAGCGTGCCTAACTTGCGTGATAGTAGGGTGTGCGTCACGGGTGTTTCGGCACCGCCGTCGTCTGATGCATAACGGATGAATGGCGCTAGTTCCGCCTGTGGCAGCACATAGCCGAACACCTGCTGGCTGGCTGTACTCACAAGGTCACCGACTGTCGCTGGATTGCCAATGCGGGTGTGCAGGTTGACGCGCAAGCCGGTGTAGTCGCCGCCGTGTGTGCCTTCTGTGATGGCCATTCCACCATTCCAGCGGGCTAATAAGCCGTTGGTGGTCATCCACGGGGTGGCAGTGGCCGGGTAGCCATTGGGCGGCAGCCATGCGTATGGCGGCTGCCCCAGCACCTGCAAATGTTCATAGCTCGACCCAAGGTTAATGATGCTGGCACCGGCAGCGCGCAGCGCCGCAATGTAGAACGTGAACGGGCGGCGCAGCTTTTGTCCAGCAGCGGCTTTGAATGCGTTGGAGGTAAATAAGTGGCGCAGCACGGGTTTGATTTCGCCATCATTGGCCTGGAAGACCGCAGCGGTGCTATCCACAAGGGACTGTGGTGGTTGGTCGCTGACGAATTTGATGCACAGCTTGCGGCTGATGTACTGCGCGGTGGCCGGGTGACGGACAAGCATGTCAATGATGTGCAGGCCGTCCTCAATGCCGCGCCCTGCGGGGAGTGTTTGCCCCAGCACTTGTTTTGTGTCGCTGTCGTGCTGGCTGGTGTTGAACCAAAACTGGTAGCCAGACTCCTCCGAGGTCGTCCAACCCGTGAAGGCCCGCGCAACATTTTCCACATCCGCTTCGGTGTAGCCGTTGTCGGCCCCCATCGTATGCAGTTCCAGCAGTTCGCGGGCGTAGTTCTCGTTGGGATGCTCCGCAATGTTAACGTAGTTATCCAGGTAGATGAGCATGGCGGGCGACTTCGCCGTTGCCAGCAGCAGCGCCCGGAAGTTGCCCAGGGCGTTGTTGCGGATGTCGCGGTTGTAGTAGCGGGCCATAGGCAGCAGGATTTCTTCACCTGCTACATTAAAGTGATCGGACCAGAACTCGACCATGCGCTCTAGCAGTTGGCGCTTACTGTGCAGCGCCCGCAAGATGGCTGCGCCGTACAGGGCGGTTGTCAGTCGATATTCCAGGTTGGCGAGACGCCACAAAGTCGCGAGGGGCAAGTTCAGGACGGCATTGTAAGGGCGAATGAGGGCGTCCGTGGCACCATCGTCGATTTGCTCTGGATTTAGCTGTTGCTCCAGGTAGGCGTCGTAGCCCATCTGGTCGATTGCGGTGACTTCTTCGGGGGTAGGCCCGAACGAAATCCGGTTGAGCAGGTGTATATTTGTCGGAATTCCGGCTGTGTTAGCCTGGGCTTGTGGCAAAGACCAGTGAAGGGCCGCAGCACTACTCACGCCTGTTACGCCAGCGGTGGCCAAGCCAATATGCAAAAAAGAACGTCTTGAAAGGGTCATAACCGCTCCCCACTAAACTGAAATTGGTTCACATCATCAGTGTAGTGGGCAGCCGTGACCCTTGTTTGACGGCGTTGTGACGATAACGTCACATTTGTGAAGCCGGGTTAGTCAACCTCTCCATCCAACCAGTCCAGTAACCCAGGCGCAGCCGAATACCCTGTTTGCGCTAAGTTATGGGCAGCGTCCAGCGCCAGTTCATAGTCGTCCAATGCTAAGAGCAGCAGCAGCAAAGACAAGAGGGTGCCAGCATCGTTGGGGGCGGTGGTGCGCAGCGCCAGCGCCTGCTGAGCGTGGCCTGCGGCGGTGTCCCTGTCATCACTGAGCAGGTGGGCCAGGCCCATGTTGTGCAGGGAAGCAGCAGTGGCCTGCGTGTCCTGGTTTAGCCCGTGTAAATAGGCTGCTTCCTCGAACAAGCCCGCCGCTTCGTCATAGTCCTCGAATTGCAGCATAAGCAACCCCGCCTGATGAATCAGCGTTGCAACAACGGCTTGGTCTTCCATGTCGTCTGCGATTTCTAGCGCCCAAAACGTAACTTCCAGCGTGGCTTCGGGGTCGTCACGGTCAATCGTCTCACAGTTTTCTATGAGGTCGTCCAGGTCATACTGGGCCGCGACCTCGCACGGATGGTCCGTCCAGGCCCACCAGTCGGCCAGCAGCAGGGCGGGAAAGGCAGGTTCCAGTGGGGAAGCGTGTTGTTCTGCGTCTGTGGGGGCGTTGATGGGCGGCATCACCATCACTTCGCGCAGGGCCACCGCTTCGATTTCGTCATCGTTTTCCCTGCCCGGCAAATCAACACCAATCCGGAAAAACACCTCAACAAAGTACAGGCCGGGTTCGGTCAGGTCAAGTTCTTGCAAGGTTGAGTCGTTGATTAAGGTCGGTTCATCGAATTCTAGGAACATCGGCGGTGGCGATGTTCCTACCCAGTATGGCCGCCCCCCATCCGCCTCGAAGAACACCTCAATGCCCACCTCCACTTCAACCACGCCGGGCACGTCGCGCTGCCAGTTCACGATCCAATCAATGGCCGCTACATAGGGTGTTTCCGCGTCTAAAACGATATAGTTTGGCAGGTCATTCTCGTTGTGCAGTAAGTTGAGAGTGATTTCCTCCCCCACAACCACCTGCCCTGTTGTAACGTTGTCTTCGAGCGGTTCGACATAAGCGTCGTACAGAAACGCAAGGTCGTCCGCTGGCCCAATCGCGTAGTCCATCGTCAGGAGTAGGGTCACAACCGTTAGCCCGGACGTGATTGCAAACGGCAGTTGGCGCAGCAGGCTCATGCGAACTCTCCTATGCGCTTGGGCAAATAGACCATCATCACCGTGCCTTTGCCGACCTTGCTCTCTGCCTGGATGGTGCCGCCGTGCATCTCGATGATCTTTTTGACGATGCTCAGGCCCAACCCGCTGCCCCCACCCCCCTGCACCGCCCGCACCAACGGCTCAAAGATGCGGTGTGGCAGGTATTCCGGCGGAATGCCCATGCCGTTGTCACTGAACGACAGGTAGTGGCCGTCGGGACGAACTTCCAATCGAACAAGGACGCGCCCGTTGTTGTCGGTGTATTTGAGGCTATTGTCGAGCAAGTTCTCGAAGGCCCGCGCCAATAAATCACGATCCCCTTCGATTTGGGCCGGTTCCGATGGCATTTCCAGGGCAATTTGCTTGTCTGTTTCCAGCGTTTGTTCTTCCAGGATGTACATAGCCTCCTCGACCAGTTCCACCAAATCGAGCCGTTCTGGTGCAAGCGGGACATAGGCAAGGCGCGCATCAAACAACATGCTGTCCACCAATCGCGACAGGCGCTGGGCTTCGTGTTCGATGGTTGCTGCGGAGCGCTCAACCTGGTCTGCATCGGCAATCCCGACGCCGCGCAGGTTGGCCGCGTGGCCGATGATGGCCGCCAGCGGATTGCGCATATCGTGGACGATGCGGCGGATAAAGTTTTCGTAGAACTGTGACCGTCCGCCGTCGTTGGTGTTAGCGCGGATAATCAGTGCAGTGTGGGCATCAGGCAGTGGGATGGCCTGCACACTGTAGCGGCGGGCACCGTCGAACGGCACCACCTGGGTTACGATGTTCTGGCGTTTTTGGGCGCGTTGGGCCAACGCCATCATGTTTGATGGCACGGTAGCCGTCCGCGGGAATAGGTTACGGCCTGCGTGGTTGCTCCAGGCGACATCGCCATTGGGTGTGTAGACGAGCAGGGCGTCTCCCGTTTTTTCCGCCAGCACACGGTAGTATGACGGCTCTGGGATTGTTGCGCGGCTGCCCAGTGCAAATGCGACCGTCCAGGCTACAGGCGTCAAGGCCAGCCACACCAGGGCAGCAGGCGAGGCCGCCTCAACATAGATGATGCGCTCTTCCGTGCGCCACGCGGCGAACAGCACCCACAGCGTCAGCCCGATCCATGCCAACAGGCCGACTGCCCCCAGCCAGCGGATGCTGGAACGAAGTCGCCGCATCCTATTCCACCACCAACCGATAGCCCACGCCGTGAACGGTCTCGATTAACTCATTGCGAGACACTTTCAGTTTGCGTCGCAGTGCCGCAATGTGCCGGTCAACCGTGCGTGGGTAGCCATCCCAATCGTAGCCCCACACACGGTCAAGCAGTTCTTCACGCGTCCAGTAGCGGTTGGGATTGCGGGCGAAAAATGCCAGCAGCGCGAACTCAATCGGCGTCAGGTCGACCTCGCGCCCGTTGTGAACAACCCGCATCCCCCCCAGGTCAATCCGGGTGGCAGGCGGCAAGATCATCACGGTGTCTTGCAGGGTGGGCTGCGTTTCTGACCGGATTTGTGCAACCGCCCCTAACGTTGCCCGAATTTGCCCTGCCAGGGCGTTATTGTCCCAGGGTTTGGTGATAAACGCGATTGCACCCTGGCCCAGGCTTTCTACCTGCCATTCTGGGTAACTGGTGAGCATAATCACCGGGACAAAGCGCTCACGCTGGCGCACCACGCGCAGCAGGTCAATGCCACTTAAGGCGTCAGCGTCGCCTTCGTTGAGGACGACATCCAGCAAAATCAGGTCAGGTTCGTGCTGTTCGATTGCCACACGGGCAGCCTCGGCGGATGCAGCCAGGTCAACCCGAAAGCCAATCCGTGACAGAAAGGTATTCAGCGCGGAGCGAA
Source organism: uncultured bacterium (assembly GCA_963922445.1). GTDB lineage: Bacteria > Chloroflexota > Anaerolineae > Aggregatilineales > Phototrophicaceae > DAOTTY01. Next base: position 19,869 of record CAWUJQ010000046.1, read on the forward strand.
TTGCGTCTTCGTCATCAACGACGAGAATCAGGGGCTTTTCCATAGCGATTTGCCGCCTTTTGTGAACGTTGAGCAAGTGGCATTGTAGCTGGTTTCCGCCCAGGCACAAACACGATGATGGTCAGGGGGCAGCCAACAAAAAAACACCGTCCCGGTCGGGCGGTGCTTTTGGATGCTAATTTGGGGGACGCTGCCCGACGTTACGCCTGCTGTGCGGCTATATGCTCCGTCCAGTAGTGGGTGGTTTTGGCAACAACGGTAATCACGTTCTTGATTTCTTTTTCCAGCTTAAAGTCTGGTCCTGCGGGGAAGTACAACACAGCCCCCTCGCGGCGCACACTGATATTTTCCACAACGATAGCGCGCAGCAGCCACAGCGCCATCTCTTCGCTTTCGGTGCGCATGCCTACCCAACCGGGCGCCGCACTCTTGACGGTTTCCAGGCCCGTGACCATTTGGATACCGCGTTCCAACTCGGCCAGCACTTGTTCGTAGGCTTCGGGGTTAGCGATGGCGGTTTCCGGCGCAATGGGTTCCAGCAGGGAGCCACGATGGGGCGGCCCACCTGCCAGCGCTAAATCGCAGAAGTCCGTCCAGATTTCGTTCCAGGCCGCGTTGCCCTGCTTATCAAGCACAATGCCTGCCGCACCCATCGGCGCAGCACTGGGGGTGCTGTTCGCGTAGCGAGGCGGCAGCAGCGATTGCAACCCGAACGGCTGCTCGCTGCCG
>CAWUJQ010000047.1:0-20445 GCA_963922445.1 uncultured bacterium
CACGCTCGAATACATACGCTTTGCCACCACCCCCATGGCTAGCCCCCACCACAACCGTATCCCCCGAGACGGCCACCGAGATGCCGAAGTAGTGATTGGCTTGGGCATCGCTGGCGGTGAGCTTGGCCTGCTGGGTCCAGATATTGTTATCGTTACGGGTGAACACGTAAACCGCGCCGGCGTTTTCCGATGCTGTATCGTCGTAGGTCGCGCCGACCACAGCGGTGTCGCCATCAATATCAACTGACCACCCAAAGTTGGTATCGTCGCCGGAGTCGGTGGGGGTGAGTTTGGCCTGCTGCGTCCAGGTGCCGCTGTTGCGATCAAAGATGTAGGCCGTCTGGATGACCTGTGAGGCGGCAATAGCCGTATCCCCGGAGATGGCTACCGCATTACCCACAAAGCCACTTTGTCTGGCGTCATCTGTGGTGAGCTTAATCGAACCGTCCGCGAGCGTATTGCTTGCGAGGTCGGGTGCTCCCCATGTGTAGCGAACCACACCCCCAAGCACAACGCAAACGGTGAGGCCAAGCCACTTTGACCTGTGTGCTTTTTTTATGGCGATAAGCATCAGAAATCCCCCAGGTAACCTTTAGATGAGTCTGTATTTATCCAGTGTTCATTGTATCATCATTCAAATGGATTGTGTGTTAATAATTGTTGAAACAGAGCAAATTTACTTATTTAAGTGTGTTTTTCATGCTGCTGTGAATTAATACAATCGAGCTGCGCGGACATCGTGCGTGGCCACTTACGACAGTCAAATCAGGCCGACGAAGAAGCTTTACCGAGTATTACAGGCCATTCAACCAAGAAACCATTGGTGAAAATAAAGGATAAAAACGGAAATTTACTTAACTTAATCAACAGTATGAGGTAAAATGAGATAAGTGGTTCATGAGTTTGGTCATCTTTGCACAACAGAGTCATTTTGCGGGGAGTTGTTTATGAAGACGTACTTGGTACGGGCATTGCTAATCTGCATTGTGTTAACGGGCACATTTGTTTTTGATCGTCCAACGCACGCGCAAGCCTGTGACATCACTGTACCGGCAGCAAGTCAGAGTGCGCTCGTTTCTGCCCTTGAAACGGCAGATGCCACGTCCGGCACAACGGTAATTTGCCTCACAGAAAGCACCTACATCATTGACCGCAGTGGTACCGATGGCCCGACCAGTTTTAGCTTCAAGGCTGCTCTCCCACACATCTACAACGGTCAAATTGTCATTGAGGGTAACGGCGCGACCATCATGAAGCGTACATCATTCGAAGGCACACTTTTTTCGGTGCCCGGTGAAACGGCTAGCCTGACACTTCGCAATGTGACGATGGATCGCGATAGCGGCAGCACAGGCGGTTTCGTTATCGCCAGGGGCAGGCTGACGCTCGAAGACAGCAGGTTTCAGAACAATCTGGGCCGCTACACCTGGGCGGCCCTCACAGGCTATGGCAACACAACCATCACTCGCAGTCGCATCGTGAACAACACGATCTCTCAGGGGTCGGAAGGCGGTGCGGTTCGCAACATAGGTACAATGACCATTTCGGAAAGCATCTTTGAAGGGAACGGCGTCGGCAGCATTTACGGCACAGCGATCAACAATGTGCTTGGCGAACTGACCATAACAGACTCTATTTTCCTAGATAATGACGGCAACGCCATCTACTCGCAGCGCTCCTCTACAAGCCAACCCGATGCTAAGCTGACCGTTAGCAACTCCTGCTTTTTCGACAGCACCCCGGACGATTATCCCTATTACATTGATGCACGATCCTGGAATGAGGATAACTACGACTTCACAAATAATTGGTGGGGCGCGTCTGACGGGCTGATTATTGTTGATGAGTCCACATCGGATCGTTATCGAGACCTGTATTTGCCGGTTCTAACGGAGCCGCCGTTCCCAGAATGCCCCGTCCTGCCGCCGGAAGCCATTGCGCTGTCGCAAGTGATCGACTACCAAACGCCCACCGTGATTCCACTGGCAGGCCAGCGCGGTGTTCAGCCGTTCACGCAGTTTACCATCGTAACGCCACCCCAGCTTGGCACCCTGGCGGAAGTAGAAGGCGAGTACGTCTACACATCGGATGCCTCGTTCTTTGTGGGTGAGACTGACTTTTTCACTTATACCGTGACGGATAGCCAGGGCGTCACCAGCGAACCTGCCCGTGTTGATTTGCGATCAACCACAGACCTGCAACTCACTGACACCTCACTAACGCTCGATTATCTGCCTGACCGCGCTCCCATTCCGTTTCAGATGCCGTTCACAGGCACGCTTGAGCCGTTTGAGGTGGGTATTCTGGTAGCACCCGCACATGGTGAGCTGAATGGGGTCGGGCAGGATTGGACATATACCCCCCGGCCTTCGCACACGGGTTACGATAGTTTTTTGCTGCACGTTACCGACGCGGCCCAGAACGAGTTCGTCACCCACGTAGGCTTGTCGCTGGACGGTTTGGTACAGGCTGACCCTTATCAACTGGTGACGCTGGACTATGAGGCAGGCTTTGAACCGCTGCCATTTGAGCTAAACATTACTGGCGGAGACGCACCGTACCGCATTGACCTGAACAACCTGCCAGACAAGGGCCGCGTTTATGGCAGCGGCACGCAGTGGAACTATGTACCCGACGTGCAACTCAATTCGAACGAGGACATGTTTAGCTACACCGTTTACGATGCAAGCGGGTTTAGTATAAACGGCAGCATTCGCATCAACTTGCAGGGCTACTTACGTGCCATCGGTGAAGATTCCGTCACGACAGCCTATGAAACACCAGTTGCATTCGAGCTGCCCGCAGTCGGGGGCACCGCACCTGTAATGTTCAGCAATGTCCAGGTCATCGAACCGGATGACGCAGACATCGCGGCGGCCATCAGCGGCGCAGCCCCTAACCTGATGCTCACGCCTCCGGCGGGATTCAGTGGTGTCATCACGCTTAGCTATGATGTGAGTGATGCCGATGGCTTTACAGACTCCGGTACGTTCCAGGTGCAGGTGGACGAGCCGCTCGCGTTGGCAGATTTCACAGCGGTTGGCCTCGACGCTGCTGAACAGCAATTCCCGATCACCGTGACGGGAGGCCGTGCGCCGTACACTTATGATCTCATCACGCCACCGGAACACGGCACAGCACGTACCAGCGTCATCAACGACGAAGCACAGGTGCTTTATCAGGCAGACGCCAGCTACAATGGTGCAGATCGGTTGGTGGTGCAGGTGACGGATGTTTATGGCGCGAACGCCACTGCGACGTATACCCTGTCTACGCAGCCTCCCCTCGCCATGACCACGACGATACCCACTGTGACACAAGACGTGCCCTACAGTGGGAGGTTCACCGCACAGGGTGGCCATCCGCCTTATGCCTTTGAGGTGACTTCGCTCCCGACAAATGGGGCGATTGTGACTGACGCCGATACCTTCACTTACACCCCGAATGCGGGTTATACCGGCAGCGACAGCTTTGGCATTACCGTCACGGACAGCAAGGGTTTTACGGCTGTTAGCGACCTTAGCCTTTCCATCGAGAGCCTGCACGTCGCCAATAACCCTACGTTCCGCACGGGCGAGGGGCTGAGTGTGCATTTTGACAGAGGCGACCTCACTGAAAATGGGTGGCGCTCTGGGGACTATCGCCTGCTAACACCACCCCAAAACGGCCTGCTGCGCGGCGTTGAGGCACCGAGTGGGCCGATGGTATACCTACCAAACGCGGGCTTTGTGGGAACCGATACCTTTACCATTGAGGTGACGGATACGACATTTGTCACTCCCCAGGTTTTACAAGTACCCGTCACGATTGAAGTGAAGCCAGCCGTTACCGTGCCAGCCGGGAATACGGCTGCGCTGATTGCTGCGTTAGAAACCGCCCGTGCGAGTGATGACGCGGGCACAACGATTGCCCTAGGTGGTAGCACCTACACATTCACGGAACGCTACGAGGGCTTCACCGTGCTGCCACCCATCGACTTTGGGCTGCGGCTGGTGGGTAACGGGTCAACGCTGGAGGTTGCAACATACATAGCCCGCTTCATGGATGTCACATCACGAATTCGCCTGGAAGATGTGACCTTTGAGGGCGGTAACAGTGACTACAACAGCGGGGACTCAATTTACGGCGGTGCCATCCGCAACATCAGTGGCACGATCGAACTGTTCGGTGTTGTTTTCAAAGAGAATAATTCCGCCCAATCTGGCGCAATCTATAATCAGGGTAGCCTGTACATCATCAACAGTACATTTGAAGATAACTTTAGCAATCGGGGTAGTGGCGGCGGTGCGATTACCAACTTTGGCTACCTCTACGCTGAAAATACGGATTTCATCGGTAATTTTGGTTACTGGGGCACGCTCGTCATGTATGAGGATGCCGACAATGTCGTCGTCAACTCGTATTTTGCTGACAATGGTGTGGGGTCGTTTTTCCGCGGTACGGTAGCCACCACCCGCTTCGACAGCCAGCTACAACTCGCATATAACTGCATATACCCTGGCGAACAGCACAGCGCAGAGTATCCCCAGTTGAATGCCGAATCGGGCTTCATTGATGCCAACGACAATTGGTGGTCTGGTACCATATACGAGCGTGGCAACGTTTGGATAGACCGTACGCTCAACCAGCGCCCAGACTGCGGCACCGATGGCACCCCCCTGCAAAACGTTGACTTATACACGGAATACCGCACGCCTGTTGATGTGCCACTGCAAATCATTGGGGCGCTAGACGCCTTCGAGATGACGGCCACCGACCCGCAGAACGGCCAACTGGAATCCACCAACGACGGCTACACTTACACGCCGGATGCCGACTTCAATGGCGCAGACAGCTTCACCCTCGACTTTATCGACAAAATGGGGCGCAGTCGCAGCGTTACGTTTACGGTGAACGTCGCAGCGCCGAGTCGTATTCAGGTGGCGGACGCAGAGGGGTTGGTAGACGCCATCCACGCGGCTAATGCAGACGATGACCCGACGATTATCGAACTGTCACCAGGGACGTACACCCTCACCGAGTTTTACGGCGATTCGGTCACGGTGCTGCCAGTGATTACGACGCCCGTTTTGATCTTCGGGAATGGGGCCGTCCTGGAAACGTCCCTTCAGGCCGCTAACCCTGATGTGGAGACATACCTCCTCAAAGTTGACCCATACACAGTCAACCATCAAACGGTCACACAGGGCGATGTGCTGCTAACCGATTTAACGATTAGCAACCAGTATGGAACCGGGGTGTACAACCGTCAAACCGTGCGTGTACAGGATGTCACGTTGCAGGGTAACGCCCGCAACGGCATCCGAAATAATGGTGACTTAGTAATGGAAGACAGCCAGTTTGTGGATAATGGCATAGGGGTCTATTCAGAAGCCATTCCGAAAACGATTGTTCGTAACTCAACTTTCGAGCAAAACGAAACAGCGGTCTATATCCGTTCGAGTCATAATGACGGTGTCTTGCTCGAAGGCAATCGAATTGTGGGCAATGCAAACACAAATGGTGTCGCGTCGGTGGTTGTGACCAATCAAATCTTCTCAACGCAAATCACCATGAGTGGTAACTGTGTGTACGGCAACAGCGCCCCTGCCTTACAGGCACCTTCCCTCGAGAACACGATCCAGGCGAGCGGCAACTGGTGGGGTGCGCCAAACGGCCCTGCAGGGGACTACAACGGCAATGGGGAAGTCATCTATGGTGATATTGACGCCAGCGCCCACCTGACCGAACCGCCCACCGGATGCGAAGACCTGAGCGGAATACGTGCTTACGATATCTTCCGGGAAGTGCTGCCCGGTGAGGGCGCAACCACGTTTGCACTGCCCGTCCGTTATGGGCAGGCACCCTACACGCTGCAATCTGTTACAGGGAACGACAACGGCGGCGTGACCACGAACGGCCTTGAGGTGACCTATACCCCCAACGCCAACGTCAATGTCACGGAAACGCTTTTGTACACCGTGCAAGATGCGTCTGGAGAGCAAAGCACCGGTACCATCACGATTGAGGTGGGTTATCCGGTACCCATCGTGGTTGATACAACCGCGCAAGAGTATCCAAGTGAGGTGAATGGCAACTGTACCCTGGCCGAAGCCATTCGAGCGGCCAATACAGACAAGCCTGTGGACGGCTGCGCTGCCGGGCGCGGCGACGACCAGATCGTGCTTCAGCCGGGGACGTATGAATTTACGACGGCTGCATACAGGCGTGGGTCATGGTCTTCAACCGCCCTTGGCATAGAATCGAACATCGTCATTCAAGGTAACGATGCAGTACTCACGCGGCCCACCACTGGCACTAACAGCTTCCGGTTTTTCTGGGTGGATATAGACGCACATCTCGGATTGAAGGACATGACGCTGCAAAACGGGCGGATGCTCAGCTCTGGCTCGGATGGCGGTGCGATTTATTCACTGGGCAGCCTAACCATCGAGAACGTTGTCTTTCGGAATAACGAGGCAACGAGCGAGGGTAGCGCAGTCATGGTTGATCGAAGGGGAGGCACCTCCCAGGCGACGATTATCCGAGACAGCGTATTCGAGGGAAACAGCGGAAAGTATAACGCGCTCATGGTGGTGTGTGGCACCCTGGATGTGGAGAACACACGCTTTTCCGATAACATTGGCATCTCTACGCTTGCAATCGGCGCATGTCAGTACGACGAAACCAATCCTACACCTGCAAAGCTGGACGGTATCGTCTTCGAGAATGGCCACCTGCCAGAAAACGAGAATGACAACAACGGCGTGGTGTCCATCGGCGGATTCTTGGATGTCACCATGTCATCAATCATCTTTCGCGATAACGCACACAGCCTGGACGTATACCTATATGAAAGCGAGTTGACCATCAGCCAGAGCTGCCTGACGAATGGCATTGACGCAATCGGCAGTCCCGTTCGCACGTACCAGCTCACCAACAACTGGTGGAACTCGGTCACGGGGCCAGCCCCCGGCGGGTATGGTGCCCCACTCAATGTCACTGATGCAGTTTACGACCCCTTCCTCACCGCGCCGCCGCTGGACGGTTGTGAGGTGCCGCTTGTTACACTGCCGGATGTCACGGTAGAAACGGGCTATGAACGACAGACGGCTCCCATTCAGATGAGTGTGTTTGACGCACCCGCTGTACCGGAGTTCACCTACAGCGAAGCGCAAAACGGCGTCGTTACCGGGGAACTGCCAGATACGCTGGTTTACACGCCGAACGTTGGCTTTAGCGGTGAGGACTTCTTCACTGTGACAGTGGCAAACGTCGAGGGCGTCGAAACGATTGCGACGGTCACTGTGATCGTCGCGCCGCCGCTGGAATCAGTCACGCGCACAGTTGGCGTCCCGAAAAACCTGAGTATGAGCATCCCGCGCACTGCTCCGGGCGGGCTGGCACCGTTTACGTTTGGTGAGGCATCGCCGCCGCAGTTCGGTACGCTGACGGTTAACCCGAATAACAACACCTTCCTCTACACGCCCAACCCGGATTACACCGGGCCAGACGCATTTAGCTACACCGTGACAGACGTCTACGGAGATGTGGCTACCGTCACTGTGCAGCTTCAGGTGGGGTTACCCATTGAAGCAGATGAGCTAACTGTTGTGGCTTACAAAAACCAGGAAGCCGTTATTTCCTTCCCGATCCTGGGCGGGACTGCCCCCTTTACCGTGGCTGTACAGCAGGAACCGCAGCACGGCACCCTGTCACCCGATAGTGAGTGGGGCTTCCACCCGCCTTCCTCTGTCGGTGGGGGTGGTGCGGCAGGCGTCACGCCATCCTCGTTTGAATTCGACGGTGAAACACGGTCGCAGTTGTACTATCGCCCTGACCCGGATTACACGGGTGAAGACGAAATCGTGCTGACCGTCGTGGATGCAGTGGGCGAAACCGCACAGCAGCTTATCTCGATTCAGGTCGCGGATGAATTGCGGTATGAGTCGATTAGTCCCGCACGCAATGCCACACAGGTTCCTACCCGTACCGATCTGGAAGTCACCTTTAACCAGCCAGTGATTGCGGGTGAAGGTTTTCTTACCGTTCTGGCTTATTCAGTTGGCCCCCTGACGGTTCACGAAACGATTGACGTTCAGTCGGATCAAGTGCAGATCGACGGGAATGTTGTGACCATTGATCTGTCCAACCATCTGCCACCGCTAACTTACTTCTCCGTGGAGTTTGGGGCTGGCACCTTTGTGACGCCAGACGGTGTGCAGGCGGCATCCCCGTACTACGGTTGGAGCTTTTGGACCGACCAGGAATACCCGCCGACAGTTATCAGCACACTACCCGCTGATGGGGCAACCGACGTGGCGATAGACGCAACGTTGACAATCTCGTTTAGTGAGCCAGTCAACATCAGTGGGGACTATGCCACCGTCACCTGTGACGGGCAGATGACGACATTCACTGGCGACCAACAAGCGGTCATGCAGGTTGTGCTTATGCCCACGCTGGCAAACAATCAGCAGTGCGAGGTGATTCTAGCTTCCGCAGCTATCCAGGATACCGACGGTACAGCGCTTGATGGTGACGAAGACGGCGTTGGCTCCGGGGATTATACATTTGGCTTCACGACTGCTCCCATGTTCCCCGACTTTGATGGGGATGGCCAAATCACACCAGCGGACGCCATTTATCAGATTAACCGGCTTGGGTCTGGCGATCTTTCGGGTGATGTCAATGGCGATGGCCAACTTGATGACGTGGATGTTGCGTACACCATCAGTCAAATTGGTGAAGTAGAGTAGCTCTGGGGCTTGCGCTCAAGGTAGCCCTTTTGTGACACAATTGCACTCATGAAGTGTTAATGTTTTGGGGGATTTTATGCGGGTCATCATCAACATGAAGTTTATCGGTCAGCCTCACGCGGCGCAGCGGTATCGGATTGCAGCACTGGCAATTTTGGTGCTGACGCTCATCGGTGCCGTTTATGGGATTGGGCAAGCCCAGAACAGCAACCTCAACTGTTTTGTGCGGTTCGATGTGGGCTTTACCGTAAACTTCTCCACAGCAGATTACACCGCGCTCGAACAGGCGATTGGCTCAGCCCCGGATGGCGCGGTTCTTCAGGTGGCGGGCACGTGTGCAGGCGGCACGCCCGAAGACACGGAACTCGTCCTCATTCAGAAGAACCTGACGCTCGTCGGCGGCTATGCAGTCAACAATGGCGTGCCCGACTGGGGCAGCGCTCCCGAACCGAATGTGACGCCAACCATCATTGACGCACAGGGTAATTCGCGGGTGCTGACCATTGCCGATGGCTACACCGTTATTCTGGATGGCCTGACGATACAAAACGGCAACACGGCTGAATGTGGCGGCGGTATTTTCAACGGCTATAGCAACCTCACCCTGCGAAATATGACCTTCACGGGCAACACATCAGAGGGTGACGGCGGTGGTTTGTTCAGTGCTGGACGCGGTTCCCTGGAAGGCACGGGTATTCCAACACCGCCCGGTGTCACAGATTTCTGTGGCAAAGATCGAACAGGAACGGGGGTTGTCGTAATCGAAAACAGCCGCTTCACCGGGAATGAATCTGGCGGGCACGGCGGCGGCCTGGGCAGCGACGGGCAGCTTATCATGGTGGGCACCACGCTCGACGATAACACGGCGGGGGCGTATGGCGGTGGTGCTGCCATGGACGGGCTGCATCTGGTGATTAACAGTACGGTTAGCAATAACGCAGCGCGGTTCAACGGTGCTGGCCTCTATGTAAATCCTTACGTCCCTGGAAACCGACTTATCAATTCCACCATTAGCGGCAATCGGCATACCGTGACCAATGGCTCAGGTGACGGCGGTGCGCTGTTTGTATCTGGGTCGAGCACCTACGACGTCATCAACGCGACGATTGTGCTAAATACGACAATTTATGGTGTGACGGGGCTTTACACATGGGATGCTGAAGTGCGCCTGCGAAATACGGTTATTGACGGCAGTTGCGGCACGGAAGACGACGGAACAATCGTCACGAATGGCAACAACGTAATCGGGCAGAATGGCAACAGCGGCAACTGTCCGGTTGGTGCCAGCGATACCGTTCTGGCGGGGCGCTTTTTAGAGGATGCAGCGAATGCGCTGGCCGACAACGGCGGCCCTACGCTGACGCATTTGCCCAAAGAAAATGGTGTTCTCATCAATGCGGGCGATGCCGCACATCTGCCGGAAGACTTTGCCGACCTTGACGGCGATGGCAACATCACTGAACCGCTTCCAGTCGATCAACGCTGGACAGGGTTTGCCCGGAACGCTTTTGGGGCTGTTGACGTGGGTGCCGTAGAGCGCATTACCGACACTGCCCCGGATATTGTTGAAAGTAATATCACCGAAGGGCAGGCCGCAGAGCCGTTCATCGGGACAATCGCGGTACAGTTTAATGATCGGGTTAATGTTGCTGCTGGCGGTGCAACCCTCACCTGTGATGCTCAGTCGTTCCCGCTAGAGGGCTTACCCGCCTCGGATGTAACCGACATCAGTCTACAATTGGCGGAACCGCTGCCAATTGGCGCGGATTGTCAGTTTCAGTTAGCCGCCAACACCGTGACGGACGTTGACGTATTGGACCCACCCGACAACCTTGCAGCAGATTACACGGTTAACTTCACGGTTGCCGAACCGCAGTGCTTTGCTGAGTACGACGGTGATAATGTAACGGACTTCTACTCTGCGAATCATAGCGCGGTACAACTCGCGGTCAATGCTGCCAATGGCGGTGACACCATTCGAATTGCGGGCACTTGCCAACAAGATGTGGAAACTGCCCGAACGATGGTGACTATCGACAAGAGCCTGGAAATCATTGGGGGTCACGACGCTGCTCAATCGCCCATTGATTGGCAAATTGCTGACCCGATCCAGAACCCAACCGTACTGGATGCGAATGGCTATGGTCGGATTTTTCATATTCGCAGTGGATACGTGACGCTCCGCAATCTTATTGTCCAAAATGGTGACACGCGATCATTTCTTGAGGGTGGTAGCGGTATCGTTTCAAACTATGCCACAGTGAACTTAATCAATTCGATTGTCCGCAATAACCGCGCCCACGCGTCTGGTGGTGGGGTTCACATATATGGCAGACTCAATGTTGTAAACAGCAGCATCGTCAACAATACCGCAGGTCAGTCCGGCGGAGGTATTGTTGTTTACGGTCGTGCAGAGCTAGTCAATGCCACAATCAGCGGCAACAGTGCCAGCAGTGTAGGTGGGGTTTTTGTCGATGACTTATCGGTGGTAGATGACGAGGGGCTTTTTGCCGTCAATACGACCATCGTGAACAATCAAAATGGCGGCGTGCTTAGCAAAGGCTGGATTACTCGGTTAACGACGCTTTCCAATTCTATTGTGAGCGGCAATACGGGCTATGAATGCAGCGGCTTCCAGGAGCATGCTGGTGGCAGCAACGTGTTCGGTATAAATGGCAACAGTGGCGGCTGCCCCAATAACGAAACCGATATTATCGCGCCCGGTGGGTTGGCAACGATCATTGACACGACCCTGACCAATCACGGCGGCTTCGTGCCCACCCACGCCCTCGTGCTCTATGGCCCCGCATTCAACAACGGGAATCCGGATGCGGTTGCGCTGGACGGATTCGACATTGACGGGGATGGTGACACCACCGAACCTGTACCCACAGATGCGCGGGGTGTTGGCTTTGCTCGGCAGGTTGGCCCGGTGGATGTAGGTGCCTACGAAAACGGGGACGAAATTCCACCTTATGTGTGGCGCAGCAACCCCTCCGACGGGCAAACAGATTTCCAAACCGGCTATCCACTCACATTGACGTTCAATGAGCGGGTGAACGTCAGTGCTGATGGCATCAGTCTAATGTGTGATGGGGAATCTATCCCGTTAAGTGGGCTGCCTGCCGCCAACATATCAGAAATCGCTATCGTGGAGCCATTGACTATCGAAAGTGGCCTGGACTGCACCCTTTTCGTTCCCGCTGCTGCGGTGGAGGATACAGATACCAACGACCCGCCTAACCAGATGGCGAGCGACTTTACGCTATCGTTCAGCACCGGCTCACCCGGGTGCTTCGTGGATGTTGATGGTGATAACGTAACCGATTTTTGGAGTGCAGATCAGACCGCGCTTCAAAACGCTCACGACAGTGTCGCTTCTGGCGCTACGCTGCGCGTTGCGGGGGAATGTCGTCATCAGCCCAGTTCAAGCAACTCCCCCTATCAAGATGAGGTCTTGCTTGAAGTTATCAAGTCGGTCACGATTATGGGTGGCTGGGATGTTAACAATGGCAATCCAATTTGGAATGTCCCTGCTGACCCTACTGCACACCTCACTATACTCGATGCAAACCACACGGGCTACGTCATCTACGTTGATGATGGGTATTCGGGACGTAGCTTTAACCTCACTCTGGACGGTGTTGTCGTACAGAACGGTACAGCGTTCGGCGGCAGTGGCGTTCGGATACGCGCCGGAGACTTAAATATTTTACGTAGCACATTTCGACGAAATATCAGCACGGATACCACAGGCGCCGTCAACAAACGTGGATATGGCGATGTAAATATCATTGAATCGACATTTGTTGACAATGAAGGGGTACACGGCGGAGCTGTTTCTATCGAGTTCGCATCAACCACCATTGCCAACTCCACATTTATTAACAACACGGGGTTGCAGGGTGGCGCGTTGTATCTAAAAAGGACGCAGGTGGCCTCTATCATTAATAGTACCTTCAGCGCAAATAACGCGACAGATAGCGGCAGTGCGATCCTCATCGACTATTACACAAAGTTGCAAGTCACAGGTTCAACAATCACGGGTAATACGGGTAGCCCGGCACTCCATTCATTTAGGCTTGGGCGTTTTGACGACGAGATTACATTTCAAAACAGCATCATCAGCGGCAACCCAGGTGGTAACTGTGGCGAAGAACGCATCTACAGCCTCGGCTACAACGTCATTGGCGCAAATGGCGATGCAGGCGGCTGCGAACCGACGACCTTTGATGTGGTGCCGGCAGGTGATATAACCACCATCCTGGACACAACGCTGCGGGACAACGGCGGCCTCCCACCCACTCACGCCCTCGAGATTCGCAGTCCGGCAATTAATGCTGGCAGCAACGCACTGTTAAACCTGCAGGATAATCCTCATGACCAGCGCGGGGAAGGCTACACAAGAATTGTAGGCGATATTGTTGACATCGGAGCCTACGAGAGCGCCTATTTCGCTCGATTGGATGTAGATTCGCTGGATGTCTCACCAGATAACGCGCCGCTCGGTGAGATGCAGTCATCAGTCACGGTGACCAACAGCGGTAATACAGGCATCTCCACTGAACAGATTGCACTCTATCTCTCACAGGACAGTACATGCGACCCGGCGACTGATATGCTCATTCTGACACACAGTGTTATAGATTTGGCAGCCGATGCGAGCAAGGCCATAGAGTTAGATGTAGCCCTGGATCGGCAAGCCACGTATCCGCTTGTTGCCAATCAGCCGCACAACACCTTGTCAGTCTGTGCAACGGCTCGCAGCAGTGTGGCTACAGCATATGATGACTTTACGTACTTCCCGTGGGATATGCCAAATGGCGGGAAGTTAGACGGAGTGGTTACCCCAAGCGATGTGATGTTCATTGTTAATCGCCTGGGGAATGTGGTTGCGGACGATGAATCCAACCGACATGCCGATGTGAATGGTGACGGCGTTGTTGACGAGGCCGACGCCGATGCCGCAGCTAATTTACTGGGCTATGCCCAAAACGAGGCCGTTAATGAGCATTAGCCCCGCCGTTACGCGGAATAGTGGAGTCATTGAAGAGCGGAGAATATCCTGATTTTGGTGTCGCCGGTCTGTGGGATGAAAAAACCCCACTCAATACTTAAGTTGGGTTTCCGTTAGAATTTAGTTTCAGTGCGGGGAGGACAGGATTCGAACCTGCGGCTCGGCTTGTGGCCGAGCAACCGCTTAGCAGGCGGCCCCAATCGTCCACTCTGGCACCTCCCCATGTATGAGGTTGTGGCAACTGTCATTGCTACGCAGCGGAGGGAGAGGGATTCGAACCCCCGGTGACGCAGAACGCCACAATGGTTTTCAAGACCACCGCCTTAAGCCACTCGGCCATCCCTCCATGTATAGGAAGACCTGTGCTACCACTCCCAAAAGCATAGCACAGGGTATCAGAAGCGGTCAATAGCCGGATGGGGCAGGTCAAAACACCGTTAGAACCGTCCACAGATGCACAGGAAGCCAGTATAATGACAAGACTTACAATAAAACTGACGCGATAATCCTATGCAAATTGTTCTGCTTGTGATGGCTCTGGCCTATGTCTTGGCGCTGATTGCTTTGGCCAACCGCCTGGATGGACAAACCGTTTCGGTTCAGGCACCCATTGCAGTGACCTATCCGTTTACGGTTGATAGCAGCCCGGCAGGCCCATCGTATGCGGGGTCACCGCCTGATCGAGGCAGTGGCCTCGATGTACTGCTCAACCTGTTGTTGTTTATCATTTTGGGGGTGCTGCTGCTGTACAGTGCCAACGTCTTGCTGGCTGGCATATTCCCAGAAATGGCCGCTGAGACTGAACTTACGGTCAATCTCGATACAGCAGTCTACGTCTCTGCGGTGGGGCTGCTGGCGGCAGCCGTGTCGTCGGTGCTGATTTTGCGGCGTGATGTGCGGTTATGGCTGGCGGAACGGTTGGGTAGCCACGGCTCGTTTGACCCGGACTCACGGGTTCATATGACGGCGCTGGTACTGGCTGTCATTTTTCTGTCGTATACCGCGATGGATTTGATTTTGGTCGGCGGTGTGGCTGGCCTGGCGGAAAACCTCGCAGAGCAGAGCATCGGCGCGCAGGATGCGCTGGGCAGCCTGCTCATTATGCTGGTCGTGGCGTTCTTTGGCGTTGGCTTGATCGTGCGCCGATCGCTGCCCCAAACGTTTGAGCGGTTGGCCTTACGTTCGCCCACATTCTCTGATGTATTGTGGGGTGTGGGCACGGCGGGCGCGTGCCTGGGGTTGATTTTTGTCTTTGGCATCGTCATGTCTTTGGTGCTTTCCCCAGAGGCTTTGGAACAGCAAGGCGCGGCTTCTGACCAGATTGCGCGGGCCTTGGGCGGTTCGTTGATTCTGGTGTTTCTGGCTGCGTTTGCGGCTGCCGTCGGAGAAGAAGTGCTATTCCGCGGGGCGCTGCAACCCGTGTTTGGGCTGGTGCCGACGACACTGTTTTTTGCGCTGTTGCACACCCAGTATGCGCTCACGCCGGGGTCGGCCATTATTGTGATTGTGGGCGGCGCTTTTGGTGTTCTCAAGCAGCGTACCAGCACAACCGCTGCCATCATCGCCCACTTTACCTACAACTTTGTGCTGCTGGCCCTGGCCTATCTCTACATCCAACTGGAAGAATCGGGTCTGCTGCCAGACGCAGCCCAATCCATCATCGTCGTAACGTCGCAACTCTTACCGGGTCTCAGCTAGGTTGACGAATTGTTCATGAAGCGTGGTTCACTGCTGTTGCTTTGCTTGGGGCTGTTACTGTTGGGCGGGCGCGTCCTGGCGCAAGACCCATCGACTGCCTCTGCCGACTTGGTGCGGTGGGATGCCGCCCCGGTTTTTCCACAGGGCATCATTTTTGAGTTAGAGGCAACAGTGCCCGAAGATGTGGGCATTACCTTTCTCACGCTAACGCTTGAGGCCGAAGGTCGTGATCCCGTTCAGGTGCGCGTACCAACCACGGATGAAACGGTCGTCACCCGTGACGAAGACCAGCTTACTGTCGAATACGTGTGGCTGTTCCAAACGGCGGACGTGGTGCCAGACCTATTTTCTACGGTTCGTTACACCTGGATGATGGGCACGACCGCGTCTAACGAGACGGAAGAAGCTTCTGGTGAGGTGGTGTTTGAAGATCAGCGCGTATTTTGGCGACGGCTTACCGATGAGCCAATGCAGTTGACGATTATCTACCCAGCAGATGCGATTGACCCAACGGGTGTTGTTCGCATTGTAGACAGCCCCTATGCGTTGCTGGCAGCCAATACCGAACCGATTGGCCCACGCTCGCTGCTGCTATACACAGAAGACCTGACGATGGGCTGCCTTGCCAACGCAGCAGGTGATCCGGTGGCAATCAACTCGGAATATGGCATCACGATTCCGTGTGAACCCACGATTGCGGCGGCCATTTTTGAGCGAACGAGCCTGGTCGTGTTTGATGAAGTCGGCAGCGAGCGTGAAACAGCGGAACGCGTTTTGCTGTGGGCCTTGGACGAGTTTTACGGTGATGTGTGGGCCGAAGCAGACGTACCGCTGTGGTTTCAGGCTGGGCTAACAGAGCTGTATCAACCTATTCCAACGCAAGGGCTGCTGAGGGAGACGTTATTCGCAGGGCGGACGGCAGAGTTGATCTTACTAGAGCAGTTGAACGCCCCGCCTGCTACGTCAGCGCCGGAGTTTAGTTTATGGGAAGCGCAAAGCTATGGCCTAGTGATTTACATGGCTGAACGGCATGGCCTAGACGCAGTTTACGAACTGGCCGCCACTACCGGTGACTATGATTCGTTTGAAGCGGCGGTTGAAGCCATCACGGGCGAGTCGCTATCGGCGTTGTACGTGGCATGGGAGGCATGGGTCTTTTCGGAAGAGGCAGCACGTGTATACAACGTAGACATCTACGGGCCACCTACAGTAACGCCGACACGGGTTGTTACGGATACACCAACCTGGACGCCGCTGCCCACACTTACTGCAACGCTGACGCCGACCATTACGCTAACGCCGACGATCACATCCACGGCCACGCCGAATCCGCCCACTGCGACGTTCACGCCGCGCCCGGCGGTGAGCCTGTTTACACCCACGCCCACGGCCACGCCGAATCCAATTACGGAAGTGGCGGATGCCTTGCAGCGGCCCACGAGCCGCTACATTTTGCTTGGTTTGGCCGGGTTAGCCGTGGCGATTATCCTGCTAGGTGTGCTGCTTAGCAGCAATCGCCGCTAACTGAACGACTTTTGAACGCGAGAAATAGGTAGTAACTGATGAGTGATCTATACATGATTAAAAGCGATGCCCGGGAACAGTTCCTTGAGGCTGCTACGATTTTGCTGTTAGAAGGCACCAGCCATGAGCGGGCCACCGCCGCTGGCGTGTTGGGCGCACTGGGCAATGAAGCACACATCCCCGCGCTGCTGCATGTGCTGCGCAGCGATGACAGTCGTCACGTGCGGCACAAAACGTCGCGGGCGCTGGCACGTATCGGCGGGGAGGATGCGCTTGAAGGGCTGCGGTCGCTCATGGCGGAGCAGGATCAGTACACGCGCTTTTTGGCTGCGGAAGCGCTCAGCCACATCATGTCGCACGGCGGCAGCAATGACTAACCTCTACGACCTGACGCAAGACGACCTGGCCGCGCTGCTTAAAGCGTGGGGCCAGCCAAAGTTCCGGGCCAAACAGGTGTGGGAGTGGTTGTATACACACCGTGTGGCTGACGTCAACGACATGACGAATCTGCCCAAAGCGCTGCGCGAACGCTTAGCTACGGAGGCCACGCTGGGCACGCTGCGGCTCGTGACGGAACAGCGTAGCCGGGACGGTACGATCAAACGGGTGTATGCCCTGACGGACGGCAAAATGATCGAAGCGGTGTTGATGACCTATACCGATGGCCGCCGTACCGCGTGCATCAGTACGCAGGCGGGCTGCGCCATGGGCTGCGTGTTTTGCGCGACCGGGCAGATGGGCTTTACCCGTCACCTGAGCGTGGCAGAGGTTTTTGAGCAGGCGATGATTTTTGCGCGTGAGTTAGCCGCCGACGACGAACGGCTGAGCAACGTCGTGCTGATGGGCATGGGCGAACCGTTCCACAACTACGATGCGTCTGTGGGGGCAATCCGCCGCCTGATGGACGACCTCGACATCGGGGCGCGGCACATTACGGTGAGTACGGTGGGCCTCGTCCCGCAGATACTGCGCTTTGCCGACGAGGGCTTACAGGTCAAGCTGGCGATTAGCCTGCACGCGGCCAATGACGACGCCCGCAGTGCGCTGCTGCCCATCAACAAGCGCTGGGACATCCGCGAGCTAATCAATGCCTGCCGCACGTACATTCACAAGACGAGCCGCCGCGTGACATTCGAGTGGGCGCTGATTCACGGTGAGACGGATACGCCCGAACAGGCACACGAACTTGGGTCACTGCTCAAGGGGATGCTGTGTCATGTCAATGTAATTCCATTGAACCCGACGGCGGGTTACGGCGGTACGCCATCGGAGAATGAGGCGATGGACGCGTTCATTGCGATTTTGGACAGTTACGGTGTGAGTGCGACGGCCCGTGTGCGGCGCGGCATCGATATTGATGCGGGCTGCGGCCAGTTGACGACCAAGTTCCTCGACACGGATTCTATTCCCGTCGTTTCTTAGTGTGAATGCGGTGGCGCTGCCCCCGCACTCCTGACAGGAGGTAACACTCCTGCACCTCGTGTTTTTTCGGCGCTGTGCGCCGAAAACAGCGGGTCAACGGATGCAATCCCTTGTGGGGTATGGGGTGAAACCCCATGCAGTTAACCGATAATTTGGCCCTGTAACAGTACATCAACGGGAACGCGCAGGCGGTCGAGTACGGTCGGCGCTACGTCCATGAGTTGGTGACCTGCCACGTATCCCCGGCCTTTGCGGTGTGGCTCGTGCAACAGGAACATCCCCTGCGGCGCGTGATTGGCATCGTCCGGGCCGGTGTCGTTTTCCAGCGTATGAATCCCCGCGTAGCCCAGGCCGCCCACGCAACGCCAGTGCAAATCCCCGAAGTAGACCAGCAAATCTGGCGGGATGTTGTTCGTCTGCGTGTAGATTTGCTCCGGCTCGTACACTGTGGTATTCAACGGTGTGCCGTCCGGTGCGGGGATGGCTTTTAGCGCTGCGGTCAGTTCCGCTTTGACGCTGCCCACCGCATCCGGCGGAATGACGCCTTCTGGCTCACGCCCCTGCACATTCAAGAAGATGCGCCCGTAGTAGCCGCCCGTACTCCATGCCCGCGTGCGTGACCAATCTACGTCAGCGTCTTCAAACCGCGTGACGGTGCCATCCGGTGGCGGCGTGTTGAGTACAAGCCAGCCATTGCGCCACAGCCACTCATTAATCGCAATCGCGCCGTCCATGCACGTGACGCCGTGATCGCTGACAATCATCACGGTTACATTATCGCCTACGGTATGGAGTACGTCCGCGATGTGGGCATCTACCTGTTTGTAGTAGTCACGGATGGTGTGACGGAAGGGGCTGTTGGGGTCGTGCAGGCGGTGAGATGGGTCATGGTAGCGCCAAAAGCCGTGATGCACTCGGTCTGTGCCCATGTTGACGAACATAGCAAAGTCCCAGGGTTTAGTCGAAAGCGTGTGCTTGAGCAGCTTGAACTGTACGTCGGTTACGTCACTGATGCGCTGTGCCAGCCATGTTTTGTCGTTTGTGCGGAAGCCCGTTGCATCGAAGGCGTAGTTGGGCGTGTGCTTGAGCACTTCCGTTTTAAAGATGGCCGGATAGGTGAAGGCGCTCTCGGTGCCAGGGGTCAGGAAACCGCTGACGAGATGGCCGTTGAGCGGGCGCGGCGGGTACGTTTGCGGCACGCCGATCACCACGTTTTGCTTGCTTGCATTGCTGAGCAACTCCCACAGGCGGGGCACCTTCACAGCGCTGCCGTTGGCAACCGTGAGTGAGTTGTAGTCGTAGGTGGCGCGGTTGCGAAAGCCGTAGATGCCTAATACGCCGGGGTCACGGCTGCTCGTCATACTGCTCCATGCCGGGACGGTAATGCACGGAATAGACGACTCAAGCGGGCCGTAGGTGCCACCGTCAATTAAGCGGCTGAGGGTCGGTAGGCCGGCACGGAACTCGTCAAAGATCAGGTGCGGGGGGGCGCAGTCCAGGCCGATGACGAGCAGGCGCGGCGGCTTGCGGCCAAGTCGAGACAGTAACCGCATTTAGTCGTCGTTCAGCAGGGCATCTGCGTGGAAGCCGCCCAGAATACGCTGCGTTTCATCGGGGTAGGCTTGCACGTAGCCCCCATGCCCCACGCCGGGAACCTCCCACAGGGTGCCGTTGGTTGTTTGGGCGACCAGCGCACGCCCGTCGATTTGCGGCTCTTCGGTGCCATAGATCAGCAGCACCGGGCGCGGGTTAATCTCATCCATGATCGTCACCGGCTTCAGTTGACTCAGCGGCATCCCGGTGCCGCTGCGGTAACCCAGCCGCAGTCCTACCAAATAGAGCCGTAAAATGGGCGACAGGTTCGGGTCGCCTGCCCCGGCGCTGCGTTCTAAGTCGTGATAGTTGCCCATTGCAGACACCGCTTGTAGCTGCGGGGTGCGGGCCGTGCCATAGAGCGCCGCTGCACCGCCCGCACTGAACCCGTGTGCGGATACGCGCTGCGGGTTGATGCCGTCACGGGTGAGCAAGTAGTTGTAGGCAGCCGTC